>CALDJX010000307.1 GCA_937899075.1 uncultured Planctomyces sp. | reverse complement strand
AGCTTCTTCCAGCGTTCTCAGGTCGGGGATCGCATGATCGTCGCGACGCAGAACGGCCGAGATTCGACACAGAAATTCAACGTCATAGATTCCCTCAATGAGAATCAGCAATGGATGTCCTGTTGCGTCGACAGAACTCTGCCGGCGCGGAACAGCAGCAGGTATTCCTGATGGGAATCCGCAGCGTAGCGTTCCCGCTCTCACATGGTCTCCTTTCGTTCCGAAGACTGATTCGACGTGCTGACGTCCGTCGACACGAGCGTTGAGAAAAACTCAGCCGTCCGGCTGTCGCTGCCTGATGTCCCCAGAGCAGCTTCCAGAAACCAACTAGCCTCCAGACATTCCGCTCCGGCGAACCCTTTCGTCTCAACCGATGACTGACCATCCGGCTGGACGACAACTTCGACCGTCTTTGGTGTTGTGTGCTTCACGCTACTCCTCCGACATGAACAGTAAGTTTGATCGCTCCGCCCGCGAGAGCCTGCTCAGTCACCGTGTGTCCCCGACGTCGCGATTCCAGTCGAGTCTTCTCAACCGCATACATCTGCAGTAATCGATCGAGTCTCGATTTCTCGCCCCAGCGGCCGTTGAAATTGTCGTAGTGGACGCGGCCGGATTCGACGTCGCAGACAACCGGATATCTCCAGTCTGGCAACTCAACGCAGTAACCAGTGGCCTCGGTAGTAAAGAGCTTTGCCGTCCGATGAACGGGCCGCTCCAGCCCCAGCCGGTCGCAGCCGAGACGCAACGCCTCGGCATCTCTGACCTCAGTTCGAATCGTGACGATGTGTGACATGGTGAGAATCTCCTTTCAGATTGAGTAATCCTACGAAGCGTCTAATGGCCCGTAGGAATGGTTGTTGGATGGCCAGCCTTCACGATCCAGGACGCGCTATGTTTCCCTTGAAAATGTTTCCCCTGAAAATTTTGTGGCACAGCCGCCGACCAATGAGCAGTTCAGGCAGCGTCGCGGGTGCCACGGTTTTTACGTGTGCGGAGGTCTGGACACGGCAGGTTGCGGGCTGCATACCAGTCCTTCAGCCATTTGCGGACGGTGGGGATGCATTTGCCGATCCGATCCGCCACTTCCCTGAGAGTGAGCCCCTCATCGAGCCATTCAATCGCCTGCTCGGCCGATGCCTGGCGTCGAGCATCGATGTCAGGCATCTCAAGACCGTTCTGCTGGCACCAGTACTCGACCGCTGCCTTTGCCGTGATGTCGCACACATCGTGTGAGCGACCTATCTCTCGAAGGGATACTCCTGACGTCCACTGGTCGAAGGCAGACTGTGCGATCTGAACCTTCTTGAGGTCTTCACTACTTTGACGTTTCCATCGCGTCGATCGACCGTCGGGTAACTCAAGTCCGTCGGCCGCATAAAGCCGCTTCAGGACTTTCGTCACATAATTACGGTTCCAGCCCAGTTGTGCTGCAATCTCATTGATAGGCACTTCTGATTCGAACAAGTCCCGAGCGGTCTGTTCGTTCGGATCAGTGACCTCTTCTTCACGGATGTCGATTGTCAACTCGCTGCACGAACCGTTGGATGCAATTCCCAATTCGCGCATTACCTGTCGTACAACATCAACGTTGACATGCAGGCGGAGCCAGCCTTTTTTCGGTTTTCTCTCACCGCACTGGCTGACGGTAATTTCTCCACCCGTGAGTGTCTCAAGAGCAACCGTCAGTGCCGCGATGTCTTCGGGATCATCACTCGAACCGGCAGTCGCCAGAATTTCTGATAACCGGTCAATTTCCTCTCGAATTCCGTTTGCATCCGGGACGGCGATGACAGCATTCAGTTGTGCCTCGCACTCAGTGATCTCGCGTTGAAAACGCGCCCGCTGAGCGCGAAGGTCCGCAAGCCGCTTCCGGTTTTCCTCCATGTCTTCCGGTGTTTCGCCGGGCGAATCGAGGACGAACTGGATATGTCTGCTGAGTCGATCACTATTCCTTTGCAGCTCTTCGATCTGACCCGGGTCCGGCTTTTGTGCGTTCTCGACGAACTGCTGGACAGCCTGCATGATCTCACTCACTAGCGAATCGTCAGCGGTAACGATGGCAGCGACGCGATCGCATAGCAGTCGTAATGCCAGTTCTCGTGGCAACAATGAGTAAAGATAAGGTTCTGCTTCTTCCTGGCATGTGCGACACATCATGTATTGCCCGAATGGGCCACCGACATAAAGCCGCCGTTGATGCTTCTGGCAGGTCAGCATGCCGTTCAGAATTCGAGGTCGCGATGTTTGATCTCCGTCTTTGGATTTCCGCCCGGCGTTATGGGCGAACTTCGTCAGCCGTTCCTGGCACTTTGCCCACAGGACGTCGTCGATGATCCGCAATTCTTCGATCTGTACCTGTCGGAGTGGTTCATCTCGTTTTATCTGTCGCTGATATCCTTTCTTGTTGAGCCAGACAGCCTTCGTAACTCCATAACTCCAGTCACCAATGTATCTGGCATTTGAAAGCAAGAGCCGAACCGCTTGTCGAGTCCAGCGTTTCTGTGAACTACGAGGAGGAAGAGGCGATTTCTCCGCATTGAGTCTGCGGACGATGCCACGGATCGTCAGTCGATCATCTACAAACCAATGAAAGATTTTGCGTACCCATGTCGACTGTTCTTTATCGACAATCAGCCGACGTGCCGGTCGGCCTAACCGAGTAGTCACCCCTTCAATAACTTCGCCCGAATAGCCGAACGAGATCGTTCCACAGACTCGATGCTGAAGCAGCAAACCTTCATGAGCCGCATGAACGTGTTTGCCGATCGTTTGAACGAGGAATTCGTCAATGAGGGCGTGCAACTGAAGGCGTTGTCGCCAGTCGTCCGCGTCAGAGGTGTCAATTGCGGACTGCACGAACACGCATCGCATCCCTCGATCAACGATCTCTTCTTCCACGAACCTCAGCGACTGATACATCTTCCGATACAGCCGGTTCGTCGTGAAGATGACGACGACGTCAATACGCCCCTCGTCAAGCGCTTCCTGCAACTCGTGGAGGCCTCGTCGGCGGGAACTCTTTCCAGTAACGGCTTCGTCAGAGAATACTGACACGACATCAATATCGTTCCGCTCTGCCCACTCGCGGCAGGTGCGAACCTGGTCATCGATTGAGTGCTGAAACCGGGAACTGAAGCGTGCATAGATCGCAGCACGACGGCGTCCATTTGCACTTCGACGATTGGAACCAGTCTGACGAGTCATCTCAAAACCTCCGGGAATTCTGGAGGATTCGAGACAAGTTCAAATGAATGGCACAGTGTGCCAAACTTCCTGACCATTGCTGATCAACGATGACTGAGACTGACTACTCGTGACTGACGGCAAAACATTTGCCACCAACGACTTATGGATATAAGTCGTTTGAGAACAAAGTGTTGCAGTAGTCGCAAAGTAGTTTCCCGCTCTCTCCGCCTTGCGAGTCTGAATCGGCTCGTGTAACCCCGCAGGACTTCGCATAAGTTCCTGCGGGGTTTTGCTTTATGCGATCTGATGCGGGATCGTGCTGCACTGCGTTTTGCACGGACGCAGGCTCAGAAATCGCCTTCTGGACACCAACTGCACCGCATTCTGCACCGCTTTTGTCGGTAGCTCCAGTTTCGATTCCAGCGGCTTCGTCGAAGTCGGCATCTGATGTGAGCAGGTAGTGCTTCTCAGCGATCCGTGGAGTGTTTCCGAGCCAACGGGCTGCGATGTGAAGTGGATGTCGTTTGACTAAATCACTTTCACAGGACGAACGCATGGCGTGAAAGAGTCGCGGCCACTTCTCCAGCCCAGCCCGTTCGATGATTCGCTCAAACTGGGTTCGCAGATTGCAATTCCGCCAGCCGGTCGCCTTGTTCGCCGAATTCCTGTAGCGCTCCGGCAACACATAGACCGCTCCATCTAGTGCCGCATCCCATGCAGCTTCAAGGTACGGTCTCAGTTCCTTGAACAATGGAACCTTCCGAGTCGGCTTGCCGTGACACTCCGTCTTGGGACTGGACACGATCATTCTGCCACGATCCCAGTCGATGTTCCGCCATTCCAGACTCAGCACTTCAGATGGACACCTCAATCCTGCGAAGCGAACGAGTGCGATGATGAGCTTCCAGTCTGGATCAGAGGCTTCGATCAACTGTTGGGTCGCTTCCAGTGTGACGTAGTGGCGTTCCTCAAGGTTGATCGTTGCCTTGTGCCGGCAATCGGCAAACGGGTTCTCACGAATCAGTTCACGCTTTACAGCCATCCGAAAGAACTGGCGGGAAAACTGAAGTCGCTTTGACACTGTCGTTGAAGCCAGGCCACGGCCTATCAGGCTTTGCTTGAAATCTTCTGCGTCACCGGGATTCAAACTGCGAACATCGCATTCTTCTCCAAACAACGAAGTCAGATCATTCACGACCTGCCCCCATACTTCTTTTGTGGCCGGCTTCACGTCGTTGCGTTTGAGAATGCAGTCTCTGAGAAAGTCACCCAGCGTCGATTTAGATCGAGGCATGACGATCTCGGCCTTTTCCAAGCGACCGTGTAGTTCATCATTCAAGCCGTCAAGCCACATAGTCAGTTCTGGACTCTGTGCTAATCCGGTATTGATGCAGTCGATGAGTTCTTCGATGTGGTTCTTCGCCTTCTCAGCAATCCGCTGAGAGACTTTGCCCAGTCGAATCGAACGTCGTTTTCCGTCACGACCGACAAACTGAATAATGCGTCGACCGTTTGCCTGCTTTGTGATACTTGCCATTGTACTGTTCTCTTTCGGCTGTCTGCGATTTCATGCTGGCCAGGATAGCGCTCTGCGTCCTGATACGCCAGACGGAATGCAGTTGTGATTCTTGTGGATGTGCTTCAGACCGTGCTGACAGAACTGACAAAAATCGCTTCTGTCGGTTTTGTCAGCGTTTCGTCGCAGCATCAGCGACGATTCGTGGGTTGATGTGATGAATGATGGTTGGGCGTCCTTCCGTCTTCGGCTCTTCAGCCCTGAGCCAGTCATGATCAACCAAAACGTCGACCGCGGCTGCCACATGCTTGCGGTCCGTCAGTCCAGACCAGCCGTTGCGATAAACATCGCGGAGAGTGAAGCAATCCGTCAGTGAGCCGTTTTCGATCTTCGCAGCCAGACGATGAGCAGCCCCAAGCGATGGTTGAGCAATCGAGCCGTAGATCCTGCTCGCATGTGATTCGAGATATCGTGCCCAAGTGACGGCCTTGCTTAACGCGGCCTCAGTTACTGGTCCGCCGTCAGGTTCGTCGGCAAGATGGATCAGCAATGCCAGCGACGGAACCAGACTCCGAAACTTCGCAAGGTGGCTTTCAACCGTCGGATGTTCTTCACCAGAACGCAATCGTTCCTCTAGTTCAGCTCTCCAACCGTCGAAGATTTTTTGTGCGGCTTCACTGAATCGCAGAAAGGGAACATGCTCCCCGTCTTCCCGCTCAGCAGACAGTGCGGCGGCATCCAGATCGACTAGCCTCTGAAACATCGCGAACGCCACTCGTTTCGCTGCGGTGTCGGGATAGCGGTCCACGTTGCGCCACGACGTCGGACAGTCGGGCCAGACCGCCAGTTGAAACCGTTGCAGCAAACCATCGTCACCTGCTCCGCCTGCCGCTTGCTTGCGGATGTATTCACTGAGCGGTCCCGGCTGAATCGCTCCAATGATACTGACAATCGCTGCCGGGATATCGAGTGTCCCTCTTCCGATTCGGTCGTAGGTGAATCGACCGTCTCCATTCCAGGCTTCCAGAAAGAATGCCCTCGCTCCTTCGCGGCCTTCCCGGTCGAGTGACTTGAGAAACCCAGTCAGCTCATCGCGAAACAAAGTCAGACCGTTCGGATTCTCATTCAACAGCTCACCGAGCTTCTCGACGGTCGAATCGTTGACGAGATAACGGTGCCTGACGGGGTCTGAGGGAATGAGACTCTGCAGTTCGGCTGCGATTTTGGCAACGCCCTTGCGGTCCTTGATTGCTGCCCTCAACTCACCCTTCCGAACCTCTTGAGTCGCCTTGGCAACAATCAGTGACGTGTCATGCTCACGAACTGCCAACTCGTATTCCGCTTTTGCTTCAATTTCGAGTCGCTTCAAGACACTCAGCGGTTCCTGCATTGCTGGAGTCTTCATCAGGCCAGGCCGTCCGATGACTGCTCCCCAAAGATTCGGTACAACCAGCCACGGAGTTTTTCTCTGAGGTCGAATGCCGATCTTCCTACCGACGATGCCCGCTAAAACAACCATCGCAGATACCGCTGGATAATCTGCCGGACACTGCAACCTCTCGGCAATGTCCACAACCCACGGTCGCATTGATTCTGGGAGCATCACATCATCAAATGACTCAACCGGAAGCAACTCATCAGCCAGCGTTGCAGGCTCAGCCCATCCCGGTTGATTTTCGAGAAGTGAATTTGCTTGTTCATTCGAGGGGGCTGAATCTTCGCATTCAACTTCCCGCTGTTCCGGGACTGTTTCGGTGCGCCAGTTCATAGTGTCACCTTCATTTCGAAAGCAGGGGGATCGGTGACGACGGCTTGCAGTTCGGACAGTGGACGCAGTTCATCGCAGAACTTGAGAATGACTCCAGACCAATGCCGACACGACAGCCGGATGCCATTCTGGCGAAGCACTCCGAGATGAAACGGCAAATACTCCGGATGTGCCCAGCGACCGACGTGATCGGCCAGACGTTGAATTAATGACTCTGCTTCATCGGGCCAGTGTTTGATCAGCCAGTTGTGAATGACGTTTGGATCAGCGCATTCAAGATTCGTCTCCATGACCAACTGTATCGCCTGCCAGAGTTGCTGATCGCTCCATTCTGTGAACCATTCTGGAGTGACGTCTTGCAACCTAGCCCACAAATCGGGACGAAGAATTGCAGTGGCGAGGATCTCACCTTCTGCGGTTTCTATGGAGAATCGGTCAGTCGGAATTGATATCATCTCCGCACTTGCTTTCTTCAGCGGGTAGCCGGTTTCCTGTCGGGGACGACTGCCCGTTGTTTTTTGTTTGTTGTGCATCGCAGCCTGCTGGCGCGAATTGAAGAGTTCTCTCAGCAAGACCGCTTCCAAGCAGAACTCACCCGGAAGCGGCTGCTGAACGAGACGTGGAGGGGCACAGTTCAGCCCTGTGATGCGCGTAGGAAGCGATCGAGTTCATCGCGGTGGATCCTGACGGATCTCCCGATCCTTGACGCCTTGAGATGGCCATCTTTGATCGCTTGCCAGATGGACCGTTCGCACAGCCCAAGAGCCGTAGCGGCCTCTCGCATCGAATAGGCCAGCCGGGAAACGTCACCGGTAGTG
>CALDJX010000306.1 GCA_937899075.1 uncultured Planctomyces sp. | reverse complement strand
CTGACTGTCATCATGATGGTCTACTCAGGCCGGACGGCTCAGGAAATTCACGATACAGATATCAAAGGCATCTTCAGCCGACTTGGACTCGACCGACACCTCAGTACCGCTCGCAAGAACGGTCTCGGAGGCATGGTTCACCGGGTCCACACAATCGCCAAAGAAGCCCTCGCCACAAACTGAAACTGGCAGCTCGCCAGCCGAAACACTTGCCTCACACAATGAACGAGCCGTCCACCGCGTCGCCTTTTGAAACGTCGTTTGACGTCGAGGCTGTTCGTCGCGATTTCCCCATTCTCAATCGTCCACTTGAGGATGGGCGGCGGCGCAAGGGAATGCCGCCAGCCTTCCTCGACAGCGCCGCCAGCGCCCAGAAGCCGGCCTGCGTGATCGAGAAAGAGCGCGAAGTCGAGGAACAGTACTTCGCGAATGCTTACCGCGGAGTCTACTACTTCGGAGCACGCATCGACGAAGAGCTGGAAGCTTCGCGCGACCGCGTCCGGCAACTTCTCAACGCCGAATCAAGCGACGAAATCGCGTTTACATCCGGCACGACGATGTCGATCAACATCGTCGCGCGAGCCTGGGGAGCGAAGTTCCTCGAACCCGGCGATGAAGTTCTCATCACCGACATGGAGCATCACGCCAACATCGTTCCCTGGCAGATGATTTGCCAGGAACGCGGCGCCACACTCCGCTGGCTGCCGCTTACCGATGATCTGCGGCTCGACCTTTCACAACTCGATGAATACCTCACGCCGAAGACCAAACTCGTCGCCGTGACATCGATGTCAAACGTGCTCGGCACGATCAACCCGGTTCACGAGATTGCCCGAAAGGCTCACGCCGTCGGAGCGAAGATTCTCGTCGACGCCGCGCAGTCAACACCTCACGGAGCAATCGACGTCCGAACCGGCGACGGAGGCGAGATCGATTTCCTGGCACTCTCCGGGCACAAACTTTTCGGCCCAACCGGCATCGGAGTGCTCTACGGTCGCGAAGCACTGCTCAAGGAAATGAATCCATTCCTCGGCGGCGGCCACATGATCAGCCGCGTCTTCAAAGATCACTCCGAATGGGCCGACCCGCCCGCAAAATTCGAAGCGGGTACGATCCCAATCGTCCAGGCCATCGCGATGGGCACAGCGATCGATTACGTCGAAGGCCTCGGCTTCGCCAACATTCACAATTACGAAGCCGCCCTGCTCCGCTACGCTCACGAAAAACTCGAAGCAATCCCCGGCCTGAAAATCCTCGGCCCGGCCTGCGAATTCAAAGGTCCGATCATCAGCTTCACGATCGAACGAGTTTCCGCCGAGGACCTGGCCAACCTGCTGGACATCAAAGGCGTCTTTGTCCGCCACGGCCACCATTGCACCATGCCGCTGCACGACAAACTCGGAATCACCGCTTCCGTGCGAGCCAGCTTCGCGATGTACAACACTCACGAAGAAGTCGACCGCCTCGTCGAAGCCATCAACTTCGCACTGGAACGCCTCGCCTGACGAACATTCAACATCGAACATTCAACTTTCGATGTTCAATGTTGAATGTTCGATGTTCGATGTTCATCCTCTTTCAGCCGAAGCTGCCCGCACGCAGCGTCAATGTCTGCCCCTTTGCGTTTCCGCACGGTTGCGGCAATGCCTCGCTCTTCAAGAATCGAGACAAACTCCGACGTGCGCGAGGCAGACGGCTCGTCAAACTCCAACGCCTCAACCCGGTTCATCGGAATCAGATTCACGTGAGCATTCCGAGACTTCAGCAGACTCGCCAACTGATGGGCATGGTCAGGCTGATCGTTCAGACCGCCGAGCAGCACATACTCAAACGTGACACGACGCCCGCTCGTCGCAAAGTATTCGTCAGTTGCTTCAAGAATCGCATCGACGCCAATCTTGTCGTTAATCGGCACGAGTTCATTGCGAAGCTGATCCGTCGCGGCGTGTAAGGAAACGGCAAGATTGTACGGCTTCCCAACGGCCGCCAGTTCGCGAATCTTCTCTGGTAGTCCGACCGTCGAAATCGTAATTCGACGAGGACTCAGACCGAGCCCTTTCGGATCCGTCACTTCGTCCAGCACCGGGAGCAGAATTGGCAGATTCTGTAACGGTTCGCCGATCCCCATCACAACGATATTGGTCAGCCGCTCATCGGCGTCGAGCAATCGATCGAGACGCAGAATCTGCTCCAGAATCTCGTCCCGACTGAGATTTCGTTTCAGCCCAAGCATCCCGCTCGCGCAGAATACGCACCCCATTGCACAGCCAACCTGAGTGCTGATGCAAATCGTCCGCCGATCCGGCTCGCGCATCAGCACACACTCGACGGTGTCACCGCCGGGCATCTTCAGCAGCAACTTCTCGGTCAGGTCAGTCGCCACCTGATGAGCAACAACTTCCGCCGAAAACAGAGTGAACGACTCTTTGAGTTTTTCGCGAAACACCTTTGACAGGTCGAGCATCGCATCAAACGACTCAGCCCGATTCTCAAACAACCAACGCCGCACCTGGTCCGCGCGGAATCTTTTCTCACCATTCTCAAGGCACCAGGCCTCAATCTCGTCGTGAGTCAATGAGAGTATCGCGCGAGCCACTTTCGCCACCTTCTATTAAACATGCTGCGGCGCCGCCGCTAAAAAACCTGATCAGAACGAATTAGCAATTTCATCCGGCACGCGCGTCAGGTCGGCAAACTTCATTGACTCGCTGATCCACGCCAGCGTGACCTGCCCTGTCGGACCGCTTCGATTCTTAGCGATGATCAGGTCTGCTTCGCCCGGTCGATCTTCCGGATCGTAGGCCGCGGGTCGGTGAAGAAACATCACCACGTCGGCGTCCTGTTCGATCGATCCACTTTCTCGAAGGTCAGCGAGCCTCGGCCGCTTGTCTTCACGAAGCTCGACACCACGATTCAACTGAGCCAGAGCGATGATCGGTGCTTCGACTTCCTTACAAAGGAACTTTAACCGTCGACTGATCAACGCAATCTGTTGTTCACGCGGAGCGGATTTGTCTTCCGGCTCGATGAGCTGCAGATAGTCGATGATGATCACGCCAAGCCCCCAGCGACGTTTGATTCGACGGGAAATCGCCCCAATCTGAGCCATCGTTCGGCCCGGGATATCGTCGATGAAGATCTTCAGCTCGCTGAGTTCCTGAGAAGCGACCATCAACTGATCCTGCTCAACCTCGTCCAGGTCCCCTGCCCTCAGCCGATGACCATTAACTCTCGCACGGATGCAGAGTAGTCGCTCGGCAAGTTCAAGCTTTGACTGTTCGAGACTGAACAACAAAACCGAGGCTCCCGACTCGGCGGCACCTTCGGCGATGTTACAAACCAGTGCCGTTTTTCCCATACTCGGCCGAGCCGCCAGAATGGTCAGTTCCGTCGGCTGGAGGCCGTTCATCTGCTTATCCAGGTCCGCAAAACCCGTCGTCAATCCCGTGACATTGCCAGTCTGCTCGAGCCGCGCGTTAATCCGGTCGAAAGTGTCGATCAGGATGTCGTGGAGATTCATCTTCTCGACATGTTCCTGCTGCTCAAGAATCGAGAAGATTCGCTGCTCGGCACTGGCCAGCACGTCTTCAGTATCTTTCCCGCCGTCGTAGACTTCGGCTAGGATCTCGTTGCACGAGTTGGCAAGCGTCCGCTGGATCCATCGATCTCGAACAATGTCCGCGTAGTACCGCGCGTGAGCGGCGTTCGGCACGGCCTCGAGCACTTGAATCAGGTACTGATCGCCGCCGACCACTTCCATATCGCCGTTACGGGTCAGCTCTTCGCTCAAAGTAACAGCGTCGCCCTTCACGCCTCGTTCATGAAGACGCATCACCGCTTCGAAGATGCGCTGATTGGCTTCGCTGTAAAAGTGATCGGGCCGCAAGACTTCCACAACATCGTCGAGTGCTTCGTGCGAAAGCAGAATACTGCCGAGCACTCCCTGCTCAGCTTCGAGATTCTGCGGGGGTAGTTTGCCCGTAAACGACTCGCGAGAATTTCGTCTCTGATTCATATCAATCCGTTTCTGAAAGAACCCGACGAGCGTTGAATACGAATCCGCAAGGGCAGGAAATACACGGCGAAGTGAGCCACGGTCGCCGGCACCAGAAATGCCCTGACCGCATCACGAAAACAGCCCGACCGCCAGGTAAGCGATCGGGCTGGGATTGTATAAGACTTCGATGGGCTTCACACGGTTGCGAAAGCCTGTCGAAAAACTATTCGGCAGCACCGGCTTTCGGGACAACCCAAACCTTGACTTCTGATTCAACTTCCGGATCAAGCTGCACCTTGACGGTGTACATCCCTGTTTCCTTCAACGGGCCTTCCAGGCGAATCTGACTGGCTTCGATCGGAAAGTTTGCGGTCTTCAGCTGAGCACTGATGTCCGCAGCCAGAATCGACCCGTACAGATGTCCCTCTTTGTTGGCATGGGCTTCCAGCGTAACGCTGTACTTGCCAACCGAATCGGCAAGGTCACGAAGACTCTTGACCTGATCCTTACGAGCCGCCGCCTGAGCTTTCTTGTGCTCTTCGACGGCTGCCTTGTTTTCGTCAGTCGCGACCGTTGCCAGCCCCTGCGGGACAAGGTAGTTCCGAGCGAATCCAGCTCGAACTCGCACGATTTCTCCCTGAGCACCAAGGCTTGGCACGGTCTCAGCAAGCAGCAACTCCGACATTCGTCGTCGAGTGCCAGGGATCGCTTTGATTCGGTTTTTCCTGGGCATGTCTCTTACACTTCTTATCTGAATGAAATGTCTCTGTTTGTCTGAAGCGTTGTATCCTGCTCGGCAGGTCGCGTTCAGAAGTGTGGCCTTCCAGTGGCCGACACGATCTCAAACATCAGAATGGTACATCGTCGTCCGGGGGAGCACTTCCACCGCTTGTTTCGAAGTCGCTTCCGGCAGGACCGGGTGCAGAATTGGCTGCCGGCGCTCCGCCACCAGCGTTAGAATTCTGACCACCACCGCTCTGACCGCCGCCGCGTTGAGGAGGACCGTCCCCACGCCCCGGAAGCATCGTCATATTCTCACCGACCACCCGCAGCTTACTGCGTTTCTGGCCGGTCTCTTTATCATCCCACTGGTCAAGTTGCAGACGCCCCTCAATCAGGACGCCCCGCCCCTTGCCAAGATACTCACCAGCAACTTCCGCCTGTCGTCCCCAGAGGGTGACATCAACGAATGTCACTTCTTCCTTCTTCTGATTCGTCTGCTTGTCGAACCACGTCCGGTTTACCGCTAGGCCAACTTCCGAGACAGCAGTTCCGGAAGGCGTGTACCGAACCTCAGGATCACGAGTCAAATTGCCCATCAGGATGACTTTATTGAAACTAGCCATTCCGTGTGATCCTCCAAAGATTCAATAAGGCGAAATCTCCAACACGCCCGTGACAACCAGTAGCGACCTATTCCGCTGCGGCAGCTTTGACTTCAGCCACTTCTGCCGCTCCCTCAGTTTTCTCATCGTCAGCTGCCTCAGGCTTCTCACCTTCAGCTTTTGCTGGTTTTTCAACCTCAGCGTCAGGATCAACCGCCCTGAATGCTTCGCCGCCGACCATTTCGACCATCTGATCGTACAGGCCTTTGTCGTGGCTGAGAATCAGGTGCCGCAGCACGTTGTCATTGAGTTTGACGATACCGTTGATCTCGTTCACAGCCGTACTTTCGGCAGTGAAGAATGCAAGGTAGTAGAGACCTTTGCGATGCCCATTGATCGGGTACGCCAGCTTGGAATCCTGCCACGGGCGGTGTGCAGAGACCGTCCCGCCGACTTTTTCAATGATTCCAGTAACCTCTGTAGCGGCAGCATCCGGACTTGCTCCGAAACGTCCGCTGTCGAGGATGAACATTCCTTCGTAGTGATTAATCGCCAAAACTCTACCCCTGTCAATGCGACACGCCAACTAAATGCCAGGTCGTGTCAGTTCAAACTTTCGTCAGCAGATTCCCGCCCGGATAGGGTTGTGGGCGAATCGCCTTCCGTTGGCGAATCGTCCGAGCCACACCGCTGAACATTTCCTTTTTTGTTTCGTTGTTTTTTCGGCTTTGGCTCTTTCGGCGGGTTGAGCAGGTTCATCGCCTTCTCAAGCCCATCCGTGATCCAATGCTCCAATCCGTCGGCGGCTTCCTGAACACAAACATCGACCAAGGGCCGATCAGCCTCTGAAAACCGCTGCAGGACATAGTCGCTTGCAGCCATTCGCCCCGGAGGACGACCTACTCCCACTCTAAGTCGGGAAACTTTATCTGTACCTAGATGCCGAATTGTGTCAGCCAGCCCTTTTTGGCCGCCCGCCGAGCCCGATGCACGAACACGCATCCGACCGACATCAAGATTCATATCGTCTACCACAACCATCACGTCGTTGTGGTCAATTTTGTAAAAATCAACACACTGCCGAACACTCGTTCCGCTCGCATTCATATAGGTCTGCGGAGCCAGCAAAACAACCTTCTCCCCGTTGATCGAATGGTCTGTTACCAGCCCATCGAACCGCGACTTCGCCGCGGGGAAAAAGTGTCGATCCGCAAAAGCACTCAGTATCTCAAACCCAATATTGTGTCGAGTTTTTTCATATCGAGGACCAGGATTTCCAAGCCCCACGATCAGCTTCATAGTTCAACCTATCGCGAAAGACTGAAGCCTACTCGTCGCTCTCGTCGTCGTCTTTCTGGCCAATAACCTCAGGCTCGCCAGCCGCCCCGATATCTTCCTGAACAATCTCAACTTCCTGCACTTCTACGACTCGCAGAACGACTGTATCGCTCGGCAAATCGGTTGTCAGATCGCCGTCAAATGCCAGATCAGCAATCGTAACTTCGTCGCCAATCTTCAGGGCACCAATTCGAACTTCGACCTTATCAGGAATATTGAAGACCGGGCAGTTGACACTGACTTCGTGAAGAACGTGCTCAAGAACCCCTTCATTTACGGTACCGCGAGTCGCCACCGGAATTTCAAGGTCGACACGAGCATTCGGGTCAACCCGTTGAAAATCAGCATGAAGGATGTGCAATAGAAACGTGTCCCATTGCACTTGCTTGACGATGGCTTTTTGCTCAGTTCCGCCGATCACAAGATCGCAAACCTGAGCCCCTGAAACGATGAATGGCTTCAGGTCATCGCCGGAAATCGTCAGACTGGCACTTTCCTGGCCAAGTCCACACAGATTCACCGGAACTTTGCCTTCACATCTCAGTCGGCGAGAATGCGACGTTCCAATCTGATCCCGTTTTTCAGTGACAAGTTTAACATCATCTGCCATTGTAATGCTCGATCATCTTATCAGTTAAGCACTTATGTAATTGTCGAGTGCTTCCAATGCACGTTCGACGCATAGATTCTCATCGGAATCCCGCTTCAAGCAGGATCAGCGAAGCCGGGAAGATACCGGCGGTCCCCACGATCTTCAACCGATTGACTGCGAATGACTTTCGACGATCACCGGCCCATCGATAAATGGTGCCTACAGGACCATTTATCGTCGCGTCAGCCAGTTTTACCGGGCAGAACGAGTCAGCGTCAGCGAGCCTCGTTTGACGCTCCGATATTCCCGGTCGGGTGTTGTGATTCGGGAAGAGCCTCACATTTCGATGATATCGGATTGTCAGGCCGTGTAAGGACACCCAAAGATGAACTTGAGTATTCACTCGGTTTGAAACCAGAAAGACGACAATGCTTCGACTCATCCACGCTGATCGCCAGCGCAAAAGGCAAGGTCAAGCCAGCAGTCGTGGACTTCTTCCACTGCCACAGTGCCGTAATTCGGTTGTTTTATTTCCTAGTGAGGCCGAGCAGTCTGCCGCACCACCAAGGCCCCAGGCGGCAAACTCGCCACAACCGAGCCATTCAGCATTCACCGAACTTCGAGCCGCCCAGCCTCAGACTGACTTGCTCAGCAACCGGCGCCGGCTCCAGAAGATGACCGCACCAGACACCGCAAGCGCCAGCACGACGACGACCTGCCAGCCGAGCGTCGGGATCGACAGAGCGAGCACCGCGGCAACTACCAACGCGATGACGCCTGGAAGAAATCGCCAGGCCAGGAGCGGTTCGATCATCAGCAGAACCAAGACTGTCCAGGCGAGGCTGCGCGTCAGCAACGACAGCCCGGACCGCAGCTCTGCTCGAACGGATTGAAAACCGGGCGATTCGGAGTTCCAGATGCGCACGTCGACTTCCGGAAACAACTCGGCCTGAAGAGTCTGCCAGTCGGCGGGGGACAGATCACTTTCCGCCAGCTCGACATTGACTGCGTAAAGTTCTTTACGGTTGATCGGTGACCCGAGATTCAGCTCGTACACCCCTGCCTTGTCCGTCTTGTCGAACGATGCCGCGACGACATTTCCGCTGTCCTGCAGGGTGAGAGAAACTTCTGGTCCGCTCGGCGGCCGGACGGTGACTGGCATGTCGAACACGCGAGCCGGCCAGGCCGTCAGGATGGGCTCGCCGACGCCCAGTTGGCGATTCTTCCAGCGGCCGGAAACGGAATGAAGCACCATCTCGTTCATGATCGGAACGAAGCTCGGAGCCCAAATCGCCCACGTCCCCCACCGATCATCTGCGCTAGTCGCCGCAAGAATGACTCGGCCGGTTCCAGCTGCTGATTCAACCAAAGCCGGAGCACCATCGCTGAACCACAGCCCGACGGTCGCCGACTCGCTCGGCGTCAGCGACACGTACCTCTGCGTCATCGTCGATTCAAGACCGGCGCCCGGGTTACCTCGAAATGCCCGGACGAGCGGATGCTCAAATCCACGAGCATCGAACGTCAGCACTTCGTCGCGATTCTCGACAACTTTGAACTCCCCGAGTCGAGCTGGCAGGATCCCTGCGCCGTCGCGGAACAGTCTCTGGTTGTAACTGTCGGCGTTAACCCGGTCGCCGGGAAGAATCACCAGCCCGCCGCCACTTCGGACGAACGATTCGAGAATGGTCGCTTCGGGCTCGGTCAGCAACCCGACGTTGCACAACACGACGACGTCGTACTCAGCGAGACGAACCGACGGCAGTTCGCCCTCGGCAATGATTCGCAGTCGCACAAATGCGCCAGATGAATCTTCCAGCGTCGCGGGATCCAAAGCTCGCGAGACGTAGTACGTTGCCGAGTCGCGGTCACGACCGGAAGGCGTTCCATCGACAAGCAAAACGACCAGCTCTTCTCGAACCGGAACGGCAAGGTAACGTCGATTATCGACAGGCAATGCATCGTCCTGAAGATGCACCTCGACACGAAACTCACCCGGCTCCCGAAATGTGTGTTCCCAGATGATGGGGACGTCAATGCCGGGCGGAAGGTCAATTCGTTTTGTGTCGGCCAAGCGCCCGTCGATCAGCAGTTCAGCCACCTGCCCCGCCAACGCTGACTCGCCAAAGTTTCGGACGGTCGACCGGAACGAAACCGGCTGATCGGTCGCCGCCGCTCCGGAGTCCAGTTCCAAAGCCGTCACTGCGAGGTTGCGAACTCCGACGCTGCCGGCATTGACGACCGAGACAACGGCGGACTCACCGATCTTCCGAGCCAATTCTCGCAGGCGGCGTTTCTGCGGTGACGATTCGGGAGCCCACATCGATCCCTGCAGATCGCTGACAAAGACGACTTCCTTTCGAGAGATCTCGGGAGCCTGTTTCAACATCGTGAGAACAGTCTCGAAAGCCCCCGCCAGATCGCCCGCAGAATCCGTTGCAGTCAATGCCGCAACTTCCTCCAGCACGGCTTCTGAATTGAACGCCGCCTGATTGATAATTCCAAACGGCTCACGTCCCGAAATGCGGACCAGATTCCAGGCATCGCCGCGTCGGCCATTTTCGACCAGTCGCCGCACAGCGTCGCGAGCCCGCTCGACGCCCGTCCCCGCATCACTTTCTGAATTCTGACCGGTCTGCAATTCTGCGAGCTCTTCGGCAACCTGCATGCTGAAAGAAGTATCGACGACGACGATCCGATGTGTCGGCTGATCGGCCGTCAGAAGCCCTTCGCTCGTCTCAAAATGTGGCCGAGCCATCGCCAGAACAAGCAGAGCCAGCACCAGCGTTCGCAGCACCAGCAGAATCAATTGCTCGATCCGAGTCCGTCTCGCACGTTTTCGAGTCGCCTCGATCAGAAACCTCATCGCGGCAAATTCGACTTCAATATACCGCCGCTTGTGCAGCAGATGGATCAGAAGCGGGATCCCCGCCAGCACCAACCCGCCGAGCAACATCGGGGTGGCAAAACCAAACGCAAAGATGAAAGGCAACCTGGCGAGCATAGTTTCTTCTGACGAATCGGGGACTCGGTGCGAGGTTCCTCAACCTGCGGACACCAGACTAAGGAATAGTCCCGAAACAACTTCCCGATACAAGCACGAAGCGCAAGCGAGTGAATTCGTCGCAGTCGGGCATTTTTCGATTCACTCGCTTGCGCTTCGTGCTGGTATGAAATCGGAAAACTATTTCGGGACCGATCCTAAACACCTGGCAGGCGAAAGCCGACACGGAACAAGTGGAACACTAATCTTCGCTGAATGACGCTTATCAAGGAGGAAATATCCGAGCAGACTCAACGCTCTGTTTTGCATCAGTGAAGATTAGCGTCGATCAGTGTTCCGTAAATGCACCGTCACTATCCCGAGCAAAACAAAACGATCATCCCGTTGAAGCCTGCCGCCGTCTCGCTGACCGGCTAAACTTCGGACCGTTCGTCTCTGACTCGCTTACGATCACTTTCAGCCTGCCGGCAACACGTCATCGCATGCCTCGAAAAAACGCGGAACAACTTCTTCAAAAAGATGTCTCGGATGCCGACATCGAGGTCCTGCTTGCACCGATCGGCTTTCAGGATTGGAAAACGGCCCGCGAGCGATTACTCGACCTCAGCACGAACGATGCTCGACGAAAGGCACTCACGGCCGCGCTCCCGATGCTGCTGGCGGCTCTGCAGGAATCTGCCCGCCCGGACAGCTCGGTCCTCAACCTGGAACGCTTCATCAAGTCCGTCCCGGATCCGTTGGCAACTCTCGAATTCCTCGCCGATAACCCACGCGCGATTGAAATTCTCGTCAAGCTCTTCGTTAACAGTCAGTTTCTGACCGAGATTCTGCTACGAAATCCCGAGTACCTCGAACGCCTGACCCAGCATAAACGCATCGCCGATTTCAAGAGTCGCGAGGACTTTCGGCAGGAGGCCGAGCAGGCCCTGACGACGGCCACCGATTCTCAACAGAAGTTCGAAGCACTGCGAACTTACCAGCACTGGGAACTTCTCCGCATCAGCGCGTGCGACAACTTCGGGTTACTCGATCTGAAGTCGGTGACGGTGCAGCTTTCACTTCTGGCAGACGCGATTGTCCAGACGGCTCTGTCGATTGTGAGTACGGAGCTTGCCGTCAACGTTGACGAATTCGTCGTGCTGGCGTTCGGTAAGCTGGGCGGCGAGGAGCTTAACTACAGCTCAGACATCGACCTTGTCTTCGTGTCGCGAGATAACGCGGCCCGCTACTGGGAGGTCGGGCAACGACTGATCCGAGGATTGACCGACTCGGTATCGGGAAGCTTTCTCTACCGAGTCGACATGCGACTGCGGCCGTGGGGAAACTCCGGACCGCTGGTCACCACGCTGGACAGCTTCGTCGACTACCTGGCCAGTAACGCCGAGCTGTGGGAGAAGCAGGCTCTGCTCAAAGCTCGCCCGATTGCGGGCAGTCTTTCGATCGGGTTCGAGTTTCTCAAACGGGCAGATCCTCTTCTGTTCGAAGCGTCGGTCGACGCCGTGCGGGAAAACGTGCGGGCCATGAAGGCAAAGATCGAGTCTGGCCTCAAGAAAAAAGGCCGGGAGTTCGGCGAAGTTAAATCCGGCCAGGGATCAATCCGCGACATCGAATTCGTGACTCAGTTTCTGCAGCTCCGCCATGGCCGCGACAACCGACACGTTCGCAGCATCGGCACGCTGGACGGCCTGGTCCGGCTGACTGATCTGGACTTTCTCCGCGCTGATGAATTCCGGCAGCTGACCACCGCTTACTTGCTGCTGCGAAAAATCGAGCACACGCTTCAACTGCTCCACTACAAGCAGGTCCACTCTCTGCCGAAAGACGAACGAGAACTGGCCTACCTCGCTCGCCGTCTCGACTTCCCGAATACCGACGCGTTCCTGGTCAGCTACAGCCAGCACTGCACGGAAGTCCGTACGATCTTTTCGCGATACATCGAAAACTCCGAGTCGAAAACGACCATCGAAACGTCGACCGCCGAGCCACCAGCCAGCCAGCGTCCGCGACATTCCGAAGCGATGGAGCCGTCTTATTCGAAAGCGTTCTCGGAAGACGAAATCCTCAGCCACGCCAGAATTCTGGAAACACTCAGTCGCGAACAACCCATCCTTGTTGAAGCCACACCGGCGCCGGGCAATCAAATTCAACTAACCGTCTGCGGCTACGATCAGGCGGGCGATCTGGCGATGGTCTGCGGGCTGCTCTTTGCGTACGGATTCGACATCGTCAGCGGCAACGCTTTCACGACCGACCATATCCTCGAAGATTCAACGGCTCAGTCCGACCGTGACATGCTGCCAACAGCCGCCCAGAAGTTTGTCGACGTTTTTACGCTGACCCCGCCGACTGACAACACACCGGCCGAAGTCTGGCAGAACTACCAGGCCGATCTAACCGCGCTTGTGGCACTCGTTCGAGACGGCCAGCTTCGCAAGGCTCAGGCAAAGCTTGTCGAAAGAGTCGCGCTGGCATTCGCCGACGCGTCAGTCACGCCGGGCATGCTCCTGCCCATCGACATCGAAATCGACAACGACCAGTCAGACCGCTTCACCGTGCTGAAGATCACGGCCGAAGACACGCGAGGATTCATCTACGAACTGACCAGCTCACTCACGCTACTGGGTTACGACATTCATCGGGTGACGCTGACTTCCCTGGGCGATCGAGCTTTCGACACGTTGTTCATCGCTCGGCAGGACGGAACCAAGATCGTTCGACCGGAAATGCAGTCTCGACTGCGAGCGGCCGTCGTTCTCGTCAAACATTTCACACACCTGCTGCCACAATCACCGAACCCGCAGAACGCCCTGCTCCATTTCAGACAACTTCTGGAACGACTCTTCGAACGTCCAGACTGGGGCGAAGAGCTGGCCTCTCTCGACCGCCGCGAAGTGCTCGAAGCGCTGGCTCAGCTTCTCGGCGTCAGCGACTTTCTCTGGGAAGATTTTTTACGACTGCAGCACGACAACCTGTTCCCCGTTCTGCGCGACATCGAAGGCCTGACGGAACGACACAGCCGAGCGCAGCTTGAGGCTGAACTGACGGAACAGCTAACGCATGCGACATCGCCCGATGAGCAACGCCGCTGCGTCAACGATTTCAAAGACCGGGAAATGTTTCGCGTCGACATGCGACACATCGCCGGCCACATCAGCGAGTTCGGCCAGTTCTCCGAAGAGCTGACCGACGTCGTCGAGGCGGTGACCTCACAGGCGGTCCGAATCTGCTTCGAACGCCTGGCAGCCCGATACGGCGAGCCGCAGGTCATGTCACCTCTCCCACTTGCGGGAGAGGTCGCGGTCTCAGCCGCGGGTGAGGGTCGTTCTGATCCGCCAGCCAATCCCACCGACCCAGCGATTCCAAGCGAACCCTCTCCCGGCCCTGAGAGGCCGACCTCTCCCGCAGGCGGGAGAGGTCACAACAGACTCGCCGTCCTCGCCCTGGGCAAAGCCGGCGGCCGCGAACTCGGCTTCGCCTCAGATATCGAGCTGATGTTTGTCTACGAAGCCGAAGGAATGACAAACGGTAAAACTCCCATCACCGCGTCCGAGTTCTACATTCACCTGGTCGAGTCGTTCACGAAAACCATTCAGGCCCGCCGCAAAGGAATCTTCGAAATTGATCTTCGACTTCGACCGTACGGCAGCGCCGGACCGCTGGCCGTCTCGCTGGACGCCTTCGAAGACTACTTCGCACCGACCGGCCCCGCCTGGCCCTACGAACGTCAGTCCCTCGTCAGAATGCGCCCGGTTGCCGGCGATGAAGAACTCGGCCAGCTTGTGATCAGCGTGCGAGACAAACTCGTCTACACAAAGGCTCCGTTCGACGTAAACGCCCTGCGCGCGATGCGCGAACGCCAGCTTCGACAGCTCGTCCAGCCGGGAGTCTGGAATGCCAAGCTGAGTTCCGGCGGCCTCGTCGACTGCGAATACCTCGTCCAGGCTCTGCAGATCACTCACGGCCTGGCTGAACCAGAACTCCGCCCGCCAGGCACATCCGATGCGCTCGCCGCGCTGCACCGGCACGGCATCCTCACCGACGAACAGTTCGAGGAGTTGCACAACAGCTACGTCTTCCTGCGCCGCCTGATCGACGCCCTCCGCATGGTCCGCGGAGACGCCCGAGACCTCGCCGTCCCGTCCCCCGACACCGAAGAATTCGCCTACCTCGCCCGCCGCCTCAACTACGGCAACCGCACCAGCCAACTGCAAACCGACATCAACTCATCGACGGATGCCGTCACGGCAATTTTCGAGACGCTGCTCACTGACTGAGTGTCGGAGACGCGGGTGACCATGCGGGAAATCTCAATTCATGACCTGCGCGAGAACTACGCAAACCAGTCCGACCACGCCGCTGACAACCATGATCGCTTTCGGCACGACTCGATTCTGCAGTTCTTCGGGGGTGACGTCCCAGGCTTTGGCGATTGGTTTCAGTTTTTGTCGTTGTTCTTTGGTGAGCTTTTTCGGCGCGCGGCGGTAGTCGTAGAGGCCCCACAGGAAGAGGCCGCACATCAGCACTGAAATATCCAGAAGAATTGTCACGCAAAAAGTCGCCCATGAGTGTTAGCAGGAATGTCGCCCAGCTGGACGGGTTTTCGGTTCGACATGCATCTCCAGCAGCCGGCACGGTGCAGCTCGGAAAGATTATTCGTTGCCGAGATTCGCAAGGTGCTTCTGGATCGTTTTCTTCAGACCACCCGACGCCTTTTCGGAGGCAAGTCGAAAGAGAAACCGGGCTTTTGCGAAATCTTTCTTCGCGACAGCATCGAGACCTTTCTGAAGATAAACCTCGGCAATCCTGTTTGGCGATGACTTTGCAACGGCGGCGCCGGCAGCGGCAACTTCCGTCGGAATGGCAACTTCATCCGACTGATTCGAAAGAAGATTTTCAACGTGCGTAATGACTGGTTCTGCGAGGAGACGATCTGAGTCGCTACCGCTGCCGAGGTTCTGGTCTGTTCGAGCAGAGGTTTGAAACCAGGCGTAGGCTGCGTTCACTCGGTCGGTCTCCAGACCGTTGTCGAGTTGCTTTCCGTGCAATTCTTCAATCGACATTTCCGCTTCAGCGTTTCGCCTGGAATTCGGCAGGACCAGCTCACCTCGAAGAACACGGTCCGCCAGAGTTCCCGACAGTCTGTGTTGCTGGTGAAACTCGGGACTCGGCGCCGAGAAAAATGCACCACCGGGCGGAACAACAGGAACAAGCGAGTAAACAAACGGACGACGGACTCCACTGAAGAATTGACCGGTTTGCCCATTCGTCGTCATCAGTGACGGAGCGGTCGTTGTGCTGAACCGTTCGTAACCCTGCGAGAAATTGAACCCGAATGTTCCAGAGAATTTTCCCGAGCTGAAAGCCCAGCCCGATGATATTCCAGCGTTCGGGTTGTAGCCGCCGAAACGCGGCACTCCGATGTTGGGGCCGCCGAAAGTTGCAAAGAAATTTGGCCCGCGCAGCGACCAGTTCATGTTCGTTGATTCGAAGAAACGGTCGCCGTTTGTTTGCAGCGGAGTCGTCGTGTAGACCATCGGCTGTGCGGAAACAGGAAGACCGTTCGCTAGAAAGAGGCTGCTGGCAGCTGCGGCGATCAGAAGTTGTTTCATCTCGCGAATCCCGTGAAGTCAACATTCGGGGATAAGTCTGCGATGGCAGAACGGTCGTCTCAAGCTCGCGTATTCTGATTGAAATTCCGGCAACAAAAATGCCTGGTGAAGTCCCAGCCAGATTCAGCCGCCAATTGAGTACATCGGGCGATCTGGCTGAATGAATTTCGCCGTGTTGATCTCGTGACCTTCCTTCTTGGCCGTGATCGAAGCTCTGACTGCCTCGATAATCGATGAGTCTTCTGCCCCGTCGCGAAGCATCGACTTGAGGTCAGTTTCTTCCAGGCTGAACAGACAGTTCCGCATTTTCCCATCAGCGGTAATGCGGAACCGGTTGCATTTGTTGCAGAATGGCTGGCTGACCGACGCGATAAAACCAACTCGGCCAATACCGTCTTCAAATTGAAAGTCGGTTGCTGGAGCGCTGGGATCGTGCTCACCAACTGGAACCAGCGGCATGATTTCCCGAGTGAGGCATTCGACAATTTCTGAAGCAAAGAGAACTTTGTCGCGTTCCCATGCGTTGTCCGCATCGAGCGGCATGAATTCGATAAATCGAACCTCGACGCCGGTGTCTCGCGCGAACTGACCGAACGGCACGATTTGATCTTCCGTCATGCCTCGGATCGAAACAGCGTTCACTTTGATCGGGTCGAAGCCGACTTCTTTGGCAATGTGGATGCTCTCGACGACTTTTTCGTAGCCTTCGCGCCGCGTGATTTCTTTGAAACGTTCCGCGTCCAAAGCGTCCAGGCTGATGTTTACTCGGGAGAGTCCAGCGTCGAACAGTTGCTGAGCCTGCTCGCCGAACAGGATGCCGTTCGTCGTGAGGCCGATGTCTGAGATTCCGTCAATCTTGACCAGCTTCTCGATCAACTGATGCAGGTCGCGGCGGACGAGCGGTTCTCCGCCAGTGAGCCTCAGCTTGTTGACTCCGAGCGGCGCGACGATGCGGACGAACCGTTCGATTTCTTCGAAGCTGAGCAGCTCCGCCCGATTCATGAATTCAACGTTCTCTGCAGGCATGCAGTAGAAACAGCGAATGTTGCAGCGATCGGTGACGCTGATTCGCAGGTTGTTGTGAACTCTGCCAAAGCTGTCGATGAGTTTGTCGGGCATTGAATTACGACCGAGAAGAGAGAATCGTTTTTGAGAGCAG
>CALDJX010000305.1 GCA_937899075.1 uncultured Planctomyces sp. | reverse complement strand
ACCGCGCTGTGAAATCCGCCCGCCGCCTGCTTTGTTATCTAACCGCCGTATGCAGAAAAGTACACTCGGGTCCTTATTTCACAGACAGACTTGTCTCTGCCGGACGTGGTCGCCCTCGATAAGGTGCAGAAAGGTCGTCCACTGAGTGATTCGGAGTTCAATTCACTGAAGCGTCAGAAGTTGATTGAAGGTCGGCGTCCGAACATCCATGTTTCGGCGAACGTAGCCGCTGCAACAGAGACTTCCGTTGACTATCTCAAGAAACGCGGCATGGACAAACAGTGGTGTTGGGGCCGTGTCGTCGAGTTGCTGGAGATGCAGACAACCGCGACGAAGAGTGACTTCCGTAAGCTGCTGCTCGAAAAACTATCGGATGCCAGGACCGCAAAGCAGAAGGAAGTATTCCTGACCAATCTGCTGCAGGAGATGCGTCGGAACGGCGTGATCGAGAAAACTGGCTGGGGAGCCGGTTCTAAATGGCAATTGTGTCTACCGGAACCGGAGTAGGTTGGCCAGGGGCGGGTGCTTGCACGTTGATCTAAATGAGCGCAGATTGATGGCATTTCAGCGAAGAAACAGACCACTCTGAGACCATCCATTCATCGCAACACGATTCTGTGCAAGACGTTGCGAATGGTATAGTTGCGAGCCATTCCTGCCGGTTTATGTCATTCGGCTGTTTGAACCGCCGGTCCAGCGGGCTCGCATCCACTCTCAATCTGACTTTTAGGTTGTCACCTACAAACGCCCCCCCCCTCGACTTTTTGCCCGCACCCCCGCCCCTGTTTCAGGTTGGGTCCCTTACGTATCTCGTGTGTTCACACGGTGATTTTGAGGGTTGTCATTTTGGGGACCGTGCTGGCAGGCCAGTTCAAAGTTCAAGCAACTCTGGCAGGAGCGGGTCTCTAAATGCGTTGTCGATCTCTTCGGGGACCTGGGTGTAGGACGGGGGATTCAGGAATAGTGGCGTCTCCGCTGCAACCTTCGGGGCGACCGCGATACTGAATGGTGCTGGTCGTCCCGCAGGACTTCATCCGCCGATCAGAATGTCCCGTCCGATCTGTTGGAGAAGCTGTCACCGTCATCGAGGCCATTCAGGTTTTCTCGACCACCTCGACCGATCTGCGAGTCTGATCCGCCGTCACCATCAAGAATGTCCGGGCCACTGCCACCGAAGATTCGGCCACTGCAATCTCCAACGCTGATGGTGTCCGGGCCGCTGAGTCCGTTCCGTGTTACGGGAACATCCTCGTCCGCAGACGATTGTTCCCAAGATATATCACGAGGTACGCTCGCTAGAAGCGAGGTGCTCGGCGAACAACCTTGCCAACGATGAGCCACCAGGAAGGCCACGCTGGCCCTTTTGCAAAGCGTTATTGATGTTGGCCCACGTTTCATTCGTGTCGGCCACCTGTCCCGATTTGACACGTGGCCAGTCGCCTGTTTGATTCATATGCGCGTCTGCCCAAATCAGGATCTGCTCGATTGTTAGCTTCGGCAATGCTTTGCGATTTCGGTGGCCGCGTTGCTCGGCCAGCAATTTCGCCAGCGACGTCCCGCCAGGGAGGTGTCGACAGCCACCTCGTAGCGATTGGGCGATCGCATTCCATGTTTCGTCCTGGCCGGCAATTGAACCTGAATCTTCGGATGGCCATCGTCCTGTTCGTTCCTTATGAGCATCGCACCACTCAAGGATTTGATTGATGGTCAGAGGCCGACGAACAATCTTGTTTCGCACGCCACGATGTTCGGTCAGCAATTTTGCCAGAGTAAAACCGGCAGGAAGACTCCGTAGCCCTTCCTTAAGAGCACCGTCAACTCTATTCCAGGTCTCGGTGGTCCCGGTAACTTGTCGTTGACGTTCCAGGCAGGTTTGCAGCGATCCAAAGACGACATTCGTTTGACGAACAAGTTGCTGTCTGTCTTCAACCTGAAGAAACGCACCGCCTACGACGCGCTGAACCGACTCGAAGTCGCAGGACTGGTCTCAGTGCGAAGACCGCCTGGATCTTGCCGTGTGGTGAATATCACTGATAACTCCTGATTACTCTCGCGCGCTGTTGATTCGATGAGTACACTCGCTCAAACCTTTGTCTGATTCGTGGCCGTGCAAGGACTGGAACCCTCGCCGGCTGCGGGTCGGACGTGTTCCAGAAGGATTCGCTCATGGCTTCATTATTCCGACCAACCATCGTTCGGTACGTCAACAAAGATGGTCGACAGGTCTCCAAGGCAACTCCCGGTGCGAAACGTGTTCGGAAAAAGTCGAAGACCTGGCGTGGCCGATACGAAGACGCGAAAGGGCAGACTAAGACGGTCAGTCTGTTTGACGATAAAGAGTCGTCCGAAGCGAAGTTTGCCACCATTCTTCAACGCGTCAGGGAAGAGAAAGCTGGAATTCGACGACCAGACCCCTTTGAAGTTCATCGTGAAACACCGCTGGTGTGTTCTGTGTGCAACGGAACCGGGTGCGTGGACGCAAACGAGAAGTCGTCAGCCTGTAAGACGAACCATCATTCAGCGTTCCGTGAGCACCTCAATGCAAAGAGCAACACTGAAAAGCATGTCCAACTGACTCTGTCACGACTGCTCGCCGTTCTTCAAGGGTGCCGATTCCAGATGCTGGATGATCTGAACGCTGGCCGAGTGGCGATCTGGCTGAGTGATCAACGGAAAACTGGAATGGGACCAGCGACATCGAACCACTATCTGAGCGCCTTGAAGACGTTTGGCAACTGGCTTCACAAAGATCGACGCCATCCGGAGAATCCCTTCGCTCACTTGAACCGCGTCAACGCCAGAGTTGATGTGCGGTGCGTACGGCGTGCTCTCGTGCAGGAAGAGCTGGCAAGAGCGATCGAAGCGGCTGAGAATGGAGAACCGTTTCGTGACCTGACTGGTGACGACCGTTCCGTTCTGTACCTGCTGGCTGCATTCACCGGACTGCGATCCTCAGAACTGGCATCATTGACGGATCGAAGTTTCGACTTCAGGTGCGACCCTCCAACACTCACCGTCGAAGCAGCTTGTTCGAAACATCGTCGAGAAGATGTTCTGCCTCTTCATCCGCAACTGGCCGCTCGCCTGCAGGTGTGGCTGTTGAAACGACGCGAGCAGTCGCGTGAAGTGGACGTTATCCCGATTACCAGCAGGCCGTCAGGCGAGCCTCAGGTCTTGTTTCCCGGCACCTGGGTCGAGAGGGCTGCTCCGATGCTGCGGAAAGACCTCGCAGAAGCACGGAAGTTGTGGCTGGAAGAGGCGAAGACAGAGTTCGAGCGGCAGGAACGCGAGCAGTCTGGATTTTTGCTGGCTGACAATGATGACGGCAAAGCGGACTTCCACGCATTGCGACATACATTCATCTCGAACCTCGCCAGCAATGGAGTTCATCCTAAACTGGCAAAGGAACTCGCCAGACACTCGACGATCACGCTGACGATGGATCGGTATTCACACGTCGGCCTGCTGGACATGAACGGTGCGTTGGAATGCCTTCCCAACGTCCCCAATCGATCTGAAGACCGACAGCGAGCAGCGGCAACCGGAACCGAGCCAGTTTCAGTTGCACCGAAAGTTGCACTCGATCCAGTGCAACTGACGAGTTATCAGGAACTATCACGAAAAACGGCTGCCGCCGGAGATGAGTCCGACGACAGCCGTAATGTAAGTTCTCAAGAGGAGTTAAGTGAAGACTTGACGTCTCCTGAGAAGTGGTGGAGGGGGGAGTTGAACCCCCGACCTGCGGGTTATGAATCCGCCGCTCTCACCAACTGAGCTACCCCACCGGTTGTGTTTTTGATTCTGGTGTTTTGAGTATCGATCGTCTGTTGCTTGTGTCTCGAAATTCGTCGCCAGCAACTTTGCACAGGTCGGCTGATGAAAGACGCGGATCGAGCTGTTCTGGTTCAATCGTGTTGAGTCTTCATCGGACCAGGGCCGAATCTGGCTGTTGCTGTTTTTCGAGATCGAATCGAAATCGCGTGCCGAGCGGAATGCCCGGCACGCGATGGCGGCATAATAGATAGCATCCTTACGACAGGGAAGAGACTGCTTCCCACGGGAAGATGTCCCGGCCGTAATGTCCGTAGCTGGCGGCCTTAAAATAGGACCAACCGTCAGGTTTCAGCAGGCTCAGGTGGCTCGCGATGAAGCCCGGCGACAGGTCCGGGAACTGCTGCTTGACCCAGTCTGAAACGTCCTCGCCGGTTTCCGTCATGGCCGTGACCATTTCCGGCTGAAGCTGGCCGATTCCGTACGCGATGTGAACCGTACACTCTTTGGCACCAGCCACCTTGTTAGCGACGACGTTCTTCGCGATGTGTCGAGCCATGTAAGCGGCGCTGCGGTCGACCTTGGATGGGTCTTTGCCGGAGAACGCTCCGCCGCCGACGGGGACTCGCGGGCCGAACTGGTCGACGACGATCTTTCGGCCGACGACGCCGGCATCGCCCGTCGGGCCGCCGATGACGAACAGGCCGGTTCCGTTGATCTTGTTCGGTCGGAAATCGACTCCGTCGCCGAGTACCGGCTGCACGACCTGCTCGAAGATTTGCTTTCGCATCTCGTCGTGCGAAACGCCGCACTTGTCCGGGTCATCGTGCTGCGAGGCGACGATGTAGTCGGTCGGGTTGCCGTCGGCGTCGATCGTGACCTGAGACTTGGTGTCAGCACGCAGCCACGGGATCGTCTTGCTGTTTCGCAGTTCGCCGAGTTTGGTGCAGAGGTCTCTGGCAAGAACGTACTCTTTGGGCATCATTTCCGGAGTTTCGTCGGTTGCGTATCCAACCATGACTCCCTGGTCGCCTGCTCCGCCGGTGTCCGTTCCCAGAGCGATGTGAGCGGACTGAGCCTGAATGTGGTCAACGACAGTCAGTTCTTCACCGCAGTCGCTGTAGCCAATTTTCCGCCAGACGTCGCGAGCGATTTCCTGGACGTTGACTCCCAGCTTGATCGCGTCGGTCCATTTCACTTCGCCGGTGACGATCAGCATATTGTCTTTGGCCAGACATTCGATGGCCAGTCGAACGCTCGGCAGGAATTCTTCGCTGCACAGTTCCAGCGTACGGTCGAGAAGTGCGTCCGCGACCTGGTCGCAGAACTTGTCCGGGTGTCCATCGCCGACGTGCTCGGCAGTCCGTGGAATTCGAATTCCCATGTCTGAGTTCTCCTGCAAAATCGATCTGAAGAAAGATCGCTCAATTGACCTTCCATGAATGTCTGAAATCCGGCGACGGCGGGTCCCAAAATACACCGCCCAGCCCGTTACGAGTGCGTAATGTAGGGAGTTTGACCAGAAAGTCACCGCGCCGCAGGGCAGATATTTAACCACGAATTCGAGGAAATGAACGACGGAAGGCACGGATCGTCACGGAAGGATTCGTGAAATAAGCCGCAGATTGGCGCAGATAAACGCAGATGACTTGTCTGATCTGCGTTTATCTGCGCCAATCTGCGGCTCAACTTTCGGTACTGGTCGTATCGCAGTGCTGTCGGCTTGATTCCGGTCGGCATTCGCGAAGCCATCCGATATTGTCCGGCAGTTCGACGCGGGTGAAATGTTCAATCCAGCTTTGGGGCAACTATTTGCCCGGAACGGCATCCGAGTCACTTCGCAGCAACATCACGAGATTTCACCATGACTTCAGCCACTCCCGATATTCCGCGCGATCCCGACCAGGAAATCTCAGTTCCCGTCGACGTTCTCAAAAAACTGATCGTCACGGTGCTCATTCGGAAGGGGATGTTCGAGGTCGAGGCTGACATCGTGGCGGCTCGGATGACCGAGGCTGATTTGCGAGGCATCCATTCTCACGGCAGCCGAACACTGGGCAAATATGTCGCCGCGATCGACGCGGGAGACATCGATCCGCGAGCCATGTCGATTACGTCCTGCGAAACGCCGGCCATCGCGGTCATTGAAGCCAGCGGCGGCATGGGACACGTTGCGGCCACGCGAGGCATGGAGCTGGCGATTTCGAAAGCTCGCGAAGTCGGCACCGGCACGGTCGTCATTAAGAAGGGTCAGCACTTCGGAGCCGCTGGTGTTTACACGATGCTCGCCGCGAAGGAAGGCATGATCGGCTTCGCCACGACGAGCACCGGGACCGCAACCGTGGCCGCCTACGGAAGCACTCAACCGGGAACCGCCAACAACGCACTGTCCTGGGCGATCCCGACCAGCGGCGCTCCGTTCGTCCTCGACACAGCCGTTGCCGAATCGTCCTGGGGAAAGATCGAGTCGATGGGCATGTTCGGTCTGCCGATACTTCCCGGCTGGGCGCTCGACGAAGGCGGCAACGAAACCACCGATGCCGCAGCCGCGAAAACTTTGCTGCCGATGTCTGGTGCGCGAGGTTCAGCGTTGGGCTTCGTGGCTTCCACACTGACTTCCGCGTTGATCGGACGTCGCACTCCGATTCACAAAACTGCAAACCCCTTCGGACCAGGCTCCGACCACTTCTTCCAGGTGATCGACCCCAGCCATTTTGGAGCCCCGGATCGCTTCCTCAAAGAAATTGACGCGACGGTGGCCTCGATCAAAGAACTGACTCCGGCCGAAGGCGTCGACAAAGTCCGCGTCGCCGGAGAACTCGAATGGGAACGCTCCGAACAATGGAGCACCGCCGGTATCCCCTTCCACCGCGATCAGGTCAGCAGCCTCGCCGATGTCTGCACATCCAACCGCTGCGACCTCCCCGAAGGCTGGCCCAAATAGTTCAGACTAAGGCTCACGAAGCAAGACGGAAACGTATTCCGCCTGCACATCTGAAAGTCGATTGTGTTGTGCCGATCAGCGAGCACTCGCATCAGAAGTTGCAGCGTCTGGCAAAGCACCAGCTCGAAGCGCGGGACGTTTGCCAGGTCATCGCGCAGCGTGGATGCCGCTCGGTGCCGAGCTGCCGTTTGTCTCCGGCTGGCTCTGCGGCGGTCGTGCAGTGAGTAGGCTGGGTCCTGACCCAGCAACTGCGCATTGAACAAAGCTGGGTCAAGACCCAGCCTACCTGACTGCCGGCCGTGAGCTTACGGAAGTAGATTCTGCGCGGCTTTAATCCGACGGCTGTCACTCACGGCACGACTCCACGTGGCAAAATTACTCGCCGCCGGCCTCTTCAACAGGCAAGCTGATAACCAGTCCGGCCACGCTGCGGACTTTTTGCTGAGGCCGCAAGCCGGACAAGTGGCATTTCGTGCAAGAGGCGAACAGCGACACCGCGCCTGCACGAAAGTAGGTGCCCTTCTCGACACGTTCAAATTCGCGTTCGCCTTTTGCCAACTCGCGAGCGGCGTCTTTTTCGAAGCCTTCTTTCGGCTTGTGGTCGATATTCATGGCCGGTGTGTTCACCGAGATCCACCGTGTCTTTCCTCCGGTCTCTGCGTCGACTTGACGGAACACTTCTTCAAGAGCCCGTGCCGGGATGATCTCGCGTTCGTCTTCGTCAAAGTAGCTGCGATGCACGGTGTGCAAGGTGGCGATATAGGTGTCGTGCAGCAGCTTCGTTTGTCGACGAGCCTCGGGGACGGTGAGCTTGTCCTCTGCTTCGTCAGCTTTTTCGGAGCCGTCCGCTGTGTCGGATTTCTGAGATTCGCCGTTTGACGATGTTGTCAGAAAGGCCAGGCACAAGCCTGAAATAACGCAGAACGCGACGAGAGATAATCGTGGGCGGAGTTTGCTGAAGGTCATGTTGCACCTCGCAGTTTGTTATTCGGTGACCGTCGGTGGGTACATGCCACACTCGATGTGATTTCCGTCGGGATCCTGGAAGAACACTTGAGTGACGCCGGTGTCCGGAACGTGGCGAGAGACGTACTTGATGCCGCCTTCGTCCAGCAGACGCATCACGGCATCGATGTCGCTGACTCGAAATGCAATGTGATCAACTCGCGCCTCGATTTCTGTTTTCGGTGGGTCCTGGTTCTCAGATTCGATCAGGTGAATCTGCAGGCCGTAGTTGAACAGCCAGGCCCCGCGAAAGTTAAAGCCCGGTCGATCGAGTGGCTGAAATCCCAGAACGTCGCAATAGAAGCGGACGCTCTTGTCCAGGTCACGAGTGACGCGGGACACGTGGTGGATATATTCGATCGGTAGCGGCTCGGTCATCGTGCGGTACTCAGCGAGAGACACAGGCTTCGGCTCTGATCCCCACGGGGGGGCAAGCAGACGTCTCCATAATGACCGCTCGAATCTCGCGCGTCACCTGTGCACCGCACACTTCGGGTTTGACACGACACAGAATAAAGGACCACGGATTACACGGATAAAGACGGATGCTTTTCTGCAGCATCCATAGATATCCGTGAAAATCCGTGTCGATCCGTGGCAAATAATATGAGTGCGGTCTTGCCGCGCTGCGAACCTTCGCGTCTCGGCGCCTTTGCGTCAGATTTCCGATCAACGAATTACCCATCCTTACCGAAGCACGGAAAGCAGGTTGCTCCACTCGTCGGTCCAGAGGAGTTCGGACTCGGCAGGCTCGTTGATCTTTTCGGCACGAGCGACGATGTGCTCTGGAATTGGCTGCTTGGAGAGCAGCATCCAGTGGCAGAGGTTGGTTCCCTGATCTTCGTCGGGCATGGACTGGACGCAGGCCGAGTGCATGCCGATGTCGCTGGCGAGACCCTGCACGACTGGTCGAAGATCGAAGTGCAGATTCGAAATGTGGATGCACAGAATTCCGTCGTCGCGCAGGTTCTGTTTGTAGAGCAGCGCGGCTTCCCGAGTCAGCAAATGAGTTGGTATCGCGTCGCCGGAGAACGCGTCGAGAACCAGGATGTCGTAGTTCTGAAGTTCTTCATGTTCGAGCGACAGTCGCGCGTCGCCGAGCACCATTTCCGTCCGGCTTGCAGAGTTCTTCAGGAAGGTGAAGTACTGATCGGCCATGCGAATGACCTCGGAGTTGATCTCGTAAAATCGCAGGTAATCTTCTTTCTGTCCGTAGGCGGCGAGCGTTCCGACACCCAGGCCGACGACTCCGATACGGCGAGCCTGTCCAACTCGATGATGCTGCATGACCAGGCCGACGCCCGAATTCTTACCGTAGTAAGTGGTCGGCAGATCTTTCTTGTCCTCGGCCAGGAATTGAGTTCCGTGCAGGATGCTGCCGTGGAACATGCCTCGTCGATGTTTGGTTGTGTCGTCGTCGTCCGTCTGGTCTCGAACCTGCAGCTCGCCGTAGAAGTTTCTTGAAACTTCGATGGCAGCTTCGACTCCATCGCGAGCGTGACACTGCAGTGACCAGGCCACGAGGCTGACCCACAGGCCGATCAACATCCATGCGGTTCTTTGCTGACCTCGGTAGAGGTAACTGGTCTTGTCTCGGAAAAGTACCAGCAGCGTGATCAGCAGACAGGCCACGATGCCGATATGCAGTTCCCAGTAAGCGGGAAAGGCGTTGGGAGCGAGCAGCCCGACGAACAGTCCGCCACCGGCGCCGCCAGCCGACATCAGCAGGAAGAATTGCGTCAGGTAACGAGTGCTCGGTTTCTGTTGAGCCAGTTCGCCGTGGCAAACCATGCAGCAGCAGAACATCGCGGACAGGTAAACGCTGACCTGAATCAGGATCGAAACTTCCGTTCCCGAAAGCAGCGTTTTGAGAACTCCGAGAAAAGTCGCACCGAGCAATGCCAGGTACCACTTTCGCGAGTACCAGCGGTCGGCGTCGAAGCACAGAATGAACGACATCAGGTAGAGCGTCAGCGGCAGGATCCACAGGAACGGAACCGTCGCCACGTCCATGCAGACTTGATTCGTCGTCGCCAGAAGCATGACCGAAGCGACCATCGCCAGGCCGAACCAGGTGGCTCGATCTGCCCAGCTTGGCGGCTGAGCGTTTTCTGAAGAGGCGTCATCCGCCGCCGCAGCGTTCAGGGCGAGTTCGTCCAGGTTCTTCATCCGGAACATCCGGCAGGCGCAAGCCGCACAGAAGATGGCGAACGCTCGGAAGCCCCACGACCAGATACTGGCCTGCGCGGGCGAAGCCAGCACCGGTTCAAACACAAACGGAAACGAGATCAAAGCCAGCAGCGAGCCGATGTTCGACAACGCGTACAGCCGGTACGGCGAGACACCAGGAGCCTGCAGACTGAACCATCTCTGCAGCAGCGGGCCGGTCGATGAGAGAATGAAATACGGAAGCCCGACACACATTGTCAGCAGAGCGACGATTCGAAATGCTGGCGACGACGAGCCGTCAGGTTTCCAGGCATCGTCCGGCGTGATCGGCAGCAGCGCGGCCGCGGCCAGCAGCAGGACAATATGCAGACCAGCCTGCCAGCGAGGTGAAAGATGCTGAGTCGTCAGATGAGCGTAGACATAGCCGGCAAACAGCGTGACCTGGAAGAAGAGCATGCAGGTGCTCCACACGGCCGGGCTGCCGCCGAACCAGGGCAGAATGAACTTGCTGATCAGCGGCTGCACCTGAAACAGCAGAAACGCGCTGGTAAAGATCGTTGTGGCGAAAATCGGCATCAACAAGCGCGAGTTGCGCGGAGCAGAACCGTTGGGAGAATCAGTGGTCATCGAAGAGTTCCATGCACGAAGGAGTGTCGGTCCACGTCCTGGTAACAGGACGGGTGCGTCCGCAAACGTAGCATTCCATTCAATGCCACCCCGCGTGCCGATGCGTCAAATTCCGATTCTCCTGGCCAAAACTCCCTCCACGGCGTGACGTTTGTGACGCCTGTACTGAAAACGCTGAATAATGCGACCACTGCAGCTCGTGGCACAATTTTTGGCGTTGTGTGAGACATCAAGAGCAATGATCTGGTTTAGTCGCACACGAAGGCACAAAGGCACGCAGAGGTTTCTGACAAAGAAGCACTCATCCCAACCCGTCCTCCCTTTGTGCCTTTGTGCCTTTGTGTGAGATATCAGAATCCTTCGCGTTCCTGAATCTTCCGAATCTTGTCCGCTTCAGGGATGCCCATTTTCTCGGCCGCCGCGTGAGCCTGTCGCAATAACTCTGCCGCTTCGTCCCGGTCACCAGAGTCGTTGCGTGTGAGCAAAATCATCGCGGTGTTTGCCTGACAAACCAACAATTCACGTGTCTCGCCGAGCCGCTCGTAGACGGGCAGTTGTTCCTCGCGGCGAATGCGGAGGGCCTCGTCCAGCTCGCCCCGAGTCTGCAGGACGTCCGCGATTTGCCCTTGCGTGATTGCCTTCTTGCGGACGTCGCCGAGCCGCTCGTAGACCGGCAGTTGTTCCTCGCGGCGGATGCGAAGAGCCTCGTCCAGCTCACCCCGAGCCTGCAGCACGTCCGCGATCTTTCCCTGTGTGATGGCCTTTCCACGGACGTCGCCAAACTGCTCGTACACGGGCAGTTCTTCCTCGCGGCGGATGCGGAGTGCTTCGTCCAGCTCGCCCCGAACCTGCAGCACGTCCGCAATTTTCCCCTGCGCGAGCGCCTTCTCGCGGACGTCACCAAGCTGTTCGTAGATGGGTAGTTCTTCTTCGCGTCGTATACGGAGTGCTTCGTCCAGTTCGCCCCGATCCTGCAGCACGTCTGCGATTTGCCCCAGTGTGACCGCCTTCGAGCGGACGTCGCTGAGCCGCTCGTAGACAGGCAGTTGTTCCTCGCGGCGGATGCGGAGTGCCTCGTCCAGCTCGCCTCGAGCCTGCAGTACATCCGCGATTTGCCCCAGTGTGACCGCCTTCCCCCTGACGTCGCCGAGTCGCTCGTAAACGGGCAGTTGTTCCTCGCGTCGTATGCGGAGTGCCTCGTCCAGCTCGCCCCGAGCCTCCAGCACGTCCGCGATCAGACTCCAGCCGAAAGCCCGACTGTATTCCGCTTTCGGAGAAAGAGCTGGTAGAACCTCGTTCTGAGCGACCAAGAGACACTCGTCCAATTCTCCCAATCGTTTATGGTGCTCGCCCAGTTCCAGCAACCAACGGATTCGGGCAGGGTTGGAAGGTTCGAGACGTGACTCTAGAGCGAGCCACTCTCGCAACTGCGACATGCGTTGTCGGCGTTCGGTCCCGGTCAGTCGCCAGCTTCCTTGTATCGGGTCGGCTGTTCGGGACGCCGAAATCTGCGAATGACCGAGCGGGTCAAGGAATAGGAATGTGCCGCTGCGCCAGTCGAGGAAATCCGGAGCTTGCTGAGAAAGTGGTTGCAGCAGGTACTCGGGTATCCAGAAGACGATTGGACAGGAAATGCGTTCCCGCCATTCTTCGCGGCGATGGTTCAGGGCTCGCAGTTTCGGGTGGATCGGGTCTTCAGAAAGAATTCCGGAAGCGAGGCCGGTAAGCATGACGGCTGACACCGGATCGTCGTTCAACCTCGACTCGACGAGTGCCAGGACATCGTCAGTGTCGGCCTCAATTTCGATCAGAAGCGTCGGTTCTGAAAGCTCAGCGTCGAGGCGTCCCAGCAATTGTTTTTGTCTTACCGGTGTGTTGCAGACAGCGACGAGCAACGTAAAACCATCAGCTCGCCTCAGCGATCGCGACAGAGCGCGGAATGTTGATTCCGCTTCATCGAAGTTCTCACGCTTTACAACTATGCCGGGCGACGCGTCAGACATCGAGGTATCGCTCCAGAGTTCGAATCACGGGGTTAACCTCGTACCACGGTCGCCCGTTTTGATACTCAAAGACGTGCAGGAAGTAGAGCATTTTCTGATGAACGTCGTCTCTTAGGATGTCTTCCTGGGGCGTGTCGAAATTACGCAATTGATCCCAGAATTCGTCGGGGATTTCTCGCAGCAGGCTGTTTGCGTAGGTTCTTACAGCCTGTTCGGCCGCTTTCTTCGTAATGGGCAGTTCATCGAGCTGATTCGCTGCGGCGCGGAGTAGCATCAGCAAGTGTCGAGGGTGACCGCCGCTCATCTCGCACAGGTAAGGCCAGACTGTGTCGTCGGGGAAAACGTCCGTGAATTCGACGTCGGATGCCTTGCATCGCAGACTCAACATTTCCCACAGACATTGCATTCCAATCGATTTTTGGCTGACCTCTTCAGTGCGGCCTGGACGGACTTTGATCATCGGAACTGGAGCGTTGAATTCGCCGAACGCTTGCTCCAGCACCGTGCATTGCGGTGAGTAGTAAAGCGAGATGGGAACCGTGTAGATAATGTTTGTTTCGATGCTTGCGAGTTGGGTGCTCCGGTTGATGAATAGTCGGTCGTGAGTGTTTACACCGTCGGGTGTTTCACGACGACTCATTTTCTCAAGCCCGTCTACGATTAACACCAGACCGGCTCCTCCCTGACGGCGGACTGCTTCATTTGCATCCTGAAGAAGCTGATTGAAGGCAGATGTCAGCTCGGTCGCAAGATTCTCAATGGCTTCCCGCAGCGCCGATCTGGCACTCGGTTGATTCCGGATCTCAAGCGTCAACGACCCGAACGGTACGTCAATCTCGGCTTCGCTGAGTCGCACTTTACTACCCAGGACTCCTTTGCAGGATTCCCAAAGACTCTTCAGCCGAACTGACGGCTCGGTGAATCCAGGAACCTCCGCGGCCTTGAGCCGACGTTGAGTTTCAGCGGCAAGAAGCACCAGGAGATCGGGGAAATCAAGATCGTTCGGGTCGAGCTGCTTCGTTGTGTCGACCCAGACAACGACGAACTTGCCGCTGGCATGTTCTTCGCCTTCAAGCTGTGCCTGCAGTCGTTTGAGCAGACTACTTTTTCCAATGCCGAGGTGCCCTGCGAAAAGCAGCCGCTCAGGTTTACTACCAGCACGTCGCAACTGACGCTCGATTATTTCGAGGACGTGTGTTCCACGAGCGGCGGAGAAGTCGACGAATCGTGGGTCTGCTGGCAACAGTGCTTCGTTCGGGTCGCATTGCTGCACCAGCCGTGTGATTGGATCGACGTTTGCCACCAGAAAATTCTCCTCAACGATTTGCCAGCGAGCATTGCTGATCGACATTCGAAAGCGGCTGGAAGTAAGCCTGTTAAGTATCAGCCATTCTTACGCTTAGACACAGTAACTTCTCAAACTTTGCATTGAAGGACGGATGACATCGCGAAATCGTACTTCGATAGTCGGAGGCTAACATTATCGTGAAACATCCGCTCGACACCGCAAAGTGTTGATGTCCGTCGAAAACTATCCGAGCGGCATGAATTATCTATCGGCAGAGTCACGTTTGCTGAGTCACCAGCGAAACCAAACGGCAACTTAGGAAGATTAGGACGAGTATTCGCCGCGTTCAGGGGCCGGTCAGTCAAAGTTTTCCGGTTGAATCGATCGTGATGAATTCTCCGGTCGTGAAAAGCTGATCTATGGAGAGCACGGTCCTGTCGTTGCGCGGTTTCGGGTTGTGGTCAGGTTCCTTCGGGAATGTCTGACTGGAACCGAGGCCGGCAGCAGGGATCGGGCGAGTCATCGTTTCTGGGATTTTCTGTTCTCAAAAGGGGCGGAAACTTTCGCGACTTCAACTACTGCGAGGCTGGCTGTTCTTTCGAGTGGCGATTCGCGGGGCGAGGTCGGAAACGATTGCTCAATCACCGGTTGAGATGCCTTTGGCGACAGACGCGAGGACGAGGCGGCAACGGATTGCCCTTCGGATTTGCGGACGCTGCTGGCGGATCGGCCGGAAGATTCTTCCGAACGACTCTCAAAATGCAGGGATGGCACGATGCAGTTTCAGACGTGGCTGGAAGCCCTTCGACTCCGCGTCCGTAAGAACCCAAAACGGAGCACTGCTGCTCGGCGAAAAGCTTCGCGGCAACGGCCGGCGGAGGTTCTCGAAGAGCGGGCACTGTTAAGTGTCAGTTCTCTCATAATCAACGGCGAGTTGAGCGTCCTGTCGGACGATGCCGACTCGATTGTCGTCCGGACGAATCCCGTGGACGGGGTTTCGTTGCAGGTCATCGAGAACGGGACTCAGTCGACAACGCTCGGAAACGTGCTGGTCGCTGACATCACCTCGATCAATATCCGCGGCGGCAGCGGGGCGAACACAATCGACCTCAGTGGCGTCACCGCGGCCGACTTCACCGGACTGACCAGCGTGTCTGTGACCGGTGGCGACGGTGACGACACGATCACCGGAACGGCCGACTTCAACGATACGATTATCGCGGGTGACGGCAACGACACCGTAACGGTCGGCATCGGAGCGACCTTTGTCGACGGCGGCGACGGTCACGACACCATCACGGCTGGCGACGGCGATGACACCATCGAAGGTGGCGACGGTCACGACCTGATCATGGCCGGAGCCGGGAACGATTCCGTGCGGGCAGGCGACGGTAACGACACGGTCAGCGGCGAAGACGGGGATGACTCGATTGACGCTGGCGATGGCGACGACCTGATCAACGGCAACGCCGGAATGGACCTGATCAACGGCGGCTTCGGCAAAGACATGCTGATGGGCGATGCCGATGATGACACCATCTTCGGTGGAGCGGGTGAAGATATCATCGGCGGTGGCGACGGCAACGACAGCCTGGTCGGCAACTCGCAGAACGACGTGATCAGCGGTGAGGCCGGCGACGATTCGATCAGTGCCGGTTCGGGTAATGACATAGTGACGGGTGGCGACGGCAACGACTTCATCAATGGCCAGGGTGGCGATGACACGCTGGACGGAGAAGACGGCGACGACCTGGCCTACGGTGGCGGCGGCGACGATCAGGTTCGAGGCGGCGAAGGCGATGACACGCTGATTGGCAACAGCGGATCGGACACGCTGCTGGGTGACAATGGCAGCGACAGTCTGATGGGTGGAGCAGGTTCTGACCGGCTGGAAGCGGATTCGATTCGCGTTGATCCAACGGCCAACCGGCCTCCGTCGCGACTGTTTGCCCTCGCCATCGACGGAAACAATCAGTTCGTTGAACTTGATCCTCAAACCGGAGCCGAGCTGTTCCGCTTCAGTGCTCCTGAGCCGTTCAGCGGTCAGCAGGACGGACTCGCGTTCGACGGGACAAACCTCTTCTATCTGAATGGATCAGGCACCGACACGCTGTATCAGATTGACCCGGCGACACAGACCGTCCGCGATGCCGATCCGATCACCGTTGGCTCGGGCGAGTACGACGGCGTCGCGGTTGTCGGCGGCCTGGTTTACATCATGGATGTCAACGCGATCGACATTCACGTGTTTGATCCGGCGACAGACTCCATCGTCAACACGCTCAATATCAATACGGTGAATCCAACAGTTTCGGTACTGGTTGGCGGTCTGGCCGGAGCGGCGAATCCTGATCGACTCATCGCGACTGAAACCGGCGGGAATCGAATCGTTGAAATCGATCCATTGACCGGTTTGATTACGAACAGCTTCACACCGGGAACGGCTGGAGCCGGTCAGTACTTCGGTGCGGCCGTCGTGAACGGCGAGATTTATCTGGGTTCGGGGCTGCAGACCAGCTATGACGTGTTCTCGCGACAGGGTATCTTCCTGAGAAGCGTCGCGCTGCCGTACAACGTTTCGGGACTTGGCGGTGACGATGCTGGAACGTCGCCGATCATTCCGGGGCAGACTCCGCAGAACACATTCAACATCGACGTCCGCTTTACCGGGCAGTTCAGTCCGAGTCAGCAGGCAGCGTTTACGGCCGCCGCCGCTCGCTGGGAACAGATCATCGTGGGCGACGTGCCCGACGTGTTCGTGCCGGGAATCGGTCAGGTTGACGACATCGTCATCGAAGCTCGGTCGGTCGCCATTGACGGTCCAAACGGAGTCCTTGCACAGGCCGCCGTTGTTGCTCAACGAGTCGTCTCGAACCTGCCAGCCGCAGCGTTCATCGAACTCGACACATTCGACATCGCGGCCTTGGAAAGTGCCGGACAGCTCAGCGACACGATCCTCCACGAGATGGGCCACGCTCTCGGGTTTGGAAACATCTGGTCTGACTTGGGTCTCATCAGCGGAGCGACCGGCCCCGATCCGCAGTTCCTCGGGCCGTTGTCGATTCAGGAATACAATCTGCGATTCGGTGCGAGCGTTACG
>CALDJX010000304.1 GCA_937899075.1 uncultured Planctomyces sp. | reverse complement strand
TGGCACGCCCCCTATAGTCAACCGAGAGATTGCAGATCGCCGGCATTGGTCTGCTGTCGGTTTCCGTGCTTCTGATGACAACGTTGTTCTCATCCCGGGCTTGGGCGCAGGCCGTTTGCCTGCCGGCACCTCGACTGCTGACCACAATGCCGATGGGTGGGCAGGTCGGAACAACTGTTGAGATTACCATCGCCGGCGAAAACTTTGAGAACACTGATCAACTCAGCTTTTCGCACGCCGGCATTTCCGCAACCCAGAAGAAAGACGCCGCCGGAAACCCCGTTGCCAATCGCTTCGTCGTGAAGATCGCGGGCGATTGTCCGGTGGGAATTCACGAAGCTCGGGTGTTGGCACGGCTCGGTGTTTCATCGTCACGAGCATTCAACGTTGGGTCGCTGCCGGAAGTGACACAAACTGCCGCAAACACGTCTTTAGAGACCGCTGCAAAGTTGCCGCTCAACTCAGTCTGCAACGGCGTGATGACAAAGCAGGCGGTCAGCTTTTACTCCTTCGAAGCGGCCAAAGACCAAAGGATCATTGTCGATTGCGCCGCGACTGGCATCGACTCCAAGCTGAAGCCGGTTGTGATCATCGCCGACGCTTCGGGAGCTGACCTGGTCGTCGAACGCCGAGGTGGCGCGTTGGATTTTACCGTTCCCGAATCCGGCATCTACGTCGTCAAGCTTCACGATCTCACGTTCAGCGGCGGGCCTTATCACTTCTACCGGCTGGCAATCACTGAAGCGAAGAATGGCGAGTTCGTTCCGCGACTTCCGTCGACGGAAACCGTCAGTTCCTTCTCGTGGCCGCCGACGGGTTTGCCTGCCACCGCTGCGGCATCGGAAACTGAACCTAACAACGAACATGCTCAGGCTCAGAAGATCACTTTTCCCTGCGACATTTCGGGAAGTTTTTACCCGGCCGCCGATGTGGACACATTCGAGTTTACGGCGAAGAAGGGAGACGTCTGGTGGGTTGAGGTCGCGTCTGAACGCTTTGGATTGCCGACCGATCCATCGATCGTTGTTCAGCACGTTTCGTCCGACGGAGACTCTGAAAAGCGAACCGACGTGGTCGAACTCGCTGACATTCCCAGCCCGGTGAAAGTTTCGAGCAACGGGTACTCGTACGACGGCCCTCCGTACAACGCCGGCTCGCCGGACATCATCGGGAAAGTCGAAATCAAAGAAGACGGCATCCACCGACTGCAACTGCGGGATCTGTTTGGCGGCACACGCAACGACCCTCGCAATATTTACCGTTTGATTGTCCGCAAGGCTCAGCCTGACTTCTCGCTGGTTAGCTGGGCGTTGCACATGAACCTGCGAAATGGTGACCGCAACGCGCTTTCAAAACCGATCTCGCTGCGAGGCGGAGCAACCATCCCTCTGGAAGTTGTCGTTGTGCGGAGAGACGAATTTGACGGCGAAATCAATCTGGAGATGAGTAACCTGCCAGACGGAGTTTCAGCGGTTGACCTGAAGATTCCAGCTGGCAAGACACGCGGCATCATGCTGATCACGGCCGACCAGAATGCGCCTCGAGGATTGACCAGTGCATCCTTCATCGGCAAAGCGACGATCGATGGCAAAGAAGTCACTCGTCCGTGCCGGCTGGCATCGATGGCCTGGCCCGTTCCAAACGCCTGGAGCGAGATCCCCAGCCCGCGACTGCTCGCCGACGTTCCCGTTTCGGTGAGTGGTTCCGAGTTTGCACCGATCACGATTGCATCGACAGAAGGCAAAGTCTGGGAAGTCGTCGCTGGCGAAAAACTGACGCTCCCATTGATCCATTCTCGTCGTTGCGACTTCTCCGGCGCTAACATCAGCCTGAAAACTTTCGGTTCGGGATTTGAAGGCGTGCCGGCATTCGAAGCATCTTTGACGGCTGAAACTTCGGAAGCAGTGCTCGATCTCGCGGCCCTCAAAACACCGCCGGGTGACTACACGATCGCTTTTTATGGCAGCGCCGTCGCCAAATACCGATATAACGTTGAGGCGGTTACTGCCGCCGAAACAGCACTCGAACAAGCCAAGGCAGAAGCAGCGACTCTGGCCGCTGAGGTGAAGTCACTGACCGAGGCAACACAAACTGTGCCTGCAGAATTGAAGGCGGCAGCGGATCAATCTGCACAGGATGCCGCCTCGAAACAGAAGGCCGCGGATGCGGCAGTCGTCGTCGCCGAAAAAATCTTGAAGAACGCAACAGCGATCGCCACGCCGAAAGACATTGTCGACATTGTGGTGTCAGCGCCGATTTCGATTCGCGTCAAACCAGCGGAGAAGAAATGACTCATCCATTCAACGCAACATCGAATCATGCCTGTCCGGGACCGGACGGCCGTCGTGGCTTCATGAAGATGGGGCTCGCTGGTTTCGCGTCGTTGAGTCTGCCGGGAATGTTGCGGCTTAAGGCCGCCAGCGCCGCGCCGCAAACGAACGAAAAGACGGCTGTGATCATGGTCTGGAAGCCAGGCGGATGCTCGCACATCGACACCTACGATCCGAAGCCTCAGGCTGGCAGCGAGTATCGCGGACCGTTCAGTACGATCCCAACCAAAGTGCCCGGCATGCACTTCACAGAACTACTGCCGATGCAGGCGAAGATCGCTGACAAGTTTACGGTTTTGCGATCAATGCGACAGGGCGCGGGTGGGCATCCAGCCGGTTCCATGCAGATGCTGTCGGGCGATTCCGATACTCGCGACAAACCAGAACCACGACTTCCGGACTGGATGTCGGTCACCAATTATTTGAGGTCGCTGGAAGGGCCTCGCACGGTACCGCTGCCGGCGTACGTCGGCGTCAACCCGCCGACGACGTACAACGGCCCTGCCTACCTGGGTGATGCGTACTCGCCGTTCTCGGTCACAGGCGATCCGAACAGTCCGAAGTTCGTCGTGCCGAACATCGGGCTCACAGATCAAACCGAAGTCAAACATCTGGGTCGCCGCGCATCGCTCCGACAAAACCTGGACACGCTGGAACGAGCGTTCGACCAGGCCGGAGAACTGCAGGCTCTGGACGAGTTCGAAACTCAGGCGATGACGCTTCTCACCAATCCCAAAACGAAAGACGCGTTTGATCTGAGCAAAGAAGACGATCGGACGCGAGACCGCTACGGTCGCAACACGTGGGGACAACAGTTGCTGCTGGCTCGACGTCTGGTCGAAGCGGGCGTTGAAGTTTTGACGTCCAGTCTGCGAGGCCCTTTGTGCGGCCGCGTAAACAATTGGGACGACCACGCGGTGAATCATCACGTTTTTGACGCAATGCGTTTTCGAGCTCAGGCGTACGACCAGGCGGTCTCGGCGTTGATCGAAGATATCTATGATCGAGGCCTCGACAAACGAGTCCTCGTCGTCGTGACCGGCGAATTCGGGCGCACGCCAAAGATCAGCTATCAGCCAAGCACCGGCGCCGGCAATGCCAGCGCACCGGCCGGCACGAAGCAACCGGGCCGCGACCACTGGCCGCGAGCATTCTCCAACATCTGGGCTGGCGGCGGCATCGAAACCGGACGCTTTATCGGAGCGACCGACAAACGCGGCGAGGATTCCATCGAACGAATCTGCAGCGCCGGAGATTTCCTGGCGACGATCTACCACCACTTGGGCATCGATGCCGCGAACATCGCGATCAAAGATTTCAACGGTCGTCCGACTCCGGTTGTTGATCAAGGGAAGCCGATTCCGGAGTTGATCGCGTGAGAACGTTCCGGATGACTTTTCTTGTTCCATTGGACTCGCTTCGTCACGTCATTCCCGCGCAGGCGGGAATCCAGAATGAATCGAAAAACTGGGTTCCCGTCTGCGCGGGCATGACATAATTAGAAGTCGGGAACCTAATTCGGACTCGTTCCTTAGCTCGCTACAGACCGCAGCAGCTCATCGATCGAAAACCGCAGGAAGTACAACTCGCCCGGACCTTCATACAGAACTCCGATATGGTCGTCGTCGATCTGCGTCAGCGTTGAGTATCCGCTGCCCGGCCGTTCGTCGTAGAGCGTGTGCCATTTGGCTGGCCAGGTCATGCCTTCGTCGTCGCTGACTTTCATCGTGAAGTGATGCCGCCCGCTGGTTGTGTTCGGGTTTGAGAAAAACAGCAGCGGGCCGTGCTTTGGATGAACGACTCGCAGAATGTCAGCGTTGCAGACCGGTTCGGGCAATGCTTTGCGCGAAGTCGGATGCTCGGTCCAGGTTTTTCCGAGGTAGGCGGTCATGTAGACGCTGCGGGAGCCGCCTCGGTTGTCGCGACAGTTGATCATGATCGAGCCGTCTTCGAGTTGCACGATTTGCGCTTCGGTCGTGTCGATCTTCACGCCGCTGCCGATCGTCCATGTTTCTCCGCGGTCTTTGCTGGAGATAATTGTCGAGAACGGTTTTCCGTTGACGGGCTCTGCGTCTTCGCCTCGAAATTGAGCGGGAAAGACCAGCGTTCCATCCTGCAGCGTGATGCCGTTGCCGGGGCCGTCGAGCACGAATCGCCACTGCGGATTCGCTTTAACCTGCGGCGTGATGTTGATCGGCTTCGACCAGGTTTTGCCATCATCAGCGCTTTTGACCAGCATGAACTGGCCGGTTTCTTCCGGCGTCTTGCCCGGTCCGGAACCGTGCCACGAACGGTTTCCATGACTCCACGTGGCGGCGACCCAAATGTCGCCAGTGACTCGGTCGGTCAGGATCGACGGGTCACCGATGCCGTCGTAACTCCATTTCGGATCGTCGCCCATGTCCATGATGATCTTCATGGGTTCCCAGGATTGACCGCCGTCGGTGCTGCGGCTCATGCCGACGTCGATATCTCCGGGCAGGTCGCCGCCGCGTTGATTGCGATTGTCGTAAACGGCGATGAGCGTTCTGTCATTGGTCGTGGTGATGCCCGGAATTCGGTAAGTGTGAACGCCGTCGTCGCCGTGCTGTCGGACGGCTACTCCGATTCGTCGGCGAATACTTGAGGCTGTCGGATTCGGCTCGATGATCTGCTTGTCGTCGAGCTGAATGCTGACACAGCTTGCGGAAATGAACTCGTCGAGGCTCGCGTTCGCAGCAAGTCGGCACGTGAGCGGAAACACGTTGGTCCCCGATTGAAGCGGGAGATCGACTTCGAACGAGAGGCTGCTGCCGGGCTTTACCGTTTGTCCCTGAAAGTGAACTTCTCGAATCGCAGTTTCTCCCTTCGGTAGTACGAACTCGACGGCGGAAAGTTTTCGCGGAGACAGGCTGCCTTCGGTTTCAATCTCCAACTGAAGAAGCGGGCTGAGCTCCTGCCCGATCAACACGGGAGCCGTTTGCTGAAGCACGGCGACGCGAGTCACCGTCATCGGCTTTGCTTCGACCAGATTCATATCATCGATCAGAACTCCGGTGCCGGGCGGAGAAGTGCACGTCATGCGAAATTGCTGGGCGCCTTCCGGCAGCGAAATGACGACGCGGTTGAGATACGGGCGACCAACTTTCACTGCCTTGTCGCCGTTGTAAATCTCCTGCCATTTACCATTGGTAGTCGACGCTTCGACGCGAAACGTGAACGGAGCACGTTTTGTCCAGCGTTCGGCGGCGAATGTCAGTTGAGAGTAATTCTTGCCCGCGTGTTTCGGTGAAAGAGCGAACTCGACTTCAGAATGCTTGCCACCCATCAAGTGCAGGCAACGCAGCCCGGTCCGTGCGAGCTTCGTTGAAACTTCGGCATGACCCAATGGCGCCTTCCAGGTTGCGCCATCGAACTCGGCGACCGTGAGAATTCCGGCTCGCGGAGTTTCAAATCCTGTGAACCCGGCACGCGGTACGGCTTGATGTGTGACTCCTGGTGAGCTGGCTTCGCCGGTCTCCCAGCGGTCGCTACGAAACGGCGAGACGGGATGTTCCCCGTTGACTCCGACCAGATTGAGGTCCGGGTCGTTCTCCCATCCAAATCGGACTGCGACGGGCGTACTGACTTTGTCGCAGACGACCTTCACCGTTTTTCCGATCGCGGTCGCGGTCGCCGGATGAAACGCTTTGTCGACACCGGCGAGCTGAAAGCCTCGGATCGGCTTCCCATCGCTGGATTTGATGAGTTGATCGAAAGTGATTTCTCTGGACTCGGGCGCGATCGCTGTCGTAACGGGACTCGCAGCGAAGGCCAGCGCGAGCTCTGCCATGCGGCGGCCGACGGGGCGTTTGTTGGGCGGATGCACGTTCGTCGGATGTCCGACGTCAATGGTCACCGCCATGTGGACATTGGGATCCGCTGCTGCAGTTTCCAGTTGCATCTCGCGAAACAATGGCCAGTTTCGGTTCAGGCCGGGCAGTTGGGCGAAGACAAACGGCAATTCGCGAGCCTGCCAAACTTCACGCCAACTGCTGATCAGCGAAAGAAACAGACGATGGTTCCATGCCGGATTGATGGGGGGGCTGTTCGCTCCATCCTGCGTGGCGTTGGACTCACCCTGGTACCAAAGAATTCCGCTGATCGGAAACTTTGAAACAGGCGAGACTCCCGCGTCGAAAAGAAATCCCGGCTGAAACGGATGATGGGGGACGGGTCCGTCTGGCGAGGCGAAATAGTTGGCGAGATTCTGGCGGCCGCGCAGACCGCACCACTTCGGATAATCGGGATGGTTTTCGGCGTACCACGGGAACGTGACCAGTCGCTGAAGTTCCGGGTCCGCCAGCAGCGTTGATTCAGGAATCCACGATTCCATAGGCGTGCCGCCGATCGAGTTATGAATCAACCCGACCGGGACTTCAGGATTCAGTTCCCGCAGACGTTTGCCAAAGTGCCACGCGACCGCCGAGAAGGACGCCGCCGATTCAGGCGTGGCAGGCTGCCAGCCGGACCAGGCGAAGTAATTGTCCGCCGTCGTTTTGCGGAGAGCTTCGCGATCGTAGGCGCGACCAACCGGGTAGATCTCTGCCGTCAGATCCAGCAGCCGCAGGTTTTTCGAATCGGCTGCGTGTTGAATCTCCGCGTCGGCGTCCTGCGATTGCTTGAGCATCCACCGCATGTTGGATTGCCCGGAGCAGAGCCAGACATCGCCCACCAGCACGTCTCGAATTGTCTGGTCGTTGACGATCAGGTCGACGGGCGTCGCATTTGCGGGAAGAGGATCCAGAACGATTTGCCAGTTGCCCGCTCGGCCCGTCGTCGTCTGCTCCTTTTGATCTCCGAAGCTGAGATCAATCGACGAGCCTGGGATCGCCGTACCCCAAACCAGAACCTGTTGCCCGCGCTGAAGCACCATGTGATCGGTAAAGACTTTTGCGATGCTGAACCCCGATGTCGACGATCGGTTCAGTTCGCGGCGGACGGTCTTCCAACCGTGACCGGCGGCGAGTCGTTCGGAATAAGCCTGTGTAAGTTCCGGGACGTCGTCGGCCTGATTGGGCGGTTCGAGCGGGTACTCGTCACCGTAGATATAAAACTCTCGCGCTGTCACTTCCTGCGTCGTGGTGTTTCGCCATTCCGTGTAGCGAGACATCGGCGTGCGAATGCTGTAACCACGAAGTTTGCCACGAGTGAATTGAGAAAATGCACCCTTCTTCCATTGGATTTCCGGCGTGTCCAGCAGCGGGACAAAACTGCTGCCTTCGAGCCCGTGCGGCTGAGGCAGTCCGCACAGATCGGTCAGCGATGGAAAGAGATCGACCAGTTCGACCAGAGCGTCGGATACCTGACCGTTGCCAGCGCGGCCGGGCGCTCGCACGATCAGCGGCACTCGTGTGTCGAGTTCGAAGTTGGTCGTCTTGCCCCACAGATTCTGCTCGCCCAGGTGATAGCCATGATCGCTCCACAGAACGACGATCGTGTTGTCTCGCAGCCCTTGAGCATCCAGTTCTGCAAGGACGCGTCCAACCTGCGCATCGATGTAACTGATGCACGCGTAGTAGGCGTGTTTGACTCGTCGTTGAACTTCGTCTGGGATCGGGCCAGTCTTTGCCTGGTCCGTGTAGCGGCGTAGTTCTCCGGAATTGTGCAGGGCAATTTTCGGTACGCCCTCGAGAAAGTCGGTCTGTCCGGCGATGTCGATCGCCGCCGGGTCGTAAAGGTCCCAATACTTCTTCGGAGCGATGTAGGGCGAGTGCGGTTTGATAAACCCGACGGCCAGGAAGAACGGCTCGTCCGGTTTCTGACTGAGTTCTTTCAACGAAGCAACAGCCCGGTCGGCAACCTGCCCGTCATACAGTGTCGAATCGGGAACGTCCGGAGCCTCGGTGGCTGGTCCAAACACCAGCTTCGTCGTCCAGTCGTCCGGCTCGAGATCAGTCGGCTTGTAGAGCTGCTGGTAAACAGCTTTGGCCGCACTGATCCCCTCTTCCGTGTAGTAGTAGCGAGGCCCCGGGCGGAACGCGGGCACTGACCACGACCGCTCATCGCCAAACGTGTCAGCAACGGTCTTGCTGGAACCTTCGGGAAACACGCCGTGATAAATCTTACCCATCGCTCGCGTGTGGTAGCCGTTATTTTTGAAGTGCTGCGGCAGCGTGACAATGTCGGGATAGTGACTTCGAAAGTGCGTGTGGTTCCCGTGAACTCCTGCCGAGTCCGGTCGCAAACCTGTCAGCACGCTCGCGCGAGACGGGCCGCAGATCGCCTGCTGACAATACGCTCGATCGAATCGAACTCCGCTGGCTGCGAGAGCGTCGATGTTCGGGCTAATGATATGGTCAGCGCCGTAGCAACCGAGTTCCGGCCTCAGGTCATCGATCGCGATGAAGAGGACGTTTGGTTTTTCAGCCGCCCAGGCAAAGAACGGCGTGAGGCAACTGACGACGACGAAGGTGACGATAGTTACGAGGTGTTTCATTTCCTGAATTCGTCCAGGTAGGGCCAGCGGAATGTCTTGTCCCGACGGTAGTTCGTATTGATCGCGTCCAACTGTGAACGCGTGAATGATTTGAGATTGTCCGTATTGGCAAACGGGTCGGATGTTGCAACTTGCCACTTGCGAAATTCTGCGATCAGTCGAGCCTTAACCTCCGCGTGCGATGACGAGTCCGCGAGGTTGTTGAATTCGTGCGGGTCATTCTGCAGATCGTACAGTTCGTACGGCGGCGGAGTCAGGAAGCGGTGATAGGCATCCTGAACGGCCTGCGGGGCGGTCGCAATTTCCTCAGCCGTGCAGCCCGCTGCGAAGTGCGAGTTGTATTGTTTGAGATAAGCCTCGGCGAACAGGTTTTTGTTGTCTGACGTCTCGGCCATCGGATTCAAAATGAGCTTATGCCGTGTGTCTCTGATCGATTGCTGAAAGTAAAAGATGCCCGGCGCGGCGCCCGTCGTGAAACCGACGATGTGTTTTCGCCAGGTACTCGGAGCTGGCTCGCCTCTCAGCAGCGGCTGCAGGACATGCCCCGGCAGTTCGCTCGGAACACCGATTCCTGCGGCGGTTAGAAACGTCGGGACGAGATCGAGCGTTGAAGTCAGTTCGTCACGCACGGTCCCGGCAACCAGATTCCCCGGCCACCGAACGATCATCGGAATCCGCAGTCCGGCTTCGTAGACCGAACACTTGCCGCGGGAAAACTGAGCACCATGATCGCCGATGTAAACAACCAGCGTGTTCTCAGCGTGCCCGCTTTCTTTCAGACGTTCGAGCAGCATGCCGATGCCGTCGTCGAGCCGGCGCATGCAGTTGTAATAATCCGCGGTGAACTGTCTGAGCCGCGGCGAATCGACACCAACCCACGGCAACGGACGCACGTCATCGGCCTCGATCGGAACTTTGGGCAATCCGAACTGCTGACGATGCAGCGGAAAATGAGCATCGGGATAGTTGATCGAAAGAAAGAACGGCTTATCGGAATCCTGCTTGAAGAATTCGGCCGCGGCGTCGGCATAGCTTCGCACGTTCCGGCTACCGAAGTTCACGCCGGTGATCTTGCGGAAATCGAACCGGAATTCTTTCTCCGGATTCACATGCAGCTTACCGATCATTCCGGTCCGGTAGCCGTTGTTGTGCAGAATTGACGGAAGCGTGCGAGTGCCTTCGAACATCGCAAACTTATGAGTCGCCAGTCCAACCTGCCCGTTCTGATGCGGATAAAGTCCGGTCAGAAAACAGGCTCGCGACGGACTGCAAACCGGATACGGCACAAACGCGTTGGCAAATCGAACGCCCGTTGCCGCGAGATGATCCAGCACCGGTGTCTGAGCATACGGATCGCTGTAGCACCCCAGTTCGGGACCGTTGTCTTCGGACACGATCAACAGAATGTTTGGTCGCTCGCTTGCTGAGCACACATTGGCGATCAGCAGCGTCAGTACCAGAGTCGCGAGCTGCTTCGTCATTGAGTTAATCCTTGATTCAGAGCGGCGACTTGATAGCCCAACCGTTTCCCGCATTACGAAAAGATGGTCCATGCCGCGCCCAGCGGAATGGACGCTGCAAGAAGTACGACGCCAAGACACCCCGAACCCGATGGCGACGTCAGGCCGCTGTCGACGCCGATTTGATCGACAACCCCTTTTGACTCTTTCAGGCTGCGCCCGGTCCGCTCTCGAACCAGTTTGACCGCCGGCAGAGTGTTCCCCTGACCGAGCAATTCTTTCACCTCGGCGACCAGCTCGGGATCGTCCACAGGGACACGCTCGACTGAGGAAGTGCCGACGAGATCACCACCCTCCTCGAAAGCTAGAACAGCGTCCGTGGACTCGCCGAGACCTGCCCCTGTCAATTCGCGGTACACTCTGATTGCCTCGATCTTGTTACCGGAATCCAGCAATTTGCGGATCTCTTCTTCGAAGTCTTCCTGAGTCATCGCGGCACATCCTCACTATCGAGTTTCAAGCCCGTCCATCCGGAACGTCGTCAACCTTCTGGCAGACGATCTCAAGCTTCCCGCGAGATCTCAAGTTCGCCTTCTACATTGGCCGGCTGGACGATGAGTGCTCGATCTGCTGAGTTGGCCGCTGGCTTGCGGAGCAAAATGAAGGGCAGATTGAGTCGCATCAGCGAATCCTGATACACTCACTGACTGATGAATCAACACTCAGTCGTGTTTGCTGCTGAAAGCTCTGCATGGTTTCTTCGCGAATAATTCTGCTCGCTTGCCTGGTGGGAGTTTCCGCGGCGACAGCCCACGGCCAGAAGTCTGTCAGTGAGACGGTTCTGCGAGTCTCTCCGAATCCTGTTCGATTGAATGCGGCCAGTCGACGGCAGCAGATTCTTGTTACAGCTATCCGAGACGGACGAGAAAACGATGTCACGCGCGAGGCCACTCTTCAATTGGCTTCAGAAGTTAACGCAAGACTGAGCGGCTCGGTCCTGTCGGCAATGCAGGATGGCAACACCGAAGTCATCGTTCGGTTCCAAAACAAAACGTTGAGAGTTCCCGTTGTCATCGAAGGCGCGTCGTCGATTCAACCCGTGCATTTTGTGAATGATGTCGTGCCGCTGTTTTCGAAACTTGGCTGCAACAGCGGCGGGTGTCACGGCAAGGCTTCGGGACAGAACGGGTTCAAGTTGTCGGTGTTTGGCTTCGATGCCCAGGCCGATTTTGCGTCGCTCAGTCGAGAGTCTCGCGGACGACGAATCTTCACCGGCGATCCCGAGCACAGTCTGCTGATTCTCAAAGCGATCGGAGTGACCGCTCACGGCGGCGGGCGGCGCTGTCAGCCGGACTCGCCGGATCACCACCTGCTCAGTAACTGGATTCGCCAGGGGATGCCGTGGGGCGACGACTCGGCCCCGACGGTGGCTTCCGTTCGTGTTGAACCTGTCGACCGCGTCATCGGTCGCTCGGCCGATCAGCAGTTACTGGTGACGGCGGTTTACTCGGACGGCTCAACCAGAGACGTCACCGACGCCGCGTCTTACAGCACCAATTCGCCGGTCGTTGCGGATGTTGAACCGGGCGGGCTTGTTCACACGGGGACCGTGCCCGGCCCGGCCGCTATCACTGTCAATTATATGGGACAGGTCGCGGCCGCTCGGATTCTTGTCCCGCAGGAAGTGCCGGCTGGAACATTCCCCGCATCGCCCGACAACCCGATCGACCGGATGGTTTGGCATGAGTTGCGACGGCTCGGAATTCTTCCGTCTGAACTGTCCGACGATGCGACCTTCCTGCGTCGTACAAGCCTGCGAGTTCAAGGACGGCTGCCCACTCCTGCCGAGGTGACCGAGTTTCTTGCCGACGACTCGCCGGACAAACGCCGCCGGACCATCGATGCGTTGCTTGATGGTGAAGAGTTTGCGGATTTCCAGACGCTGAAGTGGGCGGACATTCTGCTGGTTGATCGAAACCTGCTCGGTGAGCGGGGCGCTTACGAGTTCCATCATTGGCTCAGAAAGCAGATCGCCGACAACGTCCCTTACGACCAGTGGGTTCGCGAATTGCTGACGGCGACGGGTGTCTCCGGCAAGTACGGGCCGGTCAACTTTTACCGAGCGATGCGGACTCCGGACGAGCTGACTCGGGGTGTCAGTCAGGCATTCCTTGGCATTCGCATGGACTGCGCTCAGTGCCATCATCATCCGTTCGAAAAATGGGGCCAGGACGATTTCTACGGGATGTCCGGTTTCTTCAACGGGCTGCAACGGAAGAAGTTGTCACCGACTCGCGATCTGATTTTTCATGCCGGATTCCGACCGACGAAAATGCCACAGACCGACAACATCGTCGTGACGCGTCCTCCCGGTGGATCGCCGATCGACACCACCGCCGCGGACCCCAGAGTCCAGCTGGCCGACTGGATGACCACGCCGGAAAATCCAATGTTCGCGAGGCTCGTGGCGAACCGGCTTTGGAAGCAGTCTCTGGGACGTGGTCTGGTCGAACCTGTCGACGACCTGCGTTCAACCAACCCGGCTTCCAACGAACCGCTGCTCGACTACCTGACTCAACAGGTCGTTGAAAATGGATTCGATCTGAAGGCGGTCATGCGGCTGATTCTGAATTCGCAGGCCTACCAGCTTTCCAGTCGGTCGAACGTTTCCAACCAACGTGACGAACAGAATTTCTCGCACTACCTGGAAGAACGACTTCCCGCCGAAGTGCTGCTCGACGCGATCTGCGATGTCACCAGTTCGCCCGAGAATTTTCCCGGCATGCCGGCCGGCACTCGCGGGATTCAAGTCTGGGATAACCGTTTCCCGTCCTACTTTCTTGATACGTTCGGCCGATCATTGCGACAGTCGCCGTGCGAGTGCGGCAAGTCCGGAGCGCCGACGATGTCGCAGGCGTTGCACCTGATGAACGCTCCGGAAATCTCGGCGAAGCTTTCGTCATCAAGCGGGCGGATTTCGAAACTCGCAGCGAGTGACAAATCATCCAACGAGATCCTCAACGACTTCGCTCTGGCTGCCTGGGGACGACTGCCCAGCGATCGCGAACGAGCTGCAGCAACGAAAATATTCTCCCAAAGTGACCGACGGCAGGCGGCCGAAGATCTCATGTGGGCGATGCTGAATTCCTATGACTTTCTGTTTGTAAGATGACGACACTCTCGTAGGTCAGGCTTTGCCTGACGGAATCACTGTAAATTGATGACCACCGAGTCCAACCTGAGCAGATCCAGGCGACTTCGTCAGGCAGAGCCTGACCTACGGAAAGAGATAATCGATGAGCCTTTCCCGACGTGACATGCTGAAACTCGGCTCAATCGCCGGACTGAGCATGGCTGAGATTCTGCATCTGCAGAAAGTGGCGCCGGCAGCGGACAGCAAGTCTCGCGAAGACGTTAACTGTATCTTCCTCTTCATCGTCGGAGGAATGCCGCATCAGGATATGTGGGATTTGAAACCGAATGCGCCGCAGGGAATTCGAGGCGACTTCGATCCGATCAGCACTCCCGTCCCTGGCATCCAACTGGGCGACGTCATTCCTCAAACAGCCACCGTCGCCGACAAGTTCGCGATTCTGCGAAGCATGACTCATTCCGACTCCGACCACGGCCGCGGCTTTCACACCATGATGACCGGCAAGAAACCGGGCGTTGGCGACTTCAACGGCAATAACAAAAACAACAACGATCATCCGTGCGTCGGGTCGATGGTCGCGAAGCTGGGAAAACCGGGAGCCTTGCCGCCGTACATCTCGCTGCCGAACTTTTTGAATAGCGGCGGCCCGTCGTTTCTGGGGCCGAGTTACGGACCGTTCACCATCGAAGCCGATCCCGCCGCGCCTGAGTTCGCCGTGCGTGACATCACGCTGCCGACGTCCGTCACTGCTGATCGAAGCCGGAGACGTCAGGACGCTCTGCGAGCATTCAATCAATTCGAAGCCGGAGCCGAACGGGCCGGCCGCCAGGTTCAGGCACTTGACCAGTTCTATCAGAAGGCCGCGAGCCTGATGACTTCGCAGAAGGCTCGAGAAGCATTCGACATCACGCGCGAACCGGAAGCAACGCGCGAGAAGTACGGCATGTCGAGTATCGGACAATGTTGCCTGCTCGCCCGACGGATGGTCGAAGCCGGATGCCGATTCGTAAGCGTCGAAAACGGTCACTGGGACACGCATCGCAAAAACACTTACAGCCTCCGAGAGCTGCTTTGTCCGTCGTTCGACCAGGCCGTACCGGCGCTGCTCAATGATCTATCGGACCGAGGTATGCTGGAAAAAACCCTCGTCGTGATCAGCACGGAATTCGGTCGCACCCCACGCATCAACGATCTGCTCGGACGAGACCACTGGCCGAACGCGTTCTCGATCGTCATGGCCGGAGCAGGAATCCAGGGCGGGCAGGTCATTGGAGCCACGGACAAAATTGCCGGCGAAGTCGCCGACCGGCCCATCACCGCTCCCGACATGGCCGCGACGATTCTTTATGCGTTGGGAATCGACCACGAACAGGTCCTGCACACACCTCTGGGACGACCCGTGCCCCTGGCCGATGGCGGCCGGCCTGTTTATGAGCTGTTTGGATAAGTCTTCGGAATGAAGTGTTTTTAACCACGGAAGAAACGGAATACACGGAAACGACGGACGTATTTCTTTCCGTGTATTCCGTTTCTTCCGTGGTTCTATTCTTTTTCACTACAGATATTTGGTTATCACCTGGGAGAGCCCAGTGAAGATTCTTCGTCAGGTTGCCGGCCTTGCTGCCGTTTTCTTCTCGCTTTGCGGCGGCAACGTTTTCGCGCAGCCGAAGCCGGGATACACGCCGTCCAGTTCGCACATTTTTCCGGCAGGCGCACAGCGAGGCACGACGGTCAAAGTTCGAGTGGGCGCTGAGTGTATTCCTCCGGGCACCGACTTCGTGGTCACTGGTAACGGAATCTCGATGGGCGGAAAACTGACCGAACAGGTCATCGCTGAAAGCGAACCATCGCCGAAGCGAGAGCCGACGATCACGCCGATTACCTACCCGCGCGAGTGGCCGTCAGAGTTGACGATCGACGCGGACGCACAAATCGGGCCAGCGTACTGGCGAGTGAACTGTGCTCAGGGCGGCACGGCCTCGCGTCCATTTCTGATCGGCGACCTGCCCGAGTTCATCGAATCCGAATCGAACTCAACGATCGAAAACGCTGAGCCAATCAAACTGCCGGTGACTGTCAACGGGCAGATTTATGGCGAGCGTGATGTCGACTGCTTCCGTTTTACCGCCGAGGCCGGACAGGTCATCTCGTGCGAAGTCATCGCCGGGCGCCTCGGCTCGCGACTGGATCCGGTCGTTGAACTGCTCGATACTGACGGACGAAAAGTCGATGCGGAACTCGCTCACGTCGGGACCGATCCGGTCCTTGTTTACTGGTCGAAGTCCACTGCCGAGTACGTCCTGCGCATCGCGAACGTCACATTCGGAGGCGACCCCGCCCACGTCTACAGAATCAACATGCGACCGGAACCGTTTCCTCGAATGACGCTGCCAGGCGGAGTCTCGCGCGCGACGCTCGCGGCGAACAATCTTCAAGTGCTGCGTTTAACCGGGGATCGTGGAGATCTTAGTGAGGCACTTGGAGTGGTTCTTCCACCGCAGGCAGCCGCTGCGAATCGGTGGACGGTTTTCGAACAGATGGTCTGGCCGCTGACTCTCAGCATTGATGAGCATCCAACCGTCGTCGAGCAGGAGCCGAACGACGAACGCGGTAAGTCACAAGCGATCGTCGCTCCGAGCGTTCTGTACGGTCAATTCGCGTCGGCGAACGATCGCGACTTCTTCCGATTCACCGCGAAGAAAGGCGAACGTCTGAGAATCGAGGCGTCGGCCTGGCCGCCCGGCACGCCAGCGTTGCCGGTGGTCTCGGTTGTCGCGGCGGATGGTAAGTCGCTGAAAGAAGCCGGCGCTGTTTCGACCGATGACGGCATCGCCAGAATCGTGTGGACAACAAAACAAGACGGCGACGTTCTCGTGAAGCTGCAGGATTTGCGGCACGGAGCACGCGGCGGAAGCGAGTTCGGCTGGCGACTGCTCATCGCGCCGGACGAGCCTGACTTCTCGCTGGAAGCCGCAACGGATTCGCTGATCGTTACTCAAGGCAAATCCTCGACCATCGAAATCAAAGCGCGACGTCATGGCGATTTGAACGAGCCGATTGAGCTTGTGTTCGAAGGTCTGCCTGACGGTGTCACGGTCGAGGCAGCGGAAATCCCCAAGGGCAAGGCGTCGGCAAAAATCAAAGTCACCGCGACCGAAGACGTGCCGTCTGCAAGTTTCACAGTGAGGATTGTCGGCCAAGCAACGTTCGGCGAGACGTCGATCGAACGTGTCGCGAAGTTTCGACACCTGGGCGTCGACAGCGAGGGCGTTGCCGTTGGTTCCCCGACGACTCAGACGCTGCATCTTTCGGTGCAGCACAAGCCATTGTTTCGATTGTTCTGCGAAGAGGCCTACCTGTATGCGCACCGCGGTTCGGTGTTCCCCTACCCGATGCAGGCCGAACGGCTGAACGGGTTCGACGGGCTGATCCGAATCCAGCAGGGCGACCGTCAGAACCGCGACATGGACGGGGTCGAAATGTTCGACGCCACGATCAAACCGGGC
>CALDJX010000303.1 GCA_937899075.1 uncultured Planctomyces sp. | reverse complement strand
CTTAGCTGGAGTCTCGTTTTCTGAGACGACTGTCTGCAACTGCTCAATCAAAGTCGACTGGCTCCAGGCATCGCGAAGCACGATTGGCTCCGTCGGGCGAGCGGGAGAGAAAACGGCAAGGGTTGGAATGCTGTCTCCACCGAGTCGGTTCAGCATGTCTCGAATTTCGTCCGAGCCATCGGTCCAGTCTGCTTTGAGCGTGACGAAACCGTGAGCGTCAACAACGTCCCGGGTCGAGTTGGTATTGAGCGTTGTCTTCTCGACGACTTTGCAGGTGAGGCACCAGTCGGCCGTAAAGTCGACCATGACCGGCTGTCCGTTCTGCAAGGCTTCCGCGACGGCCGCCGGCGTGAACGGTTCCCAGTGAAGTTTCTCGTCAGCAGAGGCGAGGTGATATCCGTAACCGCTGATGACGCCAACAGTGCACAACGCAGCGAATCGCATCTTCCATCGCGTCGCGGGTGGCGATGAGAGGTCGTACAGATTCCCGATCATCCACACGCCGATGCCAATGCCAAGCAGCATGACGAGTGTTGGTACGAGGTAAGACTCATCGAGAATCGACAGCAGGAAGACGGTCGTGCCGAGCATGATGAAGCCAGCGATCTGTTTGAAACGGATCATCCAGTTGCCTGGCTTCGGCAGAAACTTGACGGCTCCAGGAAACAGGCCAAACAGCAGGTAGGGCGACGCCATCCCGAGGCCCATCATTCCCCAGATCATGTAGATCGTTACGGGCGGCTGCTGAATCGACCATCCGAGCGTTGGTCCCAGGAATGGACCGCTGCATGGTGTTGCGAGAATCGTTGCAAAGATTCCTGTCATGAAGGCACCGCCGAGTCCTTCCTGACGACCTCCGGCTGACGACCCCACGAAGCCAGGAATCGGGATCTCAAACACGCCGAGCAAACTCAGGCCCATGACAAACACGAGCGCCGACATCGCGACCAGAAACTCGACGCTTTGAAACTGGCCGCCCCAGCTTGTTCCAGCAAACGCAGCCAGCGTTGCCAGCAACATGAAAACGGAAATCACCCCCAGCGAATACGTCGCGTTGAGCATGAAGATGCGGCCGCGGTCTTCGCCCGCCTGCTGAACGAAGCTCAGAACTTTGATCGCGATGACCGGCAGAACGCACGGCATCACGTTGAGAATCAACCCGCCGAGGAATGCGAACATCAGAAATTGAGGCAGGCCAGCCTCGGATGACGTGGCGTTTGCCTCGCGGTAATACAGATCTCCCGAGATAAACGTATCGTTGGTGCCAGCAGGTTTCTGAGGTGCTGATGCCTGTTCAGCGGATGAAGCTTTAACGCCGCCCCCAACCTTCAATGAACCCACTTCGAACATGAATCTGCCTGGGCGACAGCTCGACGCGTCGCAAATCTGGAAAGTAACCAGACCGCTCAGTCCGTAGTCGCCTTTCTTTCTCCCGTCGGTGACGACGTAATCGCGGCTCCACGTGATTTCGTCATGGTGAATTCGCTGAGACTTGCCCAGGGACTCGTGATGCTCGACTTCGCGATTCGGCTTGAAACTTCCAGACGTCGTTGCAGCCTTGAGCCCGTACAACGTCGATTCCTTGATCACCGTCGGCAAACCGTAATTTCGTCGGTCCTGATCAAGGGCGAACGTATGAAACCCCTTTTGCATTTTTGCAATGATCGACAGCGTTACCTTTTCGCCAGGAGCTGCGTCTTTTGGTGAAAGACGAGCGGTCCACGCTGAAGGACCGGGCTTCTCGATGCCGTCGACTTTTCGTGTGGGAGCGTATTTGAATTCGTAAACCGGCGCGGCCGCGGAAGTGCCGCCGAGACTCAACTCGAACTTCTGGTTCTTCGGTCGGCAGCTTGTTGCATCGCAGACCTGATAGCGAATTTCGCCAGCGATTTTGATCGAAGCTGGCGAGGTTCCGGCTTTTACTCGGAAGCGGCGGGTCCAGGCGATTTTGCCTTCGTGAGTCTCGACAATCTGGCCAAGTAGAGCGTCGTTTTTCGACTCTGGTTTGATCGACGCAACGAAGTCAGCATCGACGGGTTCGACGCCAATTGCCGTTTTGATCTCGAACTTGGTCCGTCCGCTGAACCCTTTGGATGTCGAATAGGTGTGCGATCCCGCTGGCAGATCGAGGGCGACTCTCACGGTCACGATGTCGCCAGCCTTCGCCGAGGCCGGTTCGAGCGTGAACTTCGCGTCAGACGACGATGCTTTTTTTGCGGCCGGCTTGCCGACGAGGTCGCCGAGATTAAACAGGCCGCTGGCATCCTGAGCGTGTGCCGGGCTAACGAAGGTTCCCAGCGAAACTCCGACAATGGCCAGGGCGATGCAGACCTGAAGGGCGACCGCGGCAAAGCGGGAACGCTGCCTGACGCCTGGAATTAGAAGAGGCCTTATCGACATGAAACTTCTCCGGCCGGTTGAGTTTGAGCGGGCGTGAGCGGGGCTCTGGTGGGATCGCAATGCGGGTCCGTACGACACAATTCACGCAAGGCGTTGGCTTTTTCTATCTTCGGAACACTATTGCCGATAGCACGGTGAAACGCCGCACAGTTGGCGATTCGGCCGGAAGTCCGGGCGAAGCCGAGTCAGCACTGCGAGGTCATGATAGGCGACCTGGCGAAATATCGGCAATTCGAGTCCGGGAGAGATAAGAGAGTCTCGAAGATTCCAGAATGGTCGGCTCACCCCGCAGCTCGCATTCTGACATTCAATCACGTGTTTCCAGATTGCCCACGCACGATGAAGCATCTTGTCGCTGCGCGACTCAGCCATGCTGGCTGAGCCACCCTCTATCCAATTCCGGAAAATTTCAGGTCAGGCCGGAGATCGGCTCGCCATGATAAATATGGTAGGGGCGGTTGAAGTCGTCTTTCCACGCGGCGGTGCGGGGAATTCCCAGCGACTCGTAGATTGTCGCCGCCATGTTTTCTGGCTTTTGCGGATCGGCCGCGGGGTAACCGCCAATCTTGTCTGACGCGCCAATAACTCGTCCGCCCTGGACTCCGCCACCGGCAAAGAAGACCGACTGCACCGCTCCCCAATGATCTCGGCCAGGCAGTTTGTAATGAGCTGGCAGTCCGGTGATCTTCGGCGTTCGACCGAACTCTCCGGCCATCACGACCAACGTCGAGTCAAGCATTCCAGAATCGCTGAGATCGTCTAAAAGCGCCGCGACCGATCGGTCCATCGGTGGAAGCAGTTTGTCCTTCAGGCTTGGAAACGCGTTGCCGTGAGTATCCCAGGATTCGTTGTTGCCAAGGTTGACCTGAACCATGTTGACGCCGGCTTCCACCAAACGCCGAGCCATCAGCAATGACCAGCCGAACGAGTTGCGGCCGTACCGATCGAGAATTGCATCGTCGGCCTTCACGACGTCGAAGGCGTGCCGAACTTTGTCGTCGGTGAGCAGCGAGATCGCTCCCTGACGAAACTTGTCGAACTGCTGAGTAGACGCGAACTGGTCAAGCTCTCGACGCTGCTTTTCGACTTCGTTCATCAGTCCGAATCGTTGAGCAATTCGCGGCTGCGTGAAGCCTTCGGGCAGGTCCAGGCTCGGCGCCTGAAACTTCAACGACTTGACGTGCTCAGTTCCGCGGGCGTGATGAAATTCGTACTCGGGAAACGCGCCGTACGTCGTGCCGTTAAACGGCGCTGCATCGACGAACCACGGATCCCGGCGCTGTCCCATTTGACCGGCGAACTGACCGGGGATCACTCGCCCGCTCCGATGAATCAAACGTTCCGGCAGAACAACAGCCGGTGGAAGATTGTTCGCCGACGGAAAGTGGTCGCCGGCAATGGCCGCAATCGATGGCCAGTCTTCAGGTTTCGGTTTGCTCGCGCTGAATGTTGGCGGCATGGACGTCCGCCCGGACAGCATCACCATGTGCCCTTGCGAGTGCTCGTTGTAGGGGTGAGTCAACGAACGCACGATTGACCACTTGTCGCTGCGTTTGGCCAGCTCTGGCATGTGCTCGCAGATTTGCAGGCCAGGAGTCTGCGTCGACACGGGCAGGAACTCGCCGCGGATGTTGTCGGGCGCGTCCGGTTTCATATCGAAACTGTCGTGTTGACCGAGTCCTCCGGACAGGAAGATGTAGATCACCGAACGTTGTTGTGACCGAGGTGGCAAAGGTGTTGATGAGTCAGCGGCTCGCAGCGCGGCAAGGTGGTTCGAGCCAAGCCCCAGCAGCCCGACTCCACCAACCTGGATGGCTGTTCGACGAGTCAGATTTGGATGGCGAGGAACGCTCATTCGTTGGCCTCTGAAGATTGTTGGTGCGATTCGACGTGCAGTTGGCGACTTACGGATTGGGAAACTTTCGATCGCTGAGATTGTCGCGCATTTTTTGATTCGACGCCTGCGAGCGGAACGGTCGCTCTGGTTGGATTCGGTACGACAATCAGCCTAAAGCGATTCTCCTTGACACTCAACGTGTTCCTGTCCACTTGAGTCTGATTGTTCTGTCAGGTTGTCCGCATTGGCGAAGATATCGAGGTTGCCGACGGGCGAACTCGGTCTCTGCGTTGCCGCAGCGTGAAATACATTGTCAGCTGGAATCAAGCTGGTTTATGCTGATTCGCTGGCGTCAACTTTCAGACTTGTCGAGTGACAATGACTGAACTGTGCCGGCGGTGCATCCTGGGGATCATCGTCCAAAGAGAACTCCAGGAAGCACTTGTGTTTCGGAGTATCGCTTTCCGTGAGTTGACGCGGTCTGGCTTCTGGCTTCTGAATTTTGCATTGAGGATGACTTCCGCTTATGGCGCTCGAACGGTCCAACTCGGATTCCGTTTCGGACCAGTCGGTGTACCTGATTCTTCGGGATGAGTTGAAGTGGCGAAACGTGTTTCGTCTTGCTCCCGGACAGGTCACAACGATTGGCCGTGCGCCCACGAACCGCGTCGTGGTTCCCGACGATATTTGCAGTCGGCACCACTGCGAAATCTATCAGGCCGACGGCGAATGGCTGCTGCGGGATTTGGGAAGTCGCAACGGAACTTTGATCGAAGGCTGCCGCGTCACCGACGACTGGCCGCTGAGTGACGGCGATCAGATTCAAATCGGCGAATGCAGTCTCGTTTTCACACCGGACATTACTCGCCCACCCGACAGCGAAGTTTCGCTGGAAAGTGGAACTGAAACCTGCGACGGACTTCCGGCTGCGCCGCGCGCAGTTCCCGAGCCCGAGATCGTCTTTCGAAGGCACAAGACCCGATACCACTCGGGCGGCGGTGCCGAAGCCATCGGTCGAGATCGTGCCAGCCAGGAGCTGGCAAAGATGTACCGACTGGCTCTCGAAATGGGTTCGACGCGGGACATTAAAGAGCTATCAGAGATCGTTCTCGAAGGACTTTTCGTGGCCGGCAACGTGAGCATCGGAGCTGTGCTGCTTCTGCCGAAGAGTGTTGAACATCCTGAGCCGTCGCAGCTTCAGATTTCCGCCTACCGAACAACCGGAGACGAAACTTACGAAAAAGTTTCGAACTCACTATCGACCATCGTGCTGAATGATTGGGAAGCGGTTCTCGCGCGGGACATCAAAGAGGACAGCCGGCTCACCGACAAAGCGAGCCTGCAGAAGCTTCAGGCTTACAGCGTAATTTGCGCCCCGATCAGAACAAAGGATGCGATCTACGGGCTGATCCACCTTTACACGACGCAGGGTGGCAGCCACCTGGAGCTCGACGATTTGGATTACACACTAGCCGTTGCCGATCAGTTTGCGGTCGCGCTGGAACATCTCAAAGAGAAACTCCATCTTCAGGATGGACTGGCCAAGGCGAAGGACGAAGCGAAGACGTTGCGGCACCAACTGGCCATCGAAAGCGATCTCATCGGCGACAGCCCGGCGATGCAGTCCCTGAAGGACACGATCGCAAGGGTTGCTCCGACTGACGCGACGGCGTTGATTCGGGGCGAAAGTGGCGTTGGCAAAGAGCTTGTCGCTCGGGCAATCCACTTCAGCAGTGACAGACGCAGCGGCCCCTTTGTCTGTATGAACTGCGCAGCTCTGTCTGAGACCCTGCTTGAAAGTGAACTTTTCGGTCACGAAAAAGGTTCATTCACCGGGGCAGCCGGTCGAAAGATTGGTAAGTTCGAGCAGGCTGACCGAGGCACATTGTTCCTCGACGAAGTCGGCGAAATGAGCCTTCCCGTTCAGGCAAAGTTTCTCCGAGTTCTGGAAGGTCACCCATTTGAACGTGTCGGCGGCGGAAGTCCGATTAATGTCGACGTCAGAGTCGTTGCCGCCACCAATCGAGATCTTGAGCAGGCCATCGAAGAAAAGACATTCCGACAGGATCTGTTCTTCCGATTGTTTGTGATGGAAATCGCCGTGCCGGCTCTGCGAGATCACGCGTCAGATATCCCGGTCCTCGCCCATTACTTTCTGCAGAAGTTTACGTCGAAGACCAGCAACCAGGTTCAGGAGTTTTCCGACGCAGCCATCCAGCAATTAATGGAGTATCAATGGCCCGGGAATATCCGGGAACTGCAGAACACGATCGAGCGAGCGGTCATTCTGGCCCGCAACTCGACCATCGAGCCGGCAGACATTCAGCTTTCGACCAGGACAACGTCATCGAAAGCGGCAGCAGCGGCGGGCGGGTCCATCAAACAGGACAACAGAGACATCTCGCTCGATCGACTGGAGCGGGAGCACATTCTCAGCACTCTGGAGCGAACAAACTGGAACAAGTCGATGGCGTCTCAGATTCTGGGGATCGAACGATCGACTCTGGATCGCAAACTGAAGCGTTACAAGGTTTCCCGGCCATCGCGATCTGGTCGAGACTCTGGCTGAGAGTGAACTATTTCTAACTCTCAACAGCGAAAACGTGGGCGACGAGAATGAAGGCTCGGCCGATTGACGACTTTGTCAGATAGAAAGCAGAAATTTTTGTTGACTTCACAAACGATTGAGCTGAGAATTTCGCCCATCACCCACCTGATTAATCCCCCTTTTCACGCTCACCAACCCGCTCAGCAGTTTCGGTTTCTTCGTTACAACAAACGCTGTTGGAGTTGTGTTTGGCGTCGTTAATCCTCGACGAATCCCACCTTGTCTTTTGCACGGATACCTTCGGTGTCTGCGCTGAAGTCCCTTTCCTCCTTTAATCTGGCTTTTCTGTGAAATCAGTTTGCAGTTTTTGCTGCAACTGCGGTTTTTGATTTAGTGCGCTTTGAACTGTAAGTTTTTTGATATTGCTGACTTGGAACGCGGTCGTTCCTTGTTTTACCAACTGACTACCCCGCTTTGGTTCCCTCTCTAGAGCAGGAGTAAATCCCGATGCCGTTAGCTGATGTGGACGTAAAAATGGACAATTTTGACTTGAACGACGATAGTTTCAGCATGCTGGAAGAGTACCCCGGGATCGATCTCGGGGGACCGCACGTTGACCCGCAGACGGCTACCGTGGCCAAGCCGGGTTCGGAAGAAAAAGTCTGCATGCTTGCTGCCCGCTACGCCGCTGGCCTCCCTCTCTGGCACAACGAAGACTGTGTCGATCACGGACCAGACGGTGAAGAAGAAGAAGATTAGTTGGCTCGGCAGCAGTTCTTCGACTGACTGCTGTTGCCCAACCCAAAAGCCCTCTGGTGAGTTTCACCCGAGGGCTTTTCTATTTTTCAGACGCCTTTTTCCGAGTTCATTCACGCTACGAGCCTCGGCCAGACGACTCAAACGCGAGCGGGCATGGGTTGCGAGCGTCGTCCCGCGGCGGTAGATTTTCGTGTTCCCAACTATTTCAATCACAAAAACGGCTGAGACAAGAGATCAGCCGAAACATTGCTGACACAGGTGCATCATGGTTCAGAGACCGCGTACAAAACTTCACAAAGCACGATCAACCGCCCGCTGCCCGAAATGTGGAAAAGTTGTTCGTCGACGAGTTCGCTGCAAAACCTGCAACAAGAAGCTGGCATAGCCAATCTGGCTCGCACCGATTGAGGTCCGCGAGCAGCTGATAAACATAAGCAGGTCAGGAAGTTACGTTTCCTGACCTGCTTTTTTGTGCGCAGTCCGTGACCGCATTTCCGCTGGGAACTCAAGAATTGGTTGACCGGAAATCGCTCAGCGGATCATCTTGCGGAATTCGCTGCCCGTGCGAGTGTTGGCGACGTCGGCGGCGGTCAAGCCTGCTCGTCGAGCTTGATTAATCCCATTCTGGAGCTCAGCGAACCCGTGGACGCAGTGAGCGTCAGTGCTGACGACAATTGGGATTCCAAAGTCTTTTGCGGCGGCGGCATGGACGTCGTCGAGGTCCAGCCGGCTGCGGTGAGCGTTGATTTCCATCATGCAGCCGTGATCGGCGGCCGCTTGGAACACCTCAGGAAAGCTGATCTCCGCCCCCGGCCGCTTTCCGATCACTCGTCCGCTCGGGTGGCCGATCGCCGAAACATTCGGATTCGTGATCGCATTCAGCAGTCGTTTGTTGATCTGATCACGAGGCTGCTTCAATCCATAGTGCAGAACGGCGACGACCCAGTCAGCTTCAGCGAGAACGTCGTCGGGCAGGTCCATCGTCGCGTCTTCCAGAATATCGCACTCGATCCCGCACAGGATTTCGATGCCGGAGATCTTGCCCCGTGCTTTGTCGATGTTTTTCCAGTGAGCCCGCAACCGGTCAGCGTCCAGGCCGTTGGCCATCGTGACGCGTTTTGAGTGGTCGGTGATCGCGATGTACTTCAGCCCTCGTGCCTTGGCAGCTTCGGCCATTTCAAGAATCGTCGCCTGCCCATCGGTCGCCGTCGTGTGCATGTGCAGGTCGCCCTGGATGTCGTCGACGGTGACGAGTTCCGGCATAGCACCGGCTTCGGCGAGGCTAAACTCCAGACGATCTTCGCGCAACTCGGGAGCGATAAATGGCAACCCCAGAGCAGCGTAGACTTCTTCCTCGGAGCTGCCCGCAACGTACTCGTCGCCGCGATAAACACCGTACTCGTTGACTTTCAGTCCCTGCTCGACCGCGCGTTTGCGAACAACGATATTGTGCTCTTTTGAGCCTGTGAAATACTGCATGGCGGCGCCGTAGGATTCGTCAGGAACGACTCGCAGATCGAGTTCCAGTTTCTTGATCCCGTCAAAAACCGGGCTGAGTCGCACTCGCTGTTTCGTGTCACCACGCGCGAGCACTTTCTCGACGAGCGGGTGATCAGCAAGCGTGTCCATGACTACGGCCGAATCGGTTGCGGTGGCGAGTACGTCGAGGTCGCCGATCGTTTCACGGCAGCGTCGAAAGCTCCCCGCAACGCTGACCTGCGTGACTTCGTCCAGCTCGGAGAGGGCCTTGACGATTTGCTCAACAATCGGGCGAGCATCAGCGTGGTAAACTCGCTGAGCCGACTGCTCGACCTGATCGAGTCCTTCCAGGATCGTCGTCGCCGTCTTGGCACCAAAGCCTTTCAACGTGGCAATCTGCCCCTGCTCCGCTGCTTCACGGAGCTGATCAAGCGTCGTGACGCCCAGTTCGTTGAAGATGGCGGCGACTTTCTTCGGGCCGATCCCGGGGATCCTCAGCATCATGACGACGCCGGTGGGAATCTGCTGGCGGAGTTCTTCGAGCTGGGGCAGTTCGCCGGTTTCGACGACAGTTAGCAGCTTCTCGGAGAGGTCCTTACCGATCCCCTGAATCGACTGCAGAGCTTTCGGGCCTTCCTGAGCTATGTCAGAAATTGCTTCCGGCAAACTACCAATCGTCCTCGCTGCGTTGCGGTAAGCTCGAAGTCTGAAAGCATTGGCACCTTGAAGTTCGAGCAGGTCGGCCAGCTCATCAAACAGGCTTGCGATCTCACTGTTGTGCATTGGAAAATCAGCCTTGCAGGCGGCACGTGCTCGGTAATTCGGCTTGGGGCAACGAACGGTTCCAGCCGGCGGGTAGAGAAAACTATCGGTGTCGCGGCCAGCTCACAATCAAACGATGCACCGCGGCCCGAATTGAGCACAGGCGTGTTCCACGAGTCCGTCGCCCGCAGCAGACGACGGGTTAAATCAGGGAGATTTTGGCGGAACATCAGGGAAAGCCTGATAGTGGCAAGAATCCGCCACACCTAGACTCCCGCCGCGGGCACCCGCAATAACGTGACAATCTATGACAGATTATCCTATTTCAAACACTGGTGAACCTTCGAGCTGAAAACTGACATTCACCAAAGCGTACGCAATGGTCGATTAGTAATAATCGCCATCCAGGCGTAGACCCTCCCCAGGGCAGAGACAGTCCGACGGCACGCAGGTTGTCGCCAGGCAGAAACGGTTCCGGGGGAGGGTCGTTCTATTTTCTGGACCGCTCGCGCCGAGAAGACCATCTGCGTCCGATATCACACAGCCACTACTCAGAGTCGGTGTCTTCGTTCTGCACTTCGGCCGTTGCCGTTGATTCGTCAAGAGTTCGTTCGTCCTCTGCGACTTCGACTTCCGGCGGTGTCACAGTTTCCTCCGGCGATTTCTTGCGGAACCAGTGGACTTCCATTCTGGAGTAGTCAAGCCTCCGCTCAAATTGCCAGACATCAGGCAGTTGAAATTCCGCCCGGCTGGGTGTGCGAAACACAAGCAGCGCGTTCTCCGAAGTGACGTCTTCCCGACCGAGGCGTTCCAGCGACTTGTACAGCAACTTGCCAGGCACGATGTCCGGCACCATTCGGTAAGGTGGATCGAAGAAGGCGATATCGAACGGCGTCATCCCTTCGCAGTTCTTCGGGCGAAACGATGTCTTCATGACATCCGTTGCCCAACAGAGAGTCTCGTCCTCGATTTTAAGCGTGGCGACATTCTTGCGAAGCAGCTCGACCGCCTTGCGATCGCGTTCCAGGAAAACGATTGACTTGGCTCCGCGACTGAGTGACTCCAGTCCGATCGTCCCCGTACCGGCGAAGATGTCGGCCACTCGCGCATCCTGAAGCTCGTCTTCCAGGTACTCGAACAGGCTCTCCTTCACCTTGTCGGTGATGGGCCGCGTCGTGTCTCCCGGATTGCTCAGCAGTTTTCGTCGACCAAATCGCCCTCGAATAATCCTCATCCCGCATTCCTGCCTTTTGTCCGAACAATTTCTGAAGCCAGGAACGAGCAGAACTTCGTGCGAAGTTTGCGTCAGCGCGAACCCATGCCGTGAGACTGTACCGAATGTTGGCTCAGCAGTCTGCGACACGCGTCGCCAATTTCGTGACCGGCGATTGGAGGCAGAAGCAGATTCGTCACGCCCAGCTCTCTTAGAGACGGTTCGAGCAGCTCGATGCCCGGATAGCCGACAACGGCGACGTGAATCTTCAAGCTGCGCAGCCATGAAATGACCGGCAGGCACTCGCCCGGCCAGTCCGCCGGATCAAGCACGGCGACGCAGTTTTTCTCAGCAGACAAAGCCGCGACAACTCGTTCACGCAGACTGGTCACGTTTCGACAGGCGCGGACGGTTACGTTCTGATCGTAGAACTGTCGCTGCAGTTCGGGAGCCCAGCGAGCCTGCTTCTCCAGCACGATCAACTCGGCCACGATCACAAATCTGCACCTTTGAGAAGTTGTTTCTGAGAACTCATCATTTCACGGCACACGATACTGCTCGCGGGCATTCGGAATCGAGCATCATCCCAGATATAGTTCGTACTTCAGAATCGTAACCAGCGAGCCCGTCGGCTTGTCGCGAAGTTCGCCCGCTAGAATTCTCAAGACACTGTCATACCGCACCAGCCAAATCGAACGAGGAATCTCGATGTCGAAGCCAGCTCCGTCGCTCTCAACGATACTTGCCGGAATGTGTTTGATGCTCGTTTTGACCGCCAGAATTCAGGCGGCCGAAAAACCCAACATCCTGTTCATCGCGATCGACGATCAGAACGACTGGATCGGCTGCCTGGGTGGGCATCCGGAAGTCAAGACGCCGCACATCGACAAACTGGCAGCCAGCGGGACGGTTTTCCTGAATGCTCACTGCCAGGCTCCGCTGTGCAATCCTTCGCGAACGAGCCTGATGACGGGGCTTCGACCATCGTCGACGGGAGTTTGCGGACTGTCGCCGTGGTTTCGAAACCTGGACGAATTCAAAGACGTCGTGACGCTGCCTCAGTACCTGAAGAAGCATGGCTACAAGACATTTACGACAGGCAAGATTTATCACGGCGGCTACGGACGAAAGAAGACCGACACCGAATTCGACGTCGTCGGCACACCGCCGGGTGTCGGAGTTCGACCGAAAGAAAAACTGGTCAAGACGCCGGCCGCTCATCCGCTGGTTGATTGGGGAGTCTTCCCGCACAAAGACGAGGACAAAGGCGACTGGAAAGTCGCAAGCTGGGCTGTCGAGCAACTCGAAGCAACGCCGGACGAACCATTCTTCATGTCGGTCGGCTTCTTCCTGCCGCACGTTCCGTGCTACGCGACTCAAAAATGGTTCGACCTTTATCCGGACGGCAAGTCGCTGTTGCCGCCAATCATGAGGCACGACCGCGACGACACTCCGCGGTTTTCGTGGTATCTGCACTGGAAGCTTCCAGAGCCTCGCTTCAAGTTTCTGGAAGAAGCGGACCAGTGGGAAAACATCTGCCGCTCGTACCTCGCGTGCACGAGCTTTGTGGATAGCCAGGTGGCACGAGTGCTGGCCGCTCTGGAAAAAAGTGGCAAGGCCGACAACACGATCATCGTGCTGTGGTCAGATCATGGCTGGCATCTTGGCGAAAAGCTCATCACCGGTAAGAACACGTTATGGGATGACGGGACGCGAGTTCCGCTGATCTTCGCCGGGCCGGGAATCGCAAAAGCTGGTCGTTGTACGAAACCGGCAGAGCTGCTCGACATGTACCCGACGTTGCTGGAACTTTGCGGCCTGCCCGAAAACAAACAGCTCGAAGGTCACAGTCTTGTGCCGCAACTCAAAGATGCGAATGCCGATCGAGAATGGCCGGCGATTACGACTCACAACAAAGGCAACCACGGAATCCGCAGCGAAGGCTGGCGATACATCACTTATGCCGACGGCACGGAAGAGCTGTACGACATGCGAAAAGATCCCAACGAGTGGACGAATCTTGCGAAGAATCCGAAATACTCGGCCGTCATCGCTCAGCATCGAAAATGGATTCCGAAGGTCGACCGCAAACCCGCTCCCGGCAGCTCGCATCGAGTGCTGACCTTCGAGAACGGCCAGGTCAACTGGGAAGGTGCCGACGTCGCCTCAGACGATCCAATCCCGGAACTATAGGAAGAACGCTCCGGGACGGACGCAGGTATGCTGTCATTTCAATTTGCCACGGATGGCTGTGGATGCTTCATTCGGGCATCCGTGTTTTTCCGTGCTTCTAAATTTTTCAAATCAAGAACAACGAAGCTGGCAGCTTCGTCAACGTTGCTGAAGCTGCCAGCTTCAGTTGCGGCCTTGGCCGCGCTGGGTAATCCGTGGTTCTTTATTCTGTCTCGTGTCAAAAAGCGGGCCGTTACTGGCCGAGGAATTTCTTAAGCGTCGCAAAGTCCTGCTTGATCGCTGCCAGATGTTCGGGGACGAGTTCCGGCTTACGGTGATCAAGGTATTCTTCGTGGAGCGAAATCGGTCCGTTGAAACCTGAATTCTTCAGCATTTTGAAGAAGTCATCGTCGATTCGGCCCTCACCCAGCGGGACGTTCACTGGTTTGACACCGTCGTTCCAGACGAAATCTTTCACATAGACCGTGTCGATGTGCGGACGGATCATGTGGTAGGTCACCGGCCAGCTCATGCCCGCTTCCACCGTGGCGTGGCGGATGTCGTACGCGACTCCGATTTCGTTGACAGCGATGCCGTCGAGCAGCCGGCGCAGGTCCCAGATGGGTGCTCCGAGATAATTTCGGCCGGCATGATTCTGATAAACGGCGGTGATGCCGAATTCCTTATTCATAGCGGCGAGGTCTTTGAACTGAGGCCGCCACTCGCCGAGCTGTTTCAAAATCGGCTGACTGAAGTCGTACTTGAAATACTTCATCCGGTAACGACGGACGCCGAGTTCTGATGCGGTCTTCAGGACCTTCTCGGTCCGAGGATCGTTCGGATCGTTGATGCTCGACGTCATGACGGTGAGTTCAAGATTTCGCTTGCGAAGTGCTTCGACCATTTTGGGAAGCTCGTCCGGGACGGCCGCTGGCTCGATGTGCCCGCCATCGCGGATGGGAGCTTCGACGCCGTCAAAGCCGAGTTCCGCGATCCGATCAGCCAACTCATCATACGTCAGCGACTGAAACGGTTTTGTAAAAATGCAGATTGAGTTTTTACCTGACGACTCGGCCGCCGTTGAATCTGTATTCGCGAGACTAGCGGACGCGAGGCTGCAACTTGCTGCCACGAGAAAGTTCCGTCGAGGAATCTGAGAATCAAACATCGAGATCAGTCTCCGAGAATTGAATGAGTAGGCTGGAACAAGCTCCGCGCAGTTCCGGCAAACCTGAGCCAACAATTGTTTGAACTGCCGGAACTGCGCGGAGCTTGTTCCAGCCTACAAATGGTTTCGCAATTTCTACGACTCACGCTTGCGGCCCTGGACGTTGACTCCGCTGCCGATGATGAGATTGTTCCGCCATGTCCAGCGGTAGAACGCTCCCGTCTTTTCCGGCGGGAGTACGACCAGGTCATCGTATCCGGCGTCGCGGAACCAGGTGCTTAACTCATCAGTTGTGTGGTGATACTGGTAAGCGGGCGCGTACCAGTCGAACGTGTCGCAGACGCGGTTTTCCCAGTTGGGATGCGTGCTGAAGTTGACCACTTTGCTGAGCGACTGCTTGACCAATGGAATGCCGCCGAAGAATGCTCCGAGACGGCACCACGGTTCAAGTTGTTCGGGAGCCATCTTTGTCGTGCGTCGCCGGAGAAAGTTATTGAGCACTTCCTGCGGCCAGGTGTTCAACCGGTACAGCCAGACGGACATTTTCCCGCCGGGCTTAACCATCTTCGCGACAGAATCGAAGACGGCCTTCGTATCGCTGTCGTGATGCATGACGCCGATCGAGAAAGCCAGATCGAACGACTCTTCCGGGAACGGCAGCTTCTTCAGGTCGCCTTGAACGAGTCTCACGTTTTCAAGGTGACCGCAAAGGCTTGATGCTTTCTCGACGGCCGATGAATGGTCCGCTCCGAAAACTGAAGCACCGGCCTCAGCAGCAACTTTGCAGTACCGACCTCCGCCGCAACCTGCGTCCAGAATCTGTTTGCCGGAAAGTTCGCTGAGTTTGAACCCGGTCTTGGCTTCAAACGTCGCGCGATCTTCGTCGTCGTGCGCAACTTCGTAGCGATTCCATTGAAGGCCGAAGCTCGCAAGGTGTTCCTGCTCAACGAATCGCGGAATTCCGTTGACGATGGGATGATTCGTTGAACATTTTTCGCATGCAACGGTGTCAGCAGACACCGCCAGCGGAGATGAACAATCGGGGCAAACCATGTCGTCAGGGATGCGGTTCAACGTGCGATTTCCGTTGGCTAAAATCGTTGGCAATCAGCGAAGTTACCGGGCCTGCGTCGGCTACTCGGATTGCTCAGTCGAGACTTCTCCGGGCAGGTGATGTCCCATCTTGTCACGTTTCGTGGCCATGTAAATTTCGCGCTGTTTGACCGGCGGAGCGATCAGCGGCACCTGCTCGACGACCTTCAGATTCCAGGTATGTTCGAACGATGCTGTTTTCTTTGGGTTGTTCGTCAGGAGACGAATCTTTGACAGGCCCAGATCTTTCAGAATCTGCAGACCGATCATGTAGTCTCGCTGGTCGGACTTGTATCCAAGTTTGTGATTTGCCTCGACAGTGTCGTAGCCTTCGTCCTGAAGCTGGTAGGCTTTCAGCTTCGCCGTCAGACCGATGCCTCGCCCTTCCTGAGGGAGATAAACGACAGCGCCGGCACCCTCTTTCGCGATCATGCCCATCGCGATGTGTAACTGGTCACCGCAGTCGCACCTCAGCGAACCGAGAATGTCGCCAGTGAAACACGACGAGTGCATGCGGATCAGCGGAGCCTCGACCGACGACAGGTCGCCCCACACCATCGCCAGAGGTTCCTGCTCTTCGTGGTCGACTTTGTAAGCGATGAACCTTGGACTTCCGAAGTCACCGGTTTCAATGTTTACCTCGACCTCGCGATGTATCAGTCGCTCGCCCAACCGACGATAACGCAGCAGGTCGTCGATCGTGATCATCGGCATGTCGTACTTCTGAGCCAGCTCGCGAAGTTCGTCGCGGTCGGCCATGCCCGTCGTTTTCTGGCTGAGGATCTCGATGATCGCTCCAGCGGGCTGCATTCCCGCCATGCGAAGCAGATCGATTGTCGCTTCGGTGTGGCCGGCTCGTCGCAAAGTGCCGCCATCTTTCGCGAGCAGAATGTCGACGTGACCCGGCTTCACGAAATCTGTGTGCTTTGCGTTGGGATCGGCGAGCGCGAGGATGGTCTTCGCTCGATTGTCAGCACTGACTCCCGTCCCGGCGGAAACGTGATCGACCGGCGTTAGAAAGTGTGTTCGGTTGGCCGTGCTGTTTGAGCCTTCTTCCACGAGCGGTGACAGATGCAGACGGTCGGCTGTTTCTCCGTCGATTGGCACGCACAGCACGCCGCCGCCGTACCGCAGCATGAAAGCAACCTGCTCGGACGTAATCGTCTCGGCGGCACAGATCAGGTCGCCTTCGTTTTCGCGATCGTCGGCGTCCAGCACGATGACCATGCGACCCTGCTTGAGAGCCGCAATTCCTTCATCGATTGAGCTGAAGTCGCTGGAGCTGGATTCGTTTTCACTCATAAGTCTGGCAGTGCATCGAGTTTACGAAGAGGCGACCGGGCAACCTCGTTCGAGTGGCTAGGTTCGTGAATCGGCATATTAGCGATCTGCCCAAAAACTAAACATGCAGCCGGACGGGATGATGCTCGGTAGATCAGGCTCTGCCTGACGAAGTCCCACCGCGCGAGTGCTGCGGAAAACTCGTGGCCAGAAATGCGCAATCCAATTTCGTCAGGCAGAGCCTGACCTACGGGCTTGCCGAGCAGTTTCAAAAATGAAAGCCGCTGACTCTGATGACAGTCGCGGCGCAGACGGCGGCCTGGCAACTCAGCAGAACGAGCCATGCTCGCTCGCCATCAGAGTCTTCATCGGGCACGTCGGGATTCGATGAGTCATTGTTCGCGGTGAGTCCGCCGGCTGCGGCGACCAGCAGAGCTGGTAGCAAAGGATTCCACA
>CALDJX010000302.1 GCA_937899075.1 uncultured Planctomyces sp. | reverse complement strand
CGCCGGAGTGCTGCCCATCTTATTGGAAACACAACGACAGGCACTCGTCCTGATCCCTATGGCAACCAGCCTCGCGTTCGGCTTGATGTTTGCAACCGCCATCGTGCTGATACTCGCGCCAACACTGGTTTCAATGACAAACCATTTCAGTCGTGAGGCGAGCGGAGTTTGATTGCCACATTGCTCGCATTATTGTAGTAGCAGCCAAGCACTCAGATTTCGGAGTCGGCCTGAGGTGGATTGAATCTCAGATCAGAAGCTAGTGTGTACTGTTGCCTGAGCAGCTTCCTTGACATTGGTAGCGTCCAAATGCAGATGTCGCGCTGGTCGGGATTGATACACGAACCAATAGAAACCGCCAGTCGCTTACAGCAAATCATTACTTGCGAGAATACAACTGCCTTGCCCCCACACGGGTCAGGGTTCAGCATTGGGGACGACATTCATGATGTTGCCCACAGACCCAAAACTTCATGCGTTTGCAGCCAAAACTGCGCCAATCAAAGTGATCTCCGCATGCCCCCATGCGTGAACGCCTGCAGAAAAAATTCCTACTGGTGTCCTCGATCCTCCACTTCATATACAAGAGCCGCCGATCAAATGTGATCGGCGGCTTTTTTCATGGGCTTCTCGGCATCAAATGCCAAACTTGAAAAGTTCAATCTGTTTCTGCGACTTCGGCCAGAATTCGCAAATGACTTTGAGTAAGACACTTACAGAGTTCTACTGCCCACTATCCTTACTTGCACAGCCTGTTTTGCACTCCGACAGTTCGAGTCCTAATCTGAGAGCTTGACCAAGTCTGCCGGTCACCGAGGACACAGTTTCCACGTCACACCATCATTTGTTGCCGGGGCGTTTGCTCACGATGGGTTGGCCTCTCAGGCTGCGAAGCAGTTCGACGAGGCGGCGTTTGCGATGATGGCGGTCGTGGAAGGTCGTAAGGATCACTTCAAATTCGTGCTCGCGATTTTGGGACTTCAACACATTGCGAGCCTTCTTCAAAAGCGAGACTGACTGCGGGTACAACTTCGTGTTGGTTTCCGCTGCCAGTCGATCGGCTTCCGTGCAGTACAACTCAACCGCGCGGTCGAGGTGCGTCGATGAGGCCGCGTCGGCAACTTCGGTTGCAAAACGGTTGAGTTGAAATCGATTCCGAACGCCGAATGCCTGCAATTCGTCGTACCATCGCAAGACGGATTCCGGGTCGCGCTGCTTGATCGACAGTTGGATGAGCACGTCGAAATGCGGACGCGTTTTCTGTGCATGACCGTGATCAGGAAGTGAATTGCTGTCGTTCGCGCGTGGCGGTGCGGGAAACGGCCAATGATCGGCTTGAGGCTTTGCTTTCTTTGTCTTGTTGGCCCGCGTTTTCGAGGCTTCCGCAAATTCCGGTCGTTTTCCGGTTTCCAGAAAGTTCATCGCGACCGTTTTCGTCGCAGCCTCGCACTTCGCCTTCTTCGCAACCTTGAGTAGGTCTTGAAGTGACGACACAGCGGGATGCCGGACGAAACGCTCTGCAGCGATCGCGGCAGCGACGGAGTGATCTTTACTCCTGGCCGCAATCGTCGCCAGTGAATCCTGCAGACGATTGATAAGCCCTGCGTACGTTGGGGCGGTGTTCTCCAGTCCCTGTGAAGCCAGTTCCTTCGCTTCGTCGTATCGTTTGAACGCGATCAGGCGGTCGACGGCACGCTGGTAAGTCCCCGCCTTCGTGGCTTGTTCGATGCAGAAGTCCGTCGCCGCTTCTTCGTCGTCGGAGGACTCCAGTGCCTCAATGATCCAGCCCGACAATCTCTCTCGTTGGTAAGAACGGGTGAAGTCAGCTGTCGCCCCGTCCTTCTTGCCGGTGCCGTGAGAAGGTAGTCGCGATTTCAGCTTCTCCGCGACATCCGCCCACGCCGACTTAGTGTATCGCCGGTCAAGAACGTGACTGAATGAATCGCACAAGTCGTACCCATCCTGCATGAAGGAATCGATCACGAACAGGATCCTGTCGACATCCGTCATCGAGCACGGCACGATCGCTTCGGCAACAATCGAAAGCGTTGACATAATCTCCCCGGATGTTTCGCCTTCGTCTTGCGATTGTTCGGCCTGCTGCATGCCGCGTTCGATGAGTTCCTGTCCGAGTTCAATAACGGCGTCGAACTGTTCGGCATCGACCAGCGACCGAAGCTGAGATCGTAAACGCGTGTAGTCGGGCAGACTGCCGTGTCCTTCCCACGAGTTGTACCACGCTTCTTCCGACGTGACCGACCGGAGTTCCTTCTGAGCCTCACGGATCATCGCCGCGTGATCGCCCGTCTCCAGCATGATTCGGTCCACGTAAGTCTGCCTGAGCTTCGCGTCACCGCGGCAGACCTGCATGATGGTGGTGACCAGATCGTCTTTACTCTTTGCCGACAGGAATTTGACAATGTCGGCGTCCGTGATCTTTCGTTTCGAGCGAGTTTGCCTGCCGGATGATTGCTTCTCTTGTGATCCGGATTTACGAGTCGCGGTCTCTTTTGATTTGCATGCCTTCTTCAACGGATTTTCTCCAACAGAACCATACGGCTTGATGCTGATGTCAGGGCAGTGGCCGAGGCCTTCATGCTGGCGCTTACTCGGGTAATGCGGTGAGTCGTTTTTGATCCGCGTGATACTGCTTCACCGCGCGATCATGACTTCCCAGGGTCTTCTGAAGTCGCAGCGTAAACGGACGCGTCGATCGATCCAATTTTGCGACCGCGTCCAGTTGGTCGCTTTGAATTTTCCGCTGCACGTGTTCCAGGTCTGCTTTCAATGCCCTGATCTCCCCTGTCTCGCTTTCTGCATCAATCAGAAACTCATGTAGCTCGGTACAGAAACGGCAGGCACAACTGACGGCGGCGGGCCTGGCGAAATTACGCGGAAGAACAGGTTCCGTCGCCGTGGCGGCTTCCAGAAATCGACGAGTCTCGTCGAGCCAGCCCTGCAACGACACTGGACGGTTCGGTGACCGTTTGTCGGACCAGGCGATCAACTCCGTGCAGACGTCGACATCGAATCCGCGCTGATCGAAGAAGGCACCAGCGCTGCAACGCAACGCCAGGCAATGTTGGAACGCGGTATCGTCCTGCATGGCGATGGCGGCCTTCATCAGCGCGACCAGTGTGGGAACGAATCGATCCGGCTGGCGGGAATAACGGTCGTCCGCCGCGCGGGTCACTTCCACAGCGAGACGTGCGACCATGGCCTGGTCCAGTTCGGACAACTGCTGCACATCCAATCCGGCGCGACTTCGAGAACTCGCGACCTTCAGCAACCATGCAGCGTCGCGGAATGGAAGGCCGCTCGCCAGTCGGACTCCGTATTGATTCGGTTGCGGTTCTGTCATCAGATACCGCTGCATGATTCCAAACATCTCGTCAGCCCCGAGATATTTGCAACCGTCGACGATCACGCGATCCAGCTTCAGACACCAGTCTGTGACGGCCAGCTGCAGCAGGAAGCGTTCGATGATCTCACGCTCCTTCAGTTTCGGAAGCGCTGTCGCGAATTTTTCCAGCCAGGGAAGTTGCTCTTTGCTGCTTTCATAATACCCATGCAGTCGCTGCGGCCAGGCGTCGATGATGGCCGCCGCAAAGACGACACAGTCGTTGCGGTTTCGGTCCCCTGCGGCTTCATTCCTGCTGTCGACGAATTCGTCAAGCATCTGCAAAAACGCGTCAATGCTGCCGCGCAATCCCATTCGCACAAGTACTTCGTAATGGTGTGAGCGTGGCCAGACGAGAATCGCGGATTTGTGATACCAGCGATCCAGCGTGTTGCCGGCGTTGCCGGTGTAGCCTTCGTAATCGAAAGATGTCGGCTTCCACTCGTCCAGCGGAGTGCGGGAAACCAGCATCGAGCCATCGAGCGTCATCGGTTCCAGTTGAGCCTTTGTGCCTGACATGTTTCGCCAGCCATCAATGATCACTTCGTCTTCGTAGGATTCACCGATTTCAAGGTCTGCGAGTTTTACGTTGCCCCACGAAAACGGACGCCCGCGCCCGAAACTTCCGTCATCTGCAAACTGCATCAGATGGCGCGAAACCTGCCCCAGGTGTACGTAGCAATCAGTCTCTTCCGCCGCCGCGACGACCTGTTCGCCCAACTCGCGATCACTGCCTTTCAACAATTTCTGCTTCAGGCCACCGGCCGTGTATTGATGATCGAGTGCAAAGACGATCGGATCAGCGGGCCGTGTGCGAATCCAACTGCTGATCGCCGTCGACAGTGCTGCATGAGATTTCTTTTTCGTGGAACTGCGTTTGGGCTTCAGGAGCAGGTTGTAGGAAAGACACACTCGAACCCCGCGTTCAACCCGTTGAACTTCGTGCAGACAGTCCGCATAGAACGAGACGTACTCACATTGCTGACCCGCTGCGGCGATTTTAAACGAGAATCGCCGGCTCGACTCAGCGTGCGACACGATCAACTCGCCGCCCCCAAACTTGCAGGGCAGCATGACGACCATGCTGGCAACCATGTTCTTCCGTTTCTCGCTGTCGCGGTGCGGCAGAAAGAATCCGCCCTTCTGGTAAATCAACAGCTTATAGAGCTTCGCCTGGATGCAATCCTCCGGCAGGCCCAGCGTTTGAGCCGTCTGACGTGCGGCTTCGCCGACGGCAGCGTTCCATTCATCGGACAGTGCGAGCTTCGACGCGTTGATCTCCAGTGAATTCCGCACGGACAAGTCGACCAGTGTTCTGGTCCCTTGTCCGTAAGGAGCCGTCTCCGCAAAGGCAATCATTTCGCGAACGCGTTTCGGTCGCAGCGGCAACGCCAGCTGACCAAAGCCATCGAGTTCTATTCCGGGGCCGTCAGGCGTCGTTTCCAACAGTCCGCGACAGCAGTAATTCACGCCCTGTCGCGCCTGTTCCATTGCACTGACCAGCTCATCAACGACAGATAATGCCATGTCCGTTCGCCTCCTTTTGGTCCACTGGATCCGTCTTGTCGTGAGTCAACAACAACCGGAAGTTTGACAAAGAAAAGATTCTCCTGGATGTCGTTTCAAGCGTCTAGGACTGGAAGCGCGACGTCGTGGTCGAATAACGAGCGTAAGATGACCCGAGAATGAACTTCGCTGCGAAGTCATCAAATCCCTGTGCGCGACGATGAGATGTCAGAGGCGACTTGAAACGTTCCGACAGTGGTTGACGGGCGGCGCTGTCTACTCGGCGCGGGATGACTGGGTCAAGCGAGTCCCGTTCAGTAATCGAACGGACAGGCATCCAAACCTACTCGGTTGCCGCGACGAAACGCTGAAGCAAAGCAACTCGTTCGTTGACACGAATTCTCTAAACGTGATCCAGTCTTCATGGAAAAACGCCTATGCACATCCAGATCGCTGACCATGTTGTGCTACTCAAGCAGTCCGCGTTTCCGCAGCGAACTCTTCAAATGATTGAGCGTGGGGTGCTTCTTTGCGAGATGTTTAGCGTGGCGACGTGTGATCCTGTCTCCCTCGTCGCCACCGACAGCCTCGCGTAGATCGTCGAGAATTTCGGCGGCCGCTTTGTAGTTGTGTGTTCCTCTGGCATCGACAAGCTGCTCCGCATCGCGAAGCCATTTATTCGGATCTTTGACCATCTCCTTCATGCGGTCTGCTCGCTGACGTTCGACCTTTGCGGCCTCTCGTTTGGCCCTCGACTGAGTCTTGCGAGCTTGTTGCGCGACTTCGACGGATCGCAGCACCTCGGCCTGCTGCAACAATTCGGCGAAAGTTCGTTGCCTGTCCGTCGTAGGCCAGTCGTGCGGAGTCCGCGAATCGCGAATCTCGGCGAGTAAACCAGCTTTCACACTCGTCGTGTCGCCGATCAGCAACTGCTGCAGCAGCTCTTTCGCCCGCTGATGGTTAAGTGCTTTGACCCACCGGGCGAAACCCTGATCCGTCGACACATCCGCCGGAGCAGCGTCGATATCCTGCCCAGCCGCGACGAGCAGCAGCGGATCGAGTCCGAAGTACGACAACAACTCACCGCCATGAGTCGCCATGTCGGAAATGCCAAACGGCACGGGCGGCTCAATCATCTCAGCGGGATCGTTGTAGTCATCATCTGCCGCACACAGCCAAAGCAGGTATAGGGCTCGCAGGTCGCCATTAACCAATCGTTCGCGAACTTGAATCGCTGCATCAAGATACTTCTGCGTTTCCCAGACTTCCTCAAGGTCGCCAGTCTCGTGAAACGGACGCAGAGACAGGATCCCGCCGCGTCCTCTGGTATCAGCTTTCCAAGCGAGCTGCTCGCCATCAACATACTTCGACCAGACACGCTTGTCCCCAGGCATGCCGTGCGGCAGACGCAGCCTGATTTCACGGTCGCCATAATTCGTATGCTGCAGGTAAACGTCGTAGCCTCGCCGGAGCAAGCCATCGACATCGCCGCGAAAGGAGCTGTAATGGTACTCGACTGACAACGCCCAGCGTGAGACGTCAGCGCGAGTGGATTGTCTCTGCGCAAACTCCAACTGCTTATCGTTCAGCGGACCGTCAACTGCCTGAAAGACTACGTATTGATATTCACTCATGACCCGTCCCGTAGTTCTGCCAGTTCCTTGTCGCAGATAAATCCAACTCGACCGGACTTCGCAAGCTTGCGAGGTTCTTTCGTTCTTTTCTTCACCATGCTCGCAAGCCTTTCTTCATGCGCCGACTGGCTTGTGTCGCGTCAAATGCTGAGGGGTCGAACGGCCCGTGCCAGTCGAGCAATTCATCGTGCTCGCTGTGGCTGGGATCCGTAATCGCCTCGACATAGTCCGCGAAACCGTAAACGCCGCCAATGTCTTCCGGTGGACAAGCACGCGCGCCATCGAGACAGCGAGGGTATCTGGTTCCCGGCTCTGAATCCGTCACTTGTTCAAGGACAACCTCATGCTGCCAGCTGTCGCCGAAGTCATATTCGTAGCCGATCCGCAGCCTGGCACCGTGCCTTGAGACCAGATCGCTGATTCGCAGGCCGCTGTATTCGACGGCGCCGAAGTCATCCATGGCTTCTTCCATGAGTCGTGGATCAATGTATCGAGTACCTGCAACCTCAAACTGGTGACAATGCGAATTCGTCCAGCCCATCGCGGCTTGAATCAGCTCGTGCAGTTTTTCAAGCGTCACATCTTTCGTCTCAATCCGCCGCCAGATCGCTGGATCAGAGTCCTGCAAAGTGATCTTGAAACGATAGACGGAACTCTTGCCGCTACCGGCTCGTCCGGCGATCTGCTTTGCAGGCTTGCCCAACGTCCAGACTTTGACCGTGCGAGTGATGCGTTTGCCTTTCCATTTCGGAATGGCGTCGCGTTCGATCAGAATCTCAATGGACCGTGGAACACCCGACTGTCGACGGATGAGCCGCTTCTTTTCGAGCGTCTTCATCATCTGGTTCGCTGATGGTGGCGAGACGCCAATCGCGGCAGCAATCTCTGACTCCGCTGGCGGCAAACCGAAACCTTCGGTGTAAGCGAGAATGTATGCGAGATATCGGCCCTGCGTCGGTGTGAACTCGGGCATGTCATGAATCCTTTCGTTGCATGACTCGTGGAACAGCCACTGATTCTACTTTAGATAAACATTCTGACGACCATCCGCAAAAGTTTGTATTCTGAACGGACGATGTCAACGAATCTACAGCCCGTCCATCATGGATCTCCGCCTGCGCGGAAGATCGCACTCTTTCGCTCGCTCTTTCGAGGGCGGGAGGATGTCTATCCACGCCGCTTCGAGAGCCGTTCTTCTGGAAAGACGGGTTACTCGCCTGTTTGCGCGAATGAGTGGGTGACAGGTATTTGCGAGAAGCCACGCGTCAAATGTGCAACCTGTCAGCATCGACAATTCCTGCCTGTGACGGATGAAGTGATCCACCAACATCTCGTGGGAACGGACGAACGAGGCTGCGACTTCGTGGCTGGTGTCTATCCGATGCTGCTGGACGAAACCTGCTTCTTCCTGGCGATCGACCTGGACAAATCCGGCTGGCGGGACGACGCAGTGGCCGTACTGGAAACATGTCGTCAGATCGACGTTCCTGCTGTGCTTGAACGGTCTCGATCTGGAAACGGCGGCCACATCTGGGTGTTTTTCGAGACTGCGGTCCCTGCTTCTGTTGCTCGACGACTCGGTGCGCACGTGCTCACGGAGACGATGGAGCGGCGGCCGGATATCGGACTCGATTCGTACGACCGGTTCTTCCCGAATCAGGACACGCTGCCGCAGGGCGGATTCGGGAACCTGATCGCATTGCCATTACAGAAGCGACCGCGTGAGGCCGGTAACAGTGTGTTCGTTGACGATGCACTGGAGCCGTACGTCGATCAATGGGCTCTGCTTTCATCCATCAAGCGAATGCCGCGTGCGGCCGTTGACGAGATCGTGCATAACGCGGGTCAGACGGGACGCATCATCGACGTTCGAATCGCCAGCGGTGACGACGACGAGCCCTGGACATTGCCGCCGTCACGACTTCGGAGTGAGCTCAATCTCTCCGGGGACTTGCCAGCTCGACTGGACCTGACGTTGAGTGATCAGGTTTACGTGCTCAAGGAGAATATGCCTCCGGCCCTGCACAACCGCCTGGTACGACTGGCGGCCTTTCAGAATCCAGAGTTCTACAAAGCTCAGTCGATGCGTCTCCCCACCTGGGGTAAGCCGCGAATCATCGGGTGTGCTGAGGACCATCCTCGGCATCTCGCACTGCCACGCGGCTGCTACGAAGATGTCCGGTCTCTACTTGCCGACTTGAAGATCGAAGTCACCACACATGACGAACGCTTCTGCGGTGATCCAATCGGACTGTCATTCCAGGGGGAACTGAGACCGGAGCAGAAGACGGCGGTTCGAAAACTGCTCGAACACGACACCGGAGTCCTTTCGGCGACAACGGCGTTCGGCAAGACGGTGGTCGCGGCATGGATGATCGCTCAGCGGGGCGTTAATACGCTGGTCCTTGTGCATCGGCGACAGTTGCTCGATCAATGGGTCGAGCGACTGTCCGAATTCCTCGGGGTCTCCCCAAAGGATATTGGCCGCATTGGTGGCGGACGTAACAAGCCGACTGGACGAGTCGATGTCGCGACTATTCAGAGCCTCGTGCGGAAGGGCGTCGTGAAGGATTGTGTCGCCGATTATGGCCATGTGATTGTCGACGAGTGCCATCACCTGTCGGCACATAGTTTTGAACTTGTCGCGCGACGGACAAAGGCTCGATATGTTCTGGGGTTATCTGCCACGGTGGCGCGCAAGGACGGTCATCACCCGATCATCTTCATGCAATGCGGGCCGGTGCGGCATCACGTTGATGCAAAGGCCGAAGCGATCGCTCGGCCGTTTCAGCATGCGGTGATCGTACGGCCGACAGGATTTCGTCCGGTATTGGAAGCCAACTCCGATCAGAGAATTCAGTTTCAGGATCTCTATCGTGAACTGATCGCAGACGGTGATCGCAACGAAATGATCCGCGAGGACGTTCTTCAAAGCGTCCGCGAAGGTCGATCACCACTCGTACTGACTGAACGCCGAGAGCACCTGGAGTCGCTCGCGGCGATTCTGGACGCCGATGTTGACCATGTCGTGGTTCTGCAGGGTGGTACAGGCATCAAGGAGTCGAGGGCAATTGTAGATCGACTTGCCTCAATCAAGCCGGATGAACAGCGCGTGCTGCTGGCAACAGGCCGCTATATCGGTGAGGGCTTCGATGACTCACGGCTTGATACGTTGTTCCTGACACTGCCCGTTTCATGGCATGGCACGATTGCCCAGTACGTGGGACGCCTGCACCGACTGCGGGAGGGCAAGACGGAAGTCCGCGTCTATGATTATTCAGACCTGAATGTGCCGATGCTCTCGCGGATGTTCGACCGGCGATGCCAGGGTTACGAGGCGGTTGGATACACCGTTCAACTGCCGGGAAGTGCGGTTCCGAACTGGCCAGTGGAAGTCCCGCTGCCAGTCGATCCTCGGTGGAAGACCGACTATGCGGCCACCGTGCGGCGGCTCGTCCGAGACGGAGTCGACGCGCCGCTGGCCAGGCTGTTCGTGCATGTTGCTCGAAAGTTCGACTCCAGCGCCGAGGGAGTTGCACGAGCGCGAAGCGCCACCGAAGCATTCCTTTATCGCCGACTGCAGTCTCTTCCAGACACAGCCGACCGATTCGATTTGAACGTCGAGTTGCCAGTTCCGTTTGATGGCTGGGGCAACATGGAAGTTGACCTGCTCGATTTAAGAACTCGCCTGGTTGTTGAGCTCGACGGCGGACAACACCTCGCCAATGCCGACGCGTATCGCCGCGACCGCCGTAAGGACGCCCTGCTTCAGGAACACGGCTACTTCGTATTGCGGTTCCTGGCAGAAGACGTCGGCAAGCAGCTCGACAAAGTGCTGGATGCAATCCTCCGAGTCCTTGCGATGCGTGACAGAGAATCACCGAGTTGAAGCTGTCCTGCTCCCGTAGCCATGTAGTCGTTGGGCGTCGCTGAGTTCTGGCTATTTGTTCTCACATTGATTGATGCGATTCTCCAGCTCGGCCAGCCTCATGACTCATCCTCGGCAAGTTCCCGAAAGATCGGGTGCATCCATGCTGTAGCGAGTTGAATGTCTTTACGGAGTTCCTGCCGCTTATTGGCTGGCAGCGTTCGCTGTGTCTTTATCCTGCGAAACCTGGTAGCGAGAAGCGTCGTTCGGATGGTGACTAATTTGATGAGTCGAATGCTTCGTTGTGATTTCATTCAGCAACGACGCGAGTGGCTGTCGGTATCTAATCACGCGTGTACTGTTAGTCTGAATCGCCGCAACCATCAGATTGAAGAATGTTGATATTTCGGTCGTACCCTTCACCTTTCGTTCTGGCTGCTTGAGCGGAGCGTCCGGGCGAGGCCGACCGATCCAAGAGTCTTCACGCGCAATGCTCTCTTCAATTTCCCGAATGGCTGTGAAATACTGGTCGATTCGCTGTCTGTCTGAACGACTCACGACGTGACTGCGTTCGAAAACCTGAAGCAGCACCTGGGCTTCTCGGACGCGGCGAACTGGAAAGAGAAAGCCGTCCGCCGCACCGCTCCGATGGCGGGAGTGATCTACTCTCTGACCGTCGTCAGGTTCCACAACATCGGACACCAGTACGTCGAGTTCCCGCACCGCCCGTGGTATCCGCAGAAGAAATGGCCATCGTTCGCCGACATGCTCACGACACTGCGACGTTAGAGCTTCGAGGCAAAAACTGACATCCCACAAAAACAGCGGGGTCTCACTAAAACACGCCATCGCCCAATTGACCTACTTTCTCAGCCTCGCCGGCTGATTGGGAAGTGACAAACTCGAACTAAGAGCGAAACGTTTCAGGCTCGCTCAAGCAATTCTTCGCGGCCTTTGCGGTCTTCGGTTCAAGCTGTCATGAGAAACGGATTTTCTACGTGCGGAAAC
>CALDJX010000301.1 GCA_937899075.1 uncultured Planctomyces sp. | reverse complement strand
GGGTCATCGCTGAACACGGTTTCCTGGTTGTAGTCTCCCTGTCGAAGCCGGACGCACTTGCCACCTCGAAGATCAACGGCTGGAAGAATCTGCATGTCCCGGTTTCGCTTTCGTCATTCCTGGGTTGTGAACTCTGTCGTGATGAGAGATCGATGGGGTGGTTTATGGTCTGTGCGGATTCGTGCAAACGCCGCCAGCAGCCAACGATCGATTCTGCGGGATCGTAAATAGTCTGCGGCTTCGCCACGAGTGTTACCGGTTCTTCCTGCACAACCGCTACTGACGGCCGAAAGCGTGGCCTTTTCGCAACTTATCCAGTCCAGACGAATCGAAAGCGTGACACGTTGCCGATTGGCAACTTACGGTTAAGTGTCGCCGCGTCGGAACGGGCCTGATGGCCGGCTGCTTGACTGAAATTGTTTGCTGCGATCATTCCGGAGTGCCCCATGCAGGTCACTGTTCGAGATCTGATGACGACTCAGCCGCTCACCATTGGCGAGCTGACCACTGTCGAAGAAGCCACCCGGAAGATTCTCGAAAGAGCCGCCTGCGAGGTCTACGTTGTTGACGAAAGTGGGCGTTTGCTCGGTACGGTGTCGGACTTTTCGCTGCTCAAAGCCCGCATCATCCAGTCCGACTCGCAAGAGCCAGTCACTCGATTCATGAGTCGCAACATGCTGCTGCTGACTCCGAACATGCGTCTGGAAGAAGTCGCTGGCCACTTCCGAGAAAGCTGCTACCCGCGTCTGGCTGTCGTCGATGGCGGACGAATCGTCGGCCAGCTTTCCCGTCGCGACGTTCTGCGAGCGATGGTTGTCCTGGAAGAAATCGCCACCGCGTCAGCAGATGACGAATCAGAAACGTCGACTCAGACGAAAACAGTCTCTGGCTCCAGTGGTGGCCGAATTCGCCGCCTCGAATCGCCTGCCGAAACCGTTCTCCGCGAACCGGCCGGTCTGCGTTCGACACAGAACTCGGACAGCGCAGAGTCATTGCGGAATCAAGGTGTGCTGACCGGTCACTGATCAGGTGACGTTTCGATCTGTTGGCCCGTTGAGGGCGGAGCATGCCTTAGCGGTCGAGGTGAAAGAGTCGCTTCATCGCGTCAAGGAGTCCGTGCGGCGTTCCTTCGCGAGCTTCCTTGCGGAGTGCTTCGAGCGGTGGGTGCAGCAGTTTGTTGACGATGCGGTTGACGCTGTACTCGACCGTCTGTCGATCCTCTTCGCTCAGGTGCTGAAGTTTGGATGTGAGTCTCGCCAGTTCTTCTTTGCTGATGTCGTGCCACTGCTCGCGCAGACGCTTGACGATCGGACCGGTTGCACGGTGATAAATATCGTGCATGAAGTTGTCGGTTTCATCGTCGATAATTTTCAGCGCGACGTCGATCTCTCGCACGCGTGCCTTGCGGTTTCGCTCGCACGTCGCTTCGAGGTCGTCGATGTCGTACAGGAAGACGTTGTCGTCAACGTCGCCAGCGTCGGTGGTGAAGTCTCGCGGTGCGCCGAGATCGAGCACGAATGTCGGCTTGCCTCCGCTTGTGATGCGCGCCGCTTTGAAGCGAGCGGCATCGACGATCGGTTCCATCGCGCCCGTCGTACTGACGATGACGTCTGCTTTGCCGAGCCATTCGTCGAGTGATTCGTAAGGCTGAGTCCTCGCTCCGTCGAACTGAGCGGCAAGCTTCTCCGCGCGTTCGAAACTTCGGTTAACGACGACGATGTCCTGCGCACCTTCGCTCTTCAGGTACTGGAGTGTTTCTTCGGCCATCTCGCCCGCGCCGATGATCAGGACGCACTTGTCGTCGAAGCGGTCAAAGATGCTCTTGCCGAATTCTCCGACGGCGACGCTGGCGATGGAGACTCGACCTTCGACAAGTTTCGTTTCGGTGCGGACTCGCGCGGAAACTCGGATCGCTCCTTGAAACATCGCGTGAGTCAGCGGTCCGCAGGCGTCGTGCTCTTGTGCTTTCTGATAAGCGTCTTTGACCTGGCTGACGATCTGCGGTTCGCCCAGCACCATGCTGTCGAGGCTCGACGAAACCTGGAACAAATGCCGGACTGCGTCGGGACCCGTTCGTTCGAGGAAGTCTTCGAAGAATTCGTTGATCGGAACGTTGTGAAAATCCGCGAAAAACTCAGCCAGCTCGCGATGAGACGGCGTGTCGTCGGGCGATTCCTGAGCCGTGTAAACTTCGACCCGATTGCACGTCGACAGGACAACGGCTTCGACCTTTGGGAAGCGGGATCGCAATTCTCCATAGGCGCGCTGCAACCGCTCGGCCGGAAACGCGAGGCGTTCTCGGACGGAAATGTTCGCCGTTTGATGGTTGCAGTAAACGACCTGGAGAAACACGGGAGGTGCAGCCGATTCGAGACCGGCCGTTTCAGGGGAAGGATGGTTCTTTCACAGACGCGTCGGCGATTCGCCGTTCATTCTGGCAGGCTGGCCGGGCGGAAGAACGATTCTATCGGGGAATCCGTTCTTTTTCTTCCGTGCGGCTTCGAGACCGGAACACTGCCGAAATCAGCGGCGAACTGAGGTTTCCTGACCGGAACCTTGCGGACAGATTGCCACGAGGTTAGGAATGCGCCAGCTGCGGGAGAGTTCGTCTGTCCCGCTCGATTGGCAGCAAAAAACGCATCCGGCTCGCGCGGGATTGGCAAGAGAAAGTGCTTCGATGCCCAAAGTCTGGAGATTTCCCCCGTACGATGAAGCCATTGTTCAACGGCTCGCGGCCGAGCTGAAGCAACCGGTTTTGATCGCACAGATCCTGGCCGCGCGAGGCTTCGAGAACGGCGAACAAGCCAGCGAGTTCCTGTCCGCACGGCTGGTCGACCTGCACGCTCCCGAGTTGCTGCCTGGAGTTCCGGAAGCAACGGAACGAATTGTCGCGGCCGTCGAAGCTGGCAGACGGATCACGATTTACGGCGATTACGATGTGGATGGCGTGACGTCGACGTCGATCCTCTGGCATTGCTTGACTCTGCTCGGCGCGACCGTTGACTACTACATCCCTCACCGCCTTGATGAAGGATACGGTCTGAACAGCGACGCTCTCCGTCAGCTTCACGAAGAAGACGCGACGCGGCTGGTCATCACCGTCGACTGCGGAATCACCAGCGTTGACGACGCAGCTCTGGCCAAGGAAATCGGACTCGAGCTGATCATTACCGATCATCACAACATGGCCGAATCAATTCCGGATGCCGCGGTGGTTGTACATCCTCGATTGCCTGGCACGGATTATCCATTTGGCGATCTTTGCGGCGCAGGCGTTGCGTTCAAACTCGCCTGGGCGATCTGCAAGAAATTTGGAGATGGCGAGAAAGCGTCGCCGCGAATGCGAAACTTTCTCATGTCGGCCGTCGGGCTGGCAGCAATCGGCACAGTTGCCGACGTCGTGCCGCTCGTCGGCGAAAATCGGATCATCGTCAGGTACGGTCTCGCCAGCCTGCTGGAACGTTCGAGCCCCGGCTTGAAAGCTCTGATGAAGATTGCCGGATCCGATGGGCAGAAAGTTCTTACGTCAGAAGACATCGGTTTCGGAATCGCTCCGCGCATCAACGCGGCCGGTCGGTTGGGACAGGCTCGCCTCGCGGTCGAGCTACTTACCACTGATGACAAAGAACGAGTCGTCGCGCTGGTCGAGTATCTTGAACAGCTGAATGGAAACCGCAAAACGGTGGAACGGCGAATCCTGCGTCAGGCGAAGGAACTTGTTGCCGAGCATCCCGAGTGGCTCGATCAGAAGGCTCTGGTTCTTGCACATGCTGACTGGCATCCCGGTGTGATCGGGATTGTCGCTAACCGAGTGGCCGAGCACTTCGAACGACCAACGATTTTGATTTCCCTGCACCGACCGGATGAGCCGGGGCAAGGGTCAGGTCGATCGTTCGCCGGCTTTGACCTTCATTCCGGGCTGGTTCACTGCCGCGATCATCTGGTGAAGTTCGGCGGGCACAAGGTCGCAGCCGGCCTGAAAATCGAACGCGACAACATCGACGCATTTCGAGCCGACTTGTGTGACTACGTTGCCGCTAATCACGAAGTGAAGTCGAGTGACGTCGAGCTGGCTGTGGACGCCGAAGTCCGACTGGCCGACCTGACTCATCGAGCGGTCACAAGCCTGGAAGAACTCGGGCCGTTCGGAGCGTCGAATCCGCGGCCGGTGTTTGCGGCGACTCGAGTGGAAGTCTCCGGCAAACCGAAAAAGATGGGCGAAGGAGAACGACACCTCGACCTGCGAGTTCGTCACTACGGAACAACTCTGCGAGCTGTCGCGTTCGGACAGGGCGAGTGGGCGGACGAAATCGCCGCGGTCGATGGACCGATTTCGATCTGCTTTGCTCCGGTCATTAACAGATTTCGCGGTCGCGAAAATGTTGAGATGCACCTCATCGACTGGCAGCCGGCATCGGCCGACTCTTCGCAGTTGCCGACGGAGAAATCAGAAGCAGCTACCTGATACGGAATTCTGCACAGCGGCACGTCAGCACTGGTTGACATCAAAGCTGACTGCCTTACTTTTCCGTTTCTAGTCACGTTTGGTGCTGCCTGAATTGGCTCAGCACGCACGGATGCACATGCAGCTTTAAGGAGAACGGCGATGACTGAGTCAGCAACGGACGGTCCCTCGGTAGCTCGACGAGGAATTCTGCTTGCCGGTGGATCGGGAACTCGACTTCACCCGGCGACGCGGGTTGTCAGCAAGCAGCTGCTTCCGGTCTACGACAAGCCGATGGTTTACTACCCGCTGACCACGCTCATGCTGGCCGGTATTCGAGACATCCTTGTCATCAGCACTCCGCACGACCTGCCGCTTTATCAAAGGTTGCTGGAAGACGGTTCGCAGTGGGGACTCAATCTTCAGTATGCAGAACAGCCGGATCCCGGAGGACTGGCCCAGGCGTTTCTGATCGGCGAATCGTTTATCGGTGACGGGCTGTCGAGCCTGGTTCTTGGCGACAATATTTTTTACGGGCAGAACCTCAGCCAGTCCCTGCAGAATGCCAACAGGCAGACGACGGGAGCGACCGTATTCGCATACCACGTCAGCGACCCCGAACGGTACGGCGTCGTCGTTCTCGACGAAAACGGCAAACCGACTGACATTGAGGAAAAGCCAAAGGTGCCTCGATCAAACTTCGCCGTCACCGGTCTCTACTTTTACGATAAAGACGTCGTCGAAATCGCGAAGAGTATAAAGCCGTCTCCGCGAGGCGAACTGGAGATCACCGACGTCAATCGCGTCTATCTCGAACGAGGCGATCTGGACGTCGAAGTCTGGCGACGGGGAACGGCATGGCTCGACACGGGCACCCACGATTCGCTGATCGAGGCGGCTCAGTTTGTGAGCGTGCTGGAGTCTCGACAGGGCCTCAAGATTGCCTGCCCGGAAGAAATTGCCTGGCGAATGAAATACATCACCGACGAGCAGGTGCAGGAACTCGCCGAGCCAATGAAAAACAACGGCTACGGTCAATACCTGCTTCAGTTGCTCACCCATCCTCGCTCTCATACCGGCCCCGGCTTCCAGAAGTCCTAAGCCGAACGGCGAGTGCTGGGACTACAAAGAAGCGACGTTTACTGGGTCGCCTTAAGCCGCAGCCGGAATGACGCGTCGTCTTGCGGCCACTCGGGCAGAGTGTTGGCGCTGCGTCGCGACCTGTTCGTTATGCCGGAGCTGGTAGTTCAGAATCGAAGCGCAGATCATGAACGGCACGTACTGAAAACTGGTCATCAGCATGGTCATTGTGCAGAGTGCCAGCATGTGGCAAAGCAGCATGACCGCCGCCGGATGTTGACCGCACCGGTAGCTGGACACAATGAGCATCCCGAACCCCGTCCACTGAAGTACCGCCGCCGGGAATCCGGCAGTCAGAGCCATTCCGATGTGAAACACGTGAACCGTGTTGCCAAAGTGTTGCTGCAATTCTTTGGTCGTGCCTTCCGTGCCCATTCCGATGATTGCACAACGGGATAAGTAGCGAAGTGAAAACCTGAGCGTCGAAGTCCGTTCGTAGAACGAGAACCCAGCCTTGTCGACTCGGTAAGTGACCGTGTCATAGACTCGGGCCGTCGCATTGCGGATTCTTCCTGAAGTCGCAAACAGCCCGCAGCACATGGCGACCAGAATCGCCGCTACGACCAGCACGCCTCGCCGGTTTGGCTCCTTCCAGAGGTAGTACGACAATCCGACAGTAGCGAAGATCGCCGATTTGGCCAAAGTCGCCAGCAAACCCAGAGATATCAGCAGCAGAAACACCATCCGTTTTCGATAGTCTGGCACATAAAGCAGCAAAGCAAACACCGGAGACAGACAAAGACAAAGACCGCTGCAGCTGATACTGAGGCCCGCGGAACGAATCGCTCCACCATACAGAGCCCAGATCGACTGGCTGCCGACCTGACCAATAAACCCGCCCAACTGGAGACCACCGACCACCGAGCTGATGGAAAGCGACAGCAGAAATCCGGCAATGAGTGTTCGCGGTCGAAAGTTCACGAAGGCTACCCAGCCGAAGGGCAGCAGGATGGCAAAGATGTAAAGTGCCTGCGCGACGCTGATGATTGACCCGTCCGGATCGGCAACCTGCGAAAGGAGAATCAGCGGCAGCGAGACCAGCATGGGGATCTGCCAGCCGCGAATCTTTCCAACATGGTCGATGTTCAGCAGGATCGCTGGCAGCAGAAGCAGGTCACCAAACGTAATGCTCTGAGCGGTTGGGCGCAACGCCGTCCACGGCAGCATCAATAACGCTGCGAAAGCAAAGACCTGCTGGAGACGTCTGGTTTGCATTGGTTGCGTGAAGGATCTCTGGCACGACACGGGCAAAAACTGCACGGTTCCTTGCTTGCGACTGCCCGGACGTCACTTCGTTCAACGAAGAATCGCGGCAAGCGCCAGCGCAGAATCGAATAGAATTACGACGAAGATCGCATGCCGTTCGACGTTTGAGTTGTTTTTCAGGAAAGTCAACGCTCCAGAATCGGAGCAGAAGTGTCCGGCCGGAAGGCCGTATCACGGTAGGAGCGGGTGAGTTTACCGGACCATTTCAAATTCCAGCAACACGTGTTTCGACGCGGAAAAGTAGTCGAACAGCCCTTTGAACGAGTGTACCACTGGCAAAGCCCAGTCGCGTCCGCAGCGAACGTACCACGGGATCAAAAACGCCAGCAGGTACACCACGAAGATATCATCCAGAAACAACTGACGATTCCCGTGCGAGTTTCCATCCCGCAAAACCCGCAACTGTTTTTCGAGCAACCGCACATATTTCTCGCCGATCACGTGTTCCGGCCACAAAGTACACGGCTCCCGTACTGGTGCAGTCCGCTACCCCAGCGACGCGAACATCTGCCGAATTTCATCCTCGATGTCGTCGTTGTCTTCCAGCGTTCGGCCGACTTCGAGCCGCAGCAATTCTCGGTAGCGTTTCCGCAAACGCGAGGCCGCCTGACGAGCGCCGGCCGGAGTCACCTGCAACGTCTCTGCGATCTCGTCGTAGGTCGCCCCTCGCACGGCCGGCACAAGAGCCTGCTTCAACGCTTCGAACCGGTCCAGCTCCCCGGCCGCTTCGTGTTCCGACTGTAGCCGTTCTGAAACTCGGTCAAGCAACGTCAGAGTCCACGCTCGTTCGAAGACTCGATCCGGCGTCATCGAATCAGCGGCCACTCGACTGAAGTGCTGATCTCCGTCGTCAAAGTCCAAAGGCACGTGCCGAAAATTCCCGCCCCGCCGCTGTGCATTCTCCGCAGCGAAATCGTTCGCCATAAAATTCTTCAGCGACACCAGCACGAACGAACGAAACCGGCCTCGCTCGGGAGCGGCCTTCCTCAGCGAATCTTTCGCGACGACGTGAGCAAAGAAACTCTGCGTCAAATCCTGAGCCTTGTGTACGTCCCGCACTTTGGTTCGCACATAAGCGTAAAGCGGCTGCCAGTACTGCTCGCATAATCTGGCGAGCGCCAGCTCAGCCCCCGGCCCATCAAGCTGCCGCACCATGCTCCAGTCCGTCGAACCAAACTCCCGCTGCCCGATGTCCGATGGTGCTGCCATGACGGCTCCAACTTTCTGAAAACGACATCGCCCTCTGACGTCGACCTGACCTCTTCATTAGACGAGTCGACCACCAGGAAAGCAATCTCGACGAAAGCAGACTCGGCCCGCTTCCTGAATCACCAGGCGGGAGTATAGAGTGCTTGCAACCTCAAACTTTCGCGACCTGCCAGGAGACAACGCTCATGACTTCGAGCCTGAAAACAATCACCGCCTGCGCCGTCAGCACCATCGTGCTTCTCACACTGGCCACACCGGGCTTTGCTCAGTCGCAAAATGTCGAGCCCACTCGTCGTGACGTCGCTTACGATGATGATCACGCCTCACAACGCCTGGATGTGTACCTGGCGAAATCCGACAAGCCCACGCCGGCCATGATCTATATTCACGGTGGTGGCTGGCGAGCTGGTTCGAAGAACAACATCCCGGCGTGGCTGAAGGCCTTCGTCGCTGACGGACAACTCTCCGTTGTTTCCGTCGAGTATCGCTTCACCGATGTCGCGCCCCATCCCGCCCAGGTAAACGACAGCCTGCGAGCGATCCAGTTCGTTCGGCAGAACGCTGAAAAGTGGAACATCGATACGAAACGACTGGGCGTTACCGGAGGCTCTGCGGGCGGTCACCTGTCAGCCTACGTTGCCCTGCATGACGACGACGCTGATCCGAAGTCAGACGATCCCGTCAAACGCCAGTCATCACGAGTCGCCTGCGCCGTCAGCTTCGCCGGCCCAACCGACTGGGCGCTTCTGAGCACCATCGACCATCGCCACCCTGCCTACCGCCAGTTGATCGGCTACGAACCCGGCACCCCTGCGGCCGACCTGGCCGCAGAGCTGATCAAAGATGTTTCGCCGATTTCGTTTGCCAGCGACGACGACCCTCCGATCATGCAGGTTCACGGCGACAAAGACGTCGTCGTCCCGATCGAGCACGCTAAGAACCTTCACAAGAAACTCGAATCGCTCGGCGTCAAATCCGAGCTGGTCGTCATCCCAGGCGGCAACCACGGAGTCGCCGGCGCTGGAAATTCGAAACGAGCAACAGCCTTCGTCAATCAGCACCTGCTGTCACGGTGAAACGCCGCTCCCCGGTCGCTGTCCACTAAATGCACGTGTCAAACACGGCTATTCAGCCGTCGTCATTCCCGCGCAAGCGGGAAACCAGAGTCGTGAACAAAACTGGATGCCCGCCTTCGCGGGCATGACGTAATCGGGAATCGGAACCTGTCCTCGTCACGTTCCGCCTCAAGGAATATCGAAGCATGTTGAAACCCGCAGCGGAGCTGAAAGCAAAACTTGCCACCGACGAACTCGTCATCGGCATGATGGCGACCGATCAGGCGTGGCCGTTTCTGGTCGAGATCTGCCAGACCGGCGGGCTGGATTATCTCATCATCGACCGTGAACACGGCAACTTCTCGGACGAACTCGTCAGTCACATTTGCCAGGTTGGACGACTGGCAAACTTCCCGGTGCTGATGCGGACGGTTTCGTGTGAAGCCTCCGTCATCCGACGAGCGATCGACATGGGCCCGTGTGGTCTGTTGCTCCCCTGCGTCGAAACAACGGAGCAACTTGACGAGGTTCGCGACGCGGTGCTGATGCCTCCGCGAGGCCGACGACGGCCGGGAGGCATGGGCAATTACTGGCTCAAGGATTACCAGTACGAAACCTGGAAGTCGGACTTCGAAGAACATTTCGTTGTCATCTCGCAAATCGAGTCTCAGGTGGGCGCTGACAATGCCGAGGCCCTCGCCGCTCACCCGCTGGTCACCGCGATGGGGCTGGGTCCGTACGACCTGTCCGCCGATCTCGGCTGCTGCTGGGATCCGGAAAACGACAACTACAAACGAGCGTTGAAACAGGTCTCGGCCGCGGCCGACAAAGCCGGCAAGAAGGTCTGGGCCGGCACCGATGCCGCCGCTCTGCAAGCCGACGGCTACACCTTCCTGTGGATCGGCACGACCACCACGCTCCTGACCGGAGCCATCAAACAAACACTCCGCCACGTGAAGAAAAAACGCTCAACCGACCAGACGAAATCCCGCCCCGAACATCCCCCGGCCTGACTGGCCAATATTGAGAGCTACAAGTTTTGCCGACTTCGATTGAGGCAATCGTGTTCCGCACACTGCGTGCCCTCAGTAGAATCCACGCCAAATCTTTACCGGCCCTCGCGACCTACGCAGTCGATCCTGCTTAAACGACAGGGCTATCATTAAGAACCCCGTTGATCGGTCACTAATTGAATGCGAACGCCGGACGAAATCGCTGCCGAACTTGCGGACACGATTCGCCAGGTTTACGCACGCCCGACGATGTACGCTCGCGTCGCTGACATTGAACGATCGCTTTGGGATTTCCATTGGGTGTGGGCGATCGTCCACGAAAATGAGACACGCTTGCACGAGTTGCACATCACCACTCTCACGAAACACAAGGCTCCTTCAGGACTCTTTTCGCGATACATGGAAGATAACCCCGACGCATCGGATGATGACGCATTGGCATTCACGCTCGCCGAGTGGCGGAACATTTCCACCACCATCGGTGTCCCACTCGATCTGTAGCGTCATGACTGACGACATGAGTTCTACACAAAGGCCATTGGGACATCTTCGCGGGTGGCCCAGACAGTCCCGGATGGTTGTCTGGGTGCGTGAGCACAGGAAGTGCCGTTGTCATGGCCACTGATGTCTGAACCTGCGACCTCTTGTGGCGTAGCCACTCAGACAACTCAAAATGAGTTGTCTGAGCCACCCGTGGCTGACGCCGGCTGGCTAATCGCGGGACCGAGCCCAACTGCCAGTCGAAAAAGTGTGCCACTGGCTTTGCCAGTGCCTTTTTGGATCGGCGAATGCAGGCAATTCAGCACTGGCAGAGCCAGTGGCACACGTCAGATCTTGATTTTTTCCGTTTCTCAACAAGCTGCCAACGCTCCTGGAGTCGAAGCTGCGAATAGAGCACTTTCAGAATTGGTGTTCATGGTTTACCAGCACGAAGCGCCAGCGAGCGAATCAGTGTCATACGAAATTCACTCGCTGGCGCTTCGTGCTGGTAGGGCGATGTTCTGAAGACGAACCCGGAAGTTGCTCTAACTTCGTCGGGTTGTCAGTCGACCGGTGGGGCGTCGGATGCTTTGCGGCGGCGGGTGGTTTTCTTTCTTTTGCGGGCCGGACTCTTTGCTTCGGGCGGCAGACGGTTGATGCGGTCTGTCATGTGCCGATCCGGGATTTGCGTTCGCAGGTTTGTGAGCAACTCGTGAACAGCGACGTACTCAAGCATCTGGTCGGCATGTTGTAAGTCAGGCGTCCCATCCGGAATGACTGCCACAGCCTGTGAGTTTTTGAGTGGATTGCAGGTTTCCCTTCACCTCATCGAGGCG
>CALDJX010000300.1 GCA_937899075.1 uncultured Planctomyces sp. | reverse complement strand
CCTCCGCTGATCTTGACGTCGACGGCCGCGACGACATCCTTGCCATTGAAGAACTCGATCTTGCCGTTGTCGAATCGGCTCTCGAATTTCTTGCGATTCCATACCTTGAATTCAGAGATCTGTACGGGTTCGGGGAAGTCGCCTTTCATCCACGGGTTCTTCTGGTTCGCGGTGTGGGCGAAATTGTCCTTGTTGCCGTCGACAAGCAGTTGCGCCGTATACCCAGCGAGTTGACTCGACAGCTCAAGCGTGGCCGTTTTGGCGATGTTCTTGCCGCCGCTGATGACTTCGACCTCGGAGATATTCATCTGCTGGCGACCGTTCACGCTGAGCTTGAATCCGGTAATCTTTGCATCCTTGAACGCCGGGTGTTTGACCGTGATCAGCCCGCCGCCTTGCGTAATCTCGATGTTCTTCTGATTGGTCTCGACGGAAGCCTTCGCTTCCTCTTCTTCGACTTCACCCTCTCGGTCCAGGTCGTACTGCTTTACTCCGAGGAACCCGATCGTGTTGCAGATCAGAAAGTCCTGCTGTAGCTCATCGGGGAAATGTTCTGACGACATAATCGCGTTGGCGGCGACCGGACGAAATTCCTTGGTCAACAGCGTGTGCATCTTGAAGCCCGTACCTTCAGGCCTCACCTGATACGATCGCCCGCCGGTCCCGTCGTTGGCGTAGCAGAAGCCCCAGTAATCAAAGCTGGTGCCATGTGGATTCGGCGAGTTGCCGGCGTGCGGAGCGATCGTGTAGGAACGAGGATCAAATCGGTACAGCCCCGAAGCGCCAATATTCAGGTTCTGCTTCCACGGTGTTTCGTGGTTGTGGACCAGGAAAATTCCGCTCTGCCAGTAAATGCCGCCGTCAGGTCCGTAGACCAGATTGTTAGCGGCGTGGTGCGTGTCGGAAGTTCCCAGCCCCTGCAGGATCGGGTAACGGACGTCGGCTTTGTCGTCGCCGTCGGTGTCTTTCAGGAAAATCAAGTCTGGGCCAGACGTCACCAGAACGCCACCGCCCCAGAATTCAAAACCCAGTGGATTGTGAACGTGGGCGAAGATCTTTCGCGTGTCGGCGACGCCGTCGTTGTCGGTATCCTCAAAGATCATGAGGCTGTCGTTCATCTTCTTCAGCGGTTCCCACTTGGGATAGGTATTCCAGCTCGCTGCCCACAGTCGACCTTTGGCGTCGACCTGCATCTGCACGGGATTCGCCAGGTCCGGAAACATTTCTTCCGAAGCGAAGACGTTGATCTCGTAGCCTTCCGGTATGGTGATCTTCGCGAGACTCTCTGCAGGAGTCAGATATTCGACATTGCCTTCTTTCTCAGCGCTTGAACTTTTGCTTCCGCCACCCACGTTTGAAATTACGTTGACCGGTGGCGGAACATTGCTGTCGTCGATCTCGACCTTTCGACCTTCAGCCGCGGCCCAGATTCCTTTGTCCCGATTGGCCGTCATGACGTCGAGCATGGTCAACTCGTGCTTCAGGACGTCAGCGTTGCTCTGTCCGCCGACAAAGCTCAGCCCTGATCGACTACCCCAGACGTCGTTGCCATCAGTGGCGCGGTAGCGGTTGTGCCAGTGCCAGTTCTTATCTTCCACCGCTTTGTAAACAGCATAGAGGCTGTCAGCAGCGGACGCCTTCTTTCCGAGCAATCGTCGCGAAATAATCCCGGCCAGTCGCTGGTAGCCCTTTGCATTCAGATGAATACCGTTGAGCGTGAACTGTTCATCGCTGGACGCAAACAACTGAAACGATGGCGAGTAGAGGTCGATGAAAGTCGAGCCAGTTTCATCAGCAGCTCGGCGAGTGGCCTGAGTAATCGCAGCCAGATTCGCATTCAGTTCAGTCCCGTCCGGCAGGTGGGGACTGCCCGTGTTTTCGTAGGCGATCGGGCTGAAGAGTACGAATCGCGCGTCGACTCCCTTTTCTTTCCGAAGCCCACGATAACTCTCGACCAGCTTTACAAGCTCGCCCGCGTAGGCATCCGCACCGCCAGGTCCCGCGAACGATTCGTTGTAGCCGTAAAAGGTGAAGACCACGTCCGGCGCGACGTGCTGCAGATATTCAGCATCGTTGGTGAAGCCTTGGTTGCGAGGACGTTTGTTGACGATGTCTCCCGAGAAGCTCATGTTCCGGAAGCTGACATTCAGGCCTTTCAGCTGACTCTGCAGAACGGTCTCGACCCACGGAGCGTGCTGCATGCGGTCGGCGAGTCCGTTGCCATAAATGGCGACAACATCGTCCTTCCTGAAGGCAAAATCCTCGGCAGCATTCGCCGACGGAGTCGCCAGAATCGCGGAGCATACGCAGAAAATCAGCAGTCGAACTAAATGAGTCTTCAACATGGCTTAAGAGATATCCGTCTTGATTGTTGAGGCGGTGAATCTGGGATCACGGAGTTTCCCGACAATGCATTGCTGACTAGCGTACTTCGCCAGAGCGAACAGCTACAGCGTGAGCGACTGACAAAATCGAAGCAATACTCTTCTGCGGTCAGTGACTGGCAAAAACAGCCGAATGAAAGGTTCCCATGCGGCTCCGTCATGCACAGGCGGTCCAGTCGCATAGTTGAAAACCGGTATGTCCGACCAAATCGCAACGCGACGATGAACCGGCATCATCAATTTGCCGTGGATTCCGCCGTACCAGTGCGTGCTTTAAGTGATCCGGTCGACAGATTCGCTCTTCAACGGGCTGTTAAGCCAGTACTTCCGTGACGTCTGCCGTGCTGTCGCTGAACTTCTCGGTCGGGCCGGAGAGTTGGTTTGCGATGGTGACGAACAGGTTTGAAAGCGGGACGTTGTCGCCGTACTGGTGGTGGGCTCCGTGCTGGAACCCCATGTTTTTGCCGCCGCTCAGGATGATGGGATAGTTGGTGGCCTGGTGCGTCTTGCTGGTCGCGCACCCGTAAAAACAAAGAGTGTTGTCCAGCAGTGTGCCATCTGCTTCCTGGATGGAATCCAGCTTTTTGACGAAGTTCGCGTGCATCTCGTTGAGAAACGTGATGTAGCTGGCGACGTCGGCGTAGTTCTTTTTTTCATGCGAAAGACTGTGCGAAGAGTTTGCCAGGCCGATCGCCGAGGGAAACCGATCGGTCAATCCGGCTTCTTCGCAAGCTGTCTGGAATGTGGCTACTCGAGTGGTGTCAGTCTGGAGTGCCAAGGCGAGCAGCTCATACATGACCGTCAGGTATTCCCGCGGCGAAGTTGGGTCTGCCGACAGTTCGAGATCAGCGGGATCAACTTTCGGCTTGGGAGTGCTTTGCCACTTCACGGATCGCTCGGTCATTCGTTCGACTTCGCGGACGGAAGTCAGAAACTCATCCATTTTCGCTTTGTCCGTCGTGCCAAGCCGACGGTTCAGGTCTTTGGCCTCGCTGAGCACTTCATCGATGATACTTCCGCGACTGGCGAGCGCGTTCTTCTCGGAATTGGTGACCTCGCCAAACATTCGTCGAAAGATCTCCGCCGGATTGTTCTGCGCGGGAATCGGACGACCACTTCGGTCAAAGGACAAAGTCGAAGAACGGTACGGACGATTGACTCCGCCAAAAGATGACATCACCAGTGATCGGAACCGCGTGTCGTTGCTCAGAGATTGAGCCAGGTACTGGTCGATGGAAATCGACTGTTTGTCGTACGTCTTGAGGATGTTCGCTCCGGTGAGGAAGTAGTCGGCCCCTTTGTGAGCCGATGTGCCTCGCATCGACGGGTGAGAAAGTCCCGACAGGAACGTGACCTTTTCCCGCAGCGGCATGATGCTGTCATGCATGACCGGAGCCTGGTAATCCTTCCCTTCGCCGACAGGGAACCAACCGTGGTCCATTCGGTCCGGAGCGTCGTCGTCAGGCATCGGCACGCCGTAAGCGAAGTAGCCTGCAAAGAAACGCTTTTTTGGCGCGGCTTTTTTGTCCGCCGCCATGCACTCCAGCCAGGGCAGCGCGAGGCTGACGCCAGCAGATTTTAAAACAGTTCTTCGACTTAAGTGCCAGGATTTATGGTTCATGGGATGCTCAGGTCTATTTTGTCAGGAATGGTTCTGAGAGAACGATCTGTTCAATCAGTGTCTGGAAAGAATCGTTTTCTCGTTCGACCATTTCGCAAATGGAATCAATGGCCGACCGGTCCGAGAACTCCAGGTAACGGCCCAGGCTGTACGCCATGACTTTTCGAACGACGGCCGTTCGGAACTGAGGTTTCTTTTCGGTCAGAATGTAGTCCTTCAGATCGTTGAGATCATGAATTTTCTTCCCATTCTTCAGTTGGGTTGAAGCATCGATGTTAACTGCTTGATGTTCACGATGAACCAGCGGGTCACGAGTTCCTTCACGCCATTGACCAAGGGCGTTGTAATTTTCGAAAGGAACGCCCCACGGATCAATCTTGGCATGGCAGTCGCGACAGCTCTCGACCTGAGCATGTTCGACAAGCCGCTCTTTCAACGACAAAGTGGCCAGGTCCTTGCCTTCGGGTTCGGGCAGATCCGGCACGTTCGGCGGTGGCGGCGCTGGAGGATCGTCCAACATACGTTCCAGAACCCAGACGCCTCGCTTGATCGGATGAGTCTCTGATCCCGTCGAGTTTCCAAACAGCATGCTGGCCTGCGTCATGAGGCCGCCACGGTGGTGCGAATTGTCGATCGCGTGTTTCTGAAAGCTGCCGCCGCTGATTCCCGGAATGCGATAGTGAGCTGACAGGGCGGGACTCAACATCGCGAAATCGGAATCGATGAAGTTTGTGATGCTCAGATCCGACTTCAGAACCTCGTGCACGAACTGGATGGATTCCTCTTCAAACAGCACCTTGTCTTTCTCTTTGAAATCGAAGTATTCGGGGTTCACCGCGAGGCGATGAATTCCGGCAAGGTCGAGCCATTGCGAGGCGAAGTTTCGAGAGAAGCCCTCGGACTTCGGGTCGGCGATCATCCGTTTGACCTGGGCAATCAGCACGTCCGATTGATGCAACTGCTCCTTCGACGCAAGCTCAAACAGAGTCGCGTCAGGCATTGAACTCCACAGAAAATACGAGAGCCGCGACGCGAGTTCGTAATCGTTCAGTCGCCGTCGTTCAGGTGCCACATCTTTGACGACCGATTCTTCGGGTTCAGAGATCAGCAGAAAGTTCGAAGAACAAAGCACGGCGGTCAGCGTCGAGATAATGGTCGCTTCGAAAGAGGATTCCTGGTCCCTGAGCTTTTGAAAGAGCGCCACCTTTCGATCGACTTCGCTTTCCGAAACCGGTCGACGATATGCTCGAGTCATAAACCGGGCAATGACTTCGCGGGCGTAGATGAGTTCGTCAGCCTGGTTCTTCGACGCGAAAAGAATCGCCTGCTTCTGCGGAGACGGCCAGGCTTCGTAGTGATTGCTTTTGATCTCGACCCAGTCGATGTTCAACTTCGGCAGCTCGTCATAAGTAAGCTGACTGGTGCCTCTGCGATAATCGTTGAAGATTCGAAAGTAAGAAGGCCGGCCGGGTTTGTTCGACTGGAAGGGGAAGTTGGCTCCGTGCACAACGAACTCGTAGACCTCCGGTTCTGTGGAGCGGATTTCTATGTTCGCCGCCTCTTTCTGGTCTGATACGTTTGCGCCGCGGAACGAACCCAGTTCGAAGGACAACCTTGGCCAAGTCTCGTCCTTCCCGGGCGCGGCGGACAGCTTGACTCGGACGAGAACGGGCGCGTCGTGCGGGACTTCGTACATCTCAACACGAAACTCCGGCTGGTATCCGGATCGACCGTCTCCCTGTGCACCGCCAATTTTCCGGTCAGCAGCAAACGGATCGCCAATCTTGTCGCCGGGACGATTTCCCGCGAGCAGAATTCCGTCGCCGTCGGCAGACGGTTCGCCATGATCAAGCCGGAACAACGGCCCTCTGACATTCTTATCCGGGACGAAGTGGTCGCCTTTGATGTCGTACCCGGTTCCGGAGCGTTGCTTCGGTTGACGTTGTTTCTTCTGTCGCTTCCCATCCGTCGGAACGGCGACTGGCTCCGGTTTGAAGGCCAGTTCGGGCTCGACCCGGACGAAGTAAGGAGTCGGCCGCTCGGTCGGAGCCAGGATGATCCGTTCGAGAGCTGATCGCGCGATCCGTTCGAAATATTCGATGTGAAGTGCCGACGTACCAAGAACGCTGGCGTTGTTTTTGAAGCCTTCCTTTGCAGAGCCTTCGGGCGGAAGATCGGCCGCGTACTGAAGATCGAGATGCAACAGATCGCGCAGCGTGTTGTTGTACTCGTAGGCGGTGAGACGACGGATAACGTTCCGTCCGCCAGTGGAACGTTTTGCTTCCATCGCCTGGCGAAGCGACAAGGTCAGCGCGTCGACGATGACCTGACGTTCTGAACGTTTCGGCTGAGCCTTTGCCACTTCGGGAGGCATCTCGCCGATGTTGATCAGATCAAGAACTTCCTGCCACATATCCGCATCGCTGCCGTTGACCAGGTCGGGATTCAGCTTGTCGAGACGCAGGTCAGCTTTCTGCTTGCTCGGACCGTGACAACTCACGCAGTACTTCGTGAGGAACGGGCGGATCTCAGTCTCGTAGCTACCCGCGCTGGCGACGGCCGGAAGCAAAACGAGAAACGCCAGGAGACTCGAGCCAAAGGAGTTGGTCATTTCGCATCGCACTTTATCTGGCCGCGTGTGAGTCATGGCGGGTCAATTGAAAATGAAGATCGTCGTCGTCGTCACTCTCCCTGGGGAGAGTGATGTCAACTTGTGAACCATGGCTCGGGCAAACTGATCCTGCCGATTCGCGAGGAGAAATCGTTTCAGACCGTCCATCCCATCAAGTTTCTGCCGGTTAAACAAGAGACTCGACGCGTAGACGGTTTCGTCCGCTTTGTGATCGCTGTCGATTCGCCTGTGGAGCCTTGCTGGTTACAGCCCGCACAACCTGCTTGCGATAGTTCGACCGCAACGCTCCCGCCGCTTTCAGCTCTTCGAACGTTTGAGTCGCCGGCGCTGAAACATCCGCAGCGCAAACAAAGCTCCGCGTCTGAAAGCAGAGGCCGCAGGCCCCTATCAGAGCCAGAATGGTCGTCGCCGTGTTTTTCATAAGTCGATCGCAATCTGCAGAATTCTGGAACAGCGTCTTCCCAGCTTACCGATTCTTTTCACTCAGTTCCTGTTTGCCGCCGGGCCGATCGAAACTGACTTCTCGCCCGTTCGCAGAGGAAAAGATTTGTTTTCTGTAAGGAATCGCTTGATCGAGTTACCAATACCTCTGGGATGAGGTTCTTACCCTGTGACTTACTCGCGTCATGCTGGTTTCATTTGGAAATTCCGAGCGGTAGCTCGCATCGACGGGCGGGTTGTCCCGCATGAGGTTTTACGTTGGGTGACGATGATCAAAAGTCTGTGTTCATGGACTGGCTCGGCGAGCACAGCTCGTCAGTTATGAAGGTGGCACGCGCTTACACGCTCACCAGCGAGGAATGCCAGGACCTGGCTCAGGAGATTCTGCTTCAGGCCTGGCAGTCTCTGCCAAAGTTCGAACAGAAGGCCAGCGCGGCGACCTGGTTCTATCGAGTGGCTTTGCACACGGCGATGAACTGGCACCGCAAGGACAAACACCGCCGATCAAGACAGCAACCTTTCGTCGAAGTTCAGGCGCTGGCAACTGCAACGCTCGACAGCGCGGAACAGGCTCAGCATCGAGACACCGTTGAGCAGCTTTACAAAGCGATTCATCAGCTCCCGAAAACCGACGCGGCGCTGGTCCTGCTTTACCTGGACGAGCTGAGTTATCGAGAGATGTCCGAAGTGCTGGGCATTTCGGAAAGCAATGTCGGCGTGAAGTTGAATCGGGCGAAGAAAACTCTTAGTGCACTGATGGAAGGCCAGTCCCATGATTCCTGACAGCCCCACGGATCCTGACAACTTGCAGCAGGCATGGCAGACTCAATCGTCTCAGACGAAAATCTCCATCGATGCCGATGTGCTCCTCAAAGTCGTACAGCGTGACCAGCAGTCTTTTCGAGCGGTGGTTCAAACGAGCGACTATGTCGGAGTGGGCATTGCCATCCTGATGGTGCCCGTGTGGATCTACATGGGCGTCACAGAGTCGTCCCCCTGGACGTGGTATCTGACGTTGCCGGTTCTCGTCTGGTGGGTCGTGTTTCCGATCGTGTACCGCATGCGTCACCCGCTGAAGCCTGCTCAACCGGACGAACCACTGGTGCATTGCGTGGAGCGTTCATTGACCGAAGTGGACGAGCAAATCTGGTATCACAGCAAATCTTTCTGGTGGAGTGCTTCGCCGCTCTTTGCTTCCATCGTGACATTCGCTTTCCATTCCGCCTGGTTGAGGTCTGACGACTGGCTGGACCTGCTGAGCAACATGGACAGCGTCGTCTTTTTCCTGGCGTTCTTTTCGTTTCTCTACTTCCTGATCGAAAAATGTGGATGCTCAAAGTACGAACCTCGCCGCCAGGAACTGCTGACGCTGCTAAAGAGTCTCAGAGATGAAACGACGAGCGAAGACTCGCAAGAAATCGACACCGCACAGAGTGCTTCATCGCCGGCCTTCATGTGCCGTTCGCTGGCGATCGCTGTGAGTCTGCTTGTGTTGGCCATCCTGATCGCCGCCGGGGGCGACTATCTGAAACACAAATCGCGACGTGAACGGGAACGCTTTCGAGCAGAACGTGCGGCCACAGAGTATCCAAAGAAATCGCCATTCGCCGCCGTGCGATGGCAGGACGACCAGCCCGAGGTCAAACTCGACGACGAGTGGTTCAAGCTCGTATCGCTGAACGAACTCCCGGTCGCGGACATCGTGTCGTTCAGTCAGCAGACTTACGAGAACCAATGGCAACAACGCTTCGAAGAGGACCTCGTGGAAGTTCTCACCCGTATGGAACACCCACCGGCCGACACGGTCAAACTGGTCGTCCAATCAATGAGAACTTCAGAGACATCCGTGCGTGAAGACGTCCCCATGACAGAAGAAAATCGGTCGGCGATCTACGCCGCGAGCAGCAAACGCTCGAATCGATAGCGTTGCGGACAACTGCGCCGCCTGTTGGATCCCACCGGGTCAGGCCTCTTCTTTCTTCACTTCCGCAGTGCGGCAACTGCGGTTCTTAGTTGGATCTCTATTTTTCTGGTGCTTCAGACGCCCGTGGTTAATCAACTGGCTGTTTCGAAGAATCGAGGAAATGTCTACACAACCGCGACTTTGACGCAGTTGATCGGCGGGAGGGAGTCGAACAGGCAGTCCCATTGGTCTCCGCTTTCGCGGCCGATCCAGAGTTGGCCGGTGGTTGTGCCGAAGTAGAGGGATGGCGATTTGAGATGGTCGATCGTCATCGCGTCGCGCAGGATCGTGAAGTAGCTCTCTTTTTTGGGAAAGCCTTTCGACAGGCGTTTCCACTTGTCGCCGCCGTTGTTGCTTCGCCAGACGGCGGGTTTGTTGTCGGGGCAGGTTCTGGTCGAAGGGTCCAGCGGGACGACGTAAATCGTGTCGGGATCGTGAGGGTGTACGACCATCGGGAAGCCAAAGTCGGACGGCAGGCCCTCGGCGATTGATCGCCAGGTGTGACCGTGGTCGTCGCTGCGGAGGACTCCGATTCCCGGTCGATCTTCCCAGCCGCCGTGGTTCTGCATGTAGAGTCGGCCCGGCGCATCCGGGTGAGTCGCGATCTTGTGAACGCACTGACCGAACTCGGGATACGGGTCCGGGACGAAGCCGGCTCCGACTCCATTATTGGAAGCGTTGAACGTCTCGCCGCCGTCTTCGCTCAGGTAGTGGCCGCCGGTCGAGATTCCAAGATGGACTCGGTTGCCTTCTCGAACGATCGTGTGCATGCACAATCCGCCGTTGCCGGGCTGCCACTGTTTGGCGTGTTCGTGGTTGCTGATGCCGGGGACCAGTTCCCAGGAATTGCCGCCGTCCTTACTGCGAAACAGCGATGCCGGCTCGACTCCGCATAGCAGATCGCGTTTGCCGCTGCCGGGTTCGAGCGACCAGATGTTGGCCAGGGCGCGCCCGTCGTCTTTTGGAAAGGCCGGAGCCGACTTCGTTTCCTTGAACGTCTTGCCGAGGTCGGTCGAGCGTAGAATCTTCATTCCGAAGAACGGGCAGCAGCTTGATGCAAGAATAGTCGGCTTCGCACCGCGCTGGTCGATCAGGGCCGAGTAGACACCGACGCCCGGTCGGAAGGGGCCTCGCAGTTCGAACTTCCGGCGAGTCTTCGCGGACTCGGCGATGAACAGACCTTTTTTCGTTCCGATGCAAAGAATGAGTCGCTCAGCCATGTTTAGCCTCCCGAAACAGCGGGCATGATGAAAAGGGTGTCGCCGGAATTCAGCGGTGTTTCGAAACCGTTATCGCCTTTGAGCAGATCCTGATTCACAAAAAGATGAACGTGCCGCCGCACAGATCCGGTCTCGTCGCAGACACTCCGATAAACACCCGGATGACTCTGAGCGAGTTGTACCAAAGCCTGCCCGACCGTCGAAGCAGAGACGGTTAACTGCGACCGTCCGCCGCACTCCGATCTCAACGTGGCCGGAATCTGGACAGGAATAGAAGTGGGCATCAATCCGGTTCCCAACTTAAATTTTGACGCAAAGGCGCTAAGACGCAGAGATTCGCGAAGATCTGTTGGGTTTAATCAGGACGGAAGTCAAGAACGGACGGCAGAATTCTGAAAACTGACTCAGAAACTTCTCTTTGCGTTTCTCTGCGTCTTAGCGCCTTTGCGTCAGATCACTATCGGAACGATTCAGGACAACGACTTCCGAGCTTCGGCCAGGCGGATTTCTTCCTGCCGATAGCGTTCGTTGAGTTCCAGGTTGAACCGCGGATGATCGTCGTGGATGTTGGCTTTGCGGTGTCTCGCGCTGCAGCGGTAACAAACCAGAACGTCGTTCATCACCGCGTACAGAACCATGTCGATCGCGGCGAAGACGAGCAGGATCCCCAGCGCCCAGACTGGTTCGACGTACCACCAGGCGATCGTGCTGAGGGTGCCACCCGTTACCACCATCAGCAGACCGAGCGCCTGCGGAAAATCCTTCTGCCGCCAGAGATCTTCGTTGCCGCAACACAGGCAGCGTTTGGGTCGATCGTCTTCGATGTCCGCCGTGCTGATGTCTCGCGACCAGTCACCGCTTGAGCACGAGAGTTTGGAAGTGTCGGCCGAAACGACCTCGATGTTTGGCGCATCGCACTTCGGGCATTGATAGATGAGCTGCATGTTCCGTGACTCGTTTCGAAGTGGCTCGTAGTTAAAGCGGTAGTTGCAGTTCGTGACGCAGCAGTGCGCCAGTCATCTCGCCAATGAACGCCAGGATGACGCCCACAAACAGGACGCCCGTCGCTGACTGCGTGTTTTTGTACCTGAGAATTCTGACCACCATAATCGACACGGCCAGCGGTCCAAGGATGCCGCCGGTCCATTCCAGCATCAACCAGACGGTGTGAGTCGATGTCCAGCTGGTGGCTCCGACTGCGGCTGTGTCTTCAGCGGCGAATGGCCAGAAGAGTCCCAGGGCGATCGCTCCAAAGAGCAACCGGTCAACCGCCACGCAGAGCAGAAACCAGTTGACTCGGTTCAGCGGCGTTGTCGACATCGTCGGAGTGGTCAGGTACCAGTGCCCGAGGAGCATTCCCCCGACCGTCGCGCCGGAAACGGCCGCGACGGCAATTTCAGTCAACCACGTGAGGTTTCCTTTGAGCGTCAGAAATCCGTCGCCGGGCACGCTGCTCAGCACGACAGTGATCAGCGATACGATGCCGATGCCGAAAGCGAATCGCGTCCCGGCCGCACGGCGTTCCAGTGTCCACATCACCGAACCGAGAAACGACATTGTCGCCAGCCCGATCGCGATCCAGCGAACGATCTCGGCAGACAGCACAGGCTCCGCGCCCTCGGCAACCGGAGCCGGACCGATCGCCATGAACGCCAGAACCGCCAGTCCGAGCGTGACAAGGTTTTGAATTCGGAAGAACCCCGACGTCACTTCAGAGCGAGGCATGACGCACCACACCAGGCTCATCCCGAAAATCAGTCGAATGGCAAATTGAGTGAGCATGGAGTTTGGATCAGACAGTTTTCAGTGAAGTGTTTTAAAAGTTTCAGCCACCGAGATCACAGAGGCCACCGAGAAACACTCTTCAGAACAACTCCGTGGCCTCTGTGATCTCTGTGGCCATTACTTCTGGCTTGTCTTCAAGATTAGCTTTGCAGTTTACGGACGGTCTCGACCAGTTCTTCAGTCAGGGCGTCGATGCTGGCTTGCTTCCGTTCGTTGTTAAGCGTGCCATCATCGTTGAATGCGGTGTGAGCTTCAGGCAGCATGATCTGATCAGGCATCACGAGCACGCCGACGTTCTGCAGGATGGACCTCAGATGAACCAGTCCTCGGATTCCGCCGAGTCCTCCCGGAGAAGCCGCCATGATCGCTGCCGTCTTGCCAAGAAATGCTGCCTTCATCGGCTCGCCTTTGGCGCGGCGTGAGATCCAGTCAATGGCGTTTTTCAGGACGGCGCTGATCGAACTGTTGTACTCGGGCGACGCAATCAGCAGAGCGTTGTGTTCGATGAAAAGCTTTTTGAGCCGGGCAGCATTTTCCGGCATGCCGTATTCGGTTTCGTAATCTTCATCGAAGAGCGGCAGCGGAAAATCTTTCAGATCGATCAGCGTGACTTTAGCACCCGCCGCTTTGGCGGACTTCACCGCGGCCGCGACGAGCAGTTTGTTGAACGAGGCTTTTCGAGTGCTTCCGGCAAAAGCCAGAATGCGAGCAGTGCTCATTGAATGTGTTTCCTTCGAATCGGTAATCGGCGAACTGTCCCGGCAGCCTGCCCACAGCGGTTACATCCACGCTTCGTGATGCAGGATGCTCGTTTGACGTGCCGTTCCAGCGTGAACTCTAATCGCCGCTTTGCAGCGTGAACATCGTTGGAAACAACGAGAGCCTCGTCAGTTTCGATAGTGAGAACATGGAATGTCTGAAAGCAGCAGCCACTCTGGCACGACCTTAATTCATCGCGTCGTCGTGACGACAATTCTATTGGCTCTGGGGTATCCCCGATTCTCGGCCGCTGGCGAGTACAACCCGGTACTCAACATCGGCGACAAGGCTCCCGCTTGGAAAGAGCTGCCCGGCGTTGACGGGAAGAAGCATTCGCTGAGTGATCTCAAAATGCGAGACGTCGTCGTCCTGGCATTTATCTGCAACAGTTGTCCGTACGCCGTCGACTACGAAAACCGGCTGATCGCGTTTGCGAAAAAGCACTCGGGCAAAGACAGCAAGGTCGCGCTCGTCACGGTGAACGTGAACAAGGTCGAGGAAGACCTGCCGCCGAAGATGAAAGAAAAAGCCGAGGCCAAGGGATTCAAGTTTCCTTACCTGTTCGACGAGACTCAAAAAATCGCCAACGACTACGGAGCCGGGTTCACTCCCGAATTCTTCGTGCTGAACAAGAATCGGAAAGTCGTCTACATGGGCGCGATGGACGACAGTCCCAACGCCGACAAAGTTAAACGTCGGTACGTTGAGGAAGCCGTCGCTGCCGCGCTGCTCGATAAACTGCCCGAGGTCAAAGAAACAGTTCCGATCGGTTGTCGGATTCGTATCGAACGAACTCGCCGCCGAAAACAAGATTGAGTTCACGCCTTGGAGTGATTCCTGTTCGGAATGATGAAGGAATAGCGGATGAATTAATCATGCATTTGGACAGCTGACGAGAACATGGCCGCAAGAAGTACGCCGCAGGCGTTTTATCCGATAGCCTGGGGTCGCCGCGCAGCGGCGCACCCCAGGTTGGATTGTCGTAATTTTTCTACGCTGAAAGCGTTGCACAACTCCTCGCCGATTGTGGAACGCTTTCAGCGTACGTGAATCCGCTCTTCGCGTTCCTGGGGTGGCGCTTCGCTGACCCCAGGCTATTGGATCAAACGCCTCCGGCGTAATAGGCCAGTCGGCGTTACGACACTCGCAAAATGTATGAATAAATTTCGATCGGCCCTAACCACGAAAAGGCCGCATGTTGTTTTCGTGTATTTCGTTTTCTTTCGTGGTTTAGAGTCCCAGGCATTGCTGATGCCATTTCGCCGGGTTCAGACGCCTTCCACAGAATTTCTTTCCGTGTGTTCCGTGCTTTCCGTGGTTCTGTATAGTGAAGTCTCCGAGCGGTCGGTTCCGCTTACGAGATTAGATCTCCAGACGGCGTCTATGTGGTCATGCGGTATTTCCGTCGATTCCGAATGGAATTCAATTTTTCCGAGCACGAAGTTCCCGATGCGGAATTGCCGCCAGGGTATCGCTTCGTCGCGTGGAAGCCGGAAGATCTCGACCGCCACTCGGTGACCAAATTCGGTTGCTTCCGCAGCGAATTGGATTCTCAGGTGTTTCCGTCGCTCGCGACGCTTGAGGGTTGCCGGCGACTCATGCTGGAAATCGCCAGCCAGCGAACGTTCCTCCCGCAGGCTACCTGGCTGATCTGTCGTGATGGCAAAGGCTCAAATACCGAGCCCGTCGACTGCGGAACCATCCAGGGCCTGGCTAACGGCCGTGACGCCGGTTCCGTCCAGAATGTCGGCGTTTGCCCGGATCATCGAGGCCTGGGCCTGGGACGGGCACTGGTTTTGCAGGCTTTGGCCGGATTTCAAGCCGCTGGTCTGCGGCGAGTCTTCCTGGAAGCCACCGCCGAAAACGCTCCGGCCGTCGAGCTGTACCGTTCGGTCGGATTTCGCCTGATTCGGACGACTTTTCGGCAGGTTCCGGACCAGTCGCCCGCCGCCTCCGAGTAGCAAGACCGCCGTCATCGGCGTCGGTCTGCGTGACTCAAGTCCGTCTTGTGGCAGAATTTACGCTTGAGATACGATCCTCTGTAGGCTGGAACAAGCTTGCGCCGTTCCGGCAGCGAAATCCCATAAACCATTTTTTGCCGGAACTGCGCTGCGCTTGTTCCAGCCTACGAAATGACAGCAATCGATTCGTGGATTATCAGCTCAAATCAATTGGCAAGACGTGTGCCGCGACGGGTGAACCGCTTGAAGCGGGCAGCACTTGTCACAGCGTGCTGGTTGATCGGAATGGTGAGCTGCTGCGGCTCGACTATTCCGAAGAAGGCTGGAAGGGACCACCTGAAGACAGTGTGGGAGAGTGGCTGGCGTTGGTGCCGGACGACACTCCCAAACCGAAAGTGATCGATACCGAAGCGTTGATGCGGTATTTCGAGCAGCTCAGCGAAGACCCGAATCCGGCGCACGATCAGATGCATTACGTGCTGGCTTTACTGCTTCTGCAGAAACGCCGATTGAGGATTGACGGGCAACGAACGGACGACGACGGCAACGAATTTCTGCAGGTGATCGGCAGCAAAAGCGAAGGGCCTTACGAGGTCGCGGATCAGGATCTTGACGAACAGGAAATCGCGAATCTGCAGGCGACTTTGAACGCTCAGCTTGAAGCTGAGCTGATTTAACGACGGACTCACGGACGAACGATCAAACGGATACTTGATCGAAGACAGGGCCAGGGAAGGGCTGACATGACACAACGCCGCAACACTGCGATCGACTTCGGTCATGCAGATTCAGACGCAAAGTCGCAAAGCCGCAACGATTCGCAAAGTTTTTCTCTGCGATCCTTTGCGGCTTTGCGACTTTGCGTGAGTTCAGAAAGACCGAGTGAGCATGAGCGACGAGTTCGGTTGTCTTCGATTGTTGTCGCCGTTTGCGTCCTGGCCGTGTTACCGGGATGTGCGTTCAAAGACTGGGTCGTTCGCAAAACAACTTCGCCGCCGCCCCGAGCGTTGATGTCGGACGCGAGTCCTGACGAAATCCTCGAACACCTCAACAAACAGCGTTCACAGGTGGTTGCCTGGCGATCGACCGACGTTCGTATCAAAGCCAGCGGCACGGGCGTGATTGCTCCCAGCCTTTCAGCAAACGTCAGTGTCGAAAGTCCGAAGAACCTTCGCTTCTCGGCGCGATCGATCCGCGGTACGGAAGTCGACTTCGGTTCCAACAGCGACCGCTTCTGGTTCTGGATGAGAGCCAACGAACCGGACATCGTTCTCACCGGTTCTCACGACGGCCTGGATCGACAACAGGCTGTGCCGATTCCGTTTCCTCCGTCATGGCTGATGGAGGCTCTAGGCGTCATCCCGATTGATCCTGCGGTCGTGCAGGTTTTGCGCGATCCGGAAACTCCCGATCGAGCGAAGCTGATTTCTGCCGACTATGTCCAGGGTCAACAGGTTCAACGAGTCATGCTCGTCGATCTGGCATTGGGACAAATCGTCGAACACAGCCTCTACGATGCGAACGACAAACTCATCACCAGCGCGTCAATGAGTGACTTCCAGCCTTCCGCCGGAGTGATGCTGCCTCGGACCATCGTGCTGAACTGCCCGGAAGCCGGTTCGAAAATGACGATGACCATCGGCGCCATCGAGGTGAATCCATCGATTCCGGTGGCCACCTGGCAAATGCAGCTCGACCCGAATCTGAGACAGGTCGACCTCGACCGCATCCAGGGCGGCTTGCCAGTCCGGCAGTGATGCTGGAGTACCTGACGCAAAGTCGCGGAGACGCAAAGATTCGCGAAGAGCGGCCTCTGACATTGTTGTTCAAGTCGAGCGTCGGAGCATTGCACTGGATTGACGATTTACCCATGTTTCTTTGCGGTCCTCTGCGTCTCCGCGACTTTGCGTCAGATCCGTCGTGACCGAAAAAAAGGCGACACAGCGATCGTCTGGAAGCCGTGCCCCTGGCCAGGGTACAATCCGTAGCTCGTTTTCTGACTCGGTGGCGAAGGTTTCAAATAGCTTCGCCGTGTGCCTGCCTCAACTTTCATACTCAGGATAGAAACGCAAAATGAAGAAGCCATCAGCTAATCGACGTGACTTTCTGAAGACATCCGCGCTCGCCGCGGCCGCGACGTCCGTTCCGTACTTTCCGTGGAGCACTCCCGCTTTCGCCAACGACGAAGCCAACTCGCGACCACGCATCGGTTGCATCGGCGTGGGCAGCATGGGGACCGGCGACGCTCAAGGGCACGCGGGCTTCGGCGACGTCCTCGCGGTTTGCGACGTCGATTCGAAGCATGCGGATCGAGCGAAGAACCATGACCGGATCGGCAAGGGCAAAGCGGATGCTTACGGCGATTATCGCAAGGTTCTGGAGCGGGACGACATCGACGTTGTCAGCGTCGTGACGCCAGACCACTGGCACGTGAAAATCGCCATTGAAGCCCTGCAGGCAGGCAAGCATGTTTTCTGTCAGAAGCCGCTGACACTGACGCTCGAAGAAAACAAGTTGATCCGCAACGCCTGCAAGAAGTACCCCAAGCAAGCCTTCCTGGTCGGAACTCAACAGCGCAGTACGAAGGACAAGTTCCTCCGAGCCGTCAACATGGTCCAGAAGGGCCTGCTCGGCGACATCACCAAAGTCACGGTCGGCATTAACGGCAGCCCGAAGGGTGGACCGTTCCCCGTCGCCGAAGTTCCGGAAAACCTCGACTGGGACATGTGGCAGGGGCAGGTGAAGCCCGTCGAATACCGCGAAAAGCGTTGCCACTACGAGTTCCGCTGGTGGTACGAATACTCCGGCGGCAAGTTCACTGACTGGGGTGCTCACCACGTTGACATTGCGATGTGGGCTCTCGGTCAGAACGGCGAAGGTCAGGGTCCGGTCGAGATTGACGGCACCGACGTCAAGCATCCGGTCGAGTACAAAGACGGATACGCCGTCGTCGACGACAGCTACAACACGTCGCACGATTTCTCGGTCATCAACACGTTTGCCAACGGCGTCGTCATGGACGTGACCAGCCGAGGCGACAACGGCATCACCTTCGAAGGAACGAAGGGCCGCATCTTCGTGAACCGTGGCAAGATCGTCGGCGCACCGATCGAAGAAAACTGGGATAAGGACCAGTTCGGCGAAGAGGATCTTGTGAACCTTTACAAAGGCAAACCGGCAGAAGGTCACAAGAACAACTTCTACCGCTGCATCGCCGAAGGCGGCCTGACGGTGTCAGACGTGTTCTCTCACGTTCAGGCGATGAGTGCCTGCCACCTGAGTGCTATCGCTGGCCGACTTGGTCGAAAGATCAAGTGGGATCCGAAGACCGAGCAGATTATCGGCGACGATCAGGCAGCAACATTTATCGCTCGCGAACGTCGAGTAGGATTCGACATTCCTCGCGTGTAACGAAAGATGCGTTGTGACAAGACACTCGCTCTCGCACACTCTGCGGGAGCGAGTGTTTTTCATTGAGTCGCTCGGTGTCTAGCGATCGAAGTCGGAAAATTTGCGATACGCCGCAGGCGTTACATCCATTAGCCTGGGGTCAGCCACGAAGCGGCGTCACCCCAGGGAATAGAACCCGCAGCACGACTACCCTGAAAGGGTTGCACAAATCCCATGAATCCTTGTGGAACCCTTTCAGGGTACAAAAAAATTGACGGCCGCAACCTGGGGTGCGCCGCTGCGCGGCGACCCCAGGCTAATGGATGTAACGCCTTCGGCGTACTTAGACATTGTCGAAACATTCGTCGTCAAAACATTCGTCGTTGGTGTCTGGTTCCAGGTTGTATCGCACTTGCACTGGCTCTATGCGGCACACAGCTGCGTGCTGAGGATGATGCGCCGTCGATAACTCCTGAGAAGCTGGAGTTCTTCGAAGCGAGAATCCGACCGGTTCTGATCAAGCATTGCTACGAGTGTCACTCGGCGAAGTCGGAAGAGATCAAAGGCAACCTGCTCGTCGACTCGGCGGCCGGATTGCTGCAGGGCGGCGACTCGGGGCCGGCGATCGTCGCGGGTAAGCCGAACGAAAGCCCGCTGATCGAGGCTCTGCGGTACGACGGCGTCGAGATGCCGCCGGCCGGTCGGCTTCCACCCAACGTTGTGAAGGATTTCGAGCGTTGGGTTGAGATGGGCTCGCCGGATCCTCGAACTGACCATCCGGCACCGGGCGTTATCAAGCCTCAGCGGACAATCGACCTCGAAGCCGGGCGACAGTTCTGGGCGTTCCGTCCTGTCGAGAATCACCAGCGGCCCGACGTTTCAGACAAGGCATGGCCAAAGTCGGACATTGACGCGTTCGTTCTGCGAAAGCTCGAAGCCGCCAAACTGAAACCTGCTGCCGATGCCGACCGACGAACGCTGATTCGCCGGCTCTTCTTTGATCTGATCGGGTTGCCTCCGTCGCCTGAAGAGGTTGCGGCTTTCCTGGATGACAAGTCGGAGACCGCGGTTCAGTCGGTCGTTGATCGACTGCTCGACTCACCGCAGTTCGGAGTCCACTGGGGCCGGCACTGGCTCGACGTCGCTCGGTATGCCGACTCAAACGGCGCGGACTTCAACGCGACTTTTCACAACGCCTGGAAATATCGCGACTACGTCATTGACTCGTTCAACCGCGACAAGCCGTTTGATCAGTTTGTGCGGGAGCAGATTGCCGGCGACCTGCTGCCTCACGAAAACGATGAACAACTCACCGAAGGGATCATCGCGACGGGCTTCCTGATGCTCGGCACGAAAATGCTCAGCGAACGCGACAAAGAGAAGCTCACGATGGACGTCGTCGATGAACAGCTCAACACGATCGGTCAGACATTCATGGCGATGACGCTGGGCTGTGCCCGCTGCCACGATCACAAGTTCGATCCCATTCCGACGAAGGACTACTACGCGCTGGCCGGCATTCTCAAAAGCACTCGTACGTTGAAGGGTGAAAGTCAGCAGTACGTTTCAACGTGGCCTCGCCGTCAGCTTCCGGCGGAAGAGGAACACCTTGCCGCCGTCCGCAAATTCGAGCTGACAAAGAAGGAGCTTGAGGCGTCGATCAAGGCTGCGAAAAATCAGTCGACGACGCTTGGCAAGAAAATCGAACTGCTTCGTAAGAACACGAACTCGCTGCTGGTTGATGATGCCGAGGCAAAACTAACGGGGTCATGGACAAAGTCCACCTTCTCAAAGCCGTTCATCGGCGAGGGCTACATTCACGACGCGAAGTCGGAGAAGGGTGAGAAGTGGGCCGAGTTCACTGTCAAAATTCCACGCACGGCGACGTACGACGTTCAGCTGGCGTACTCAGGCACCACCGGTCGGGCAGACAATGTTCCGATCAGCATAAAACATGCTGAATCAGAGGTTGAAGTTTCGCTTGACCAGGAAAAGAAGGGACCGATCGACGGTTTGTTCGCGTCGCTCGGTCACTTTCCGTTTGAGACTGGCAAGCCAGCGGTGATCACCGTTTCGACTCGCGGAACGGTCGGCTACGTCACGCTGGATGCCGTCCGTCTGGTTGAACTTGATGACAAGGGCAAACCGGTCGTCAACGAGATTTCCGAAGACGACAAGGAGCGGAAAGGGGCGGAAGCGGATCTTAAGTCCGCGACCGAAGAGCAAAAGCAGCTCGAAGAAAAACTCAAACAGCTTGATAAGGATGCTCCGGCTCCGCTGCCGCAGGCCATCGCCGTCGCCGACGCCGAGCAGGTCGACGACTGCGAGATCAACATTCGCGGCGAGCATCGCAACCTCGGCCCAAAAGCTCCGCGAGGATTTCTGCAGGTCGCGTACTCAGGAGCGGCTCTGAAGATTGAAGAGAAGCAAAGTGGCCGACGGGAACTGGCCGAGTGGATCGGCAGTTCCGATCACCCGCTGACGGCACGCGTGTTTGTCAATCGGATCTGGCATCACCTGATGGGGCAGGGCATCGTCTCCAGCGTCGACAATTTTGGACGACTCGGTGATAAGCCCACGCATCCTGAATTGCTCGACCGACTGGCTGCGGACTTTGTACGCGACGGCTGGTCGACGAAGCAGGCCGTCCGGCAGATCGTGCTCAGCCGAACTTACCAGATGAGTAGCCGCCACGATGAAGTTTCGTGGAACGCCGATCCGGAAAACCGTTTGCTGTGGCGGGCGCACCGCCGACGCATTCCGGCCGAGTCGATACGCGATGCCGTTCTTTCGGTCAGCGGGCAGCTCGATCTGACTCCTGATGGATCACCGGTCGAAGGACTCGGAACACTCGTCACTCAGAACGTCGCCGACGAGAAGCAGATCG
>CALDJX010000299.1 GCA_937899075.1 uncultured Planctomyces sp. | reverse complement strand
GTACTGCTCAATCAACAGCTGACCATCCGGCAGCGGTTTCGTGTAGACGTCGACGATGACGTCTCCCAGTCCGACTTCAAGCGAGCGGTGGACGTCGAAACTTCGCCGACGATCGGACGTGATGGCGAAGGAGATAACCACCTCTGCCGTACCAAGGCTTGCCGTTTGAGGTAAGTTGATTGTGGTGGGAAGTCGGAAAGACTCTCCGGCGGCAAGCTCGATCTCCCATGAGTCCGGAGTTACCTCCCAGTCGCGAGGGATCTTCAGGGAGACAGTTCCTTTGACACCCTGCGGCCAGGTGTTGCGTCCAACGATCGCATCAGGGTGCCCGCCATACTCAGCAGGAATCACTCCCTTTTCGAAACCAGCTTCCAGCCGCCAACGCGCCATCGCTTCAGAACCGCCGGTACAGAAGACGGGTTCCCCGTCAGATGCCACATGATGCTTTCCGGATTTTCGGGGCAGGGGAGAGCGGCGTCCCCACATGTCGACATGCTCGACCGTGTCTCCAAGATTCAGATCGGTGGAAAATGGTTTATCGCCAGGGAAAACGACAATGATCGATTTGTCGCGTTCAAAGACGTAGTTCTTCGGCGAGTCTGGCAACTGAAACGACCCCAGATGTTTGGCACCGCGCAGGTTCATGGCTGTCGTTCTGAACGGTAGAAAAAGTGGTGTCGGAGCTCCGTCGTCGTTCAGAAGCCCTCGATCACCGTCAAGAACGCCGCTTAGAAAGATCCCGTTGGAGCCCTTGAGTCTGGCCATGACCATCTGCCGTATCAGGGTGCCTGCTCGATTCTTAAGGGGCTGCTTGAGTGGGAGAGGCCTGAGCATCGTCCAGTGCTCGGCGGTTTCAGAAGTCTTGTCGCTGAAGACCTCTTCGAGTTGCTCAAGACTGAGGCCATCCTCATTCCCGATTGTCACGAATAGATTTCGAATCTCGGTGGGGATCGGGTAGGCAGCCGGCCATGGCCATTGAACTCCAATTTTTGAGTTGCGCCCAAGCTGGTCGAACTGCGTCGAGATTTGCTTGATGATTTCAGGAAGCTGTTTTGAGTTTGAAAAGCTGGTGTCCGTGTCCCCGCCGAGTTGCCAGTACTCGATGGTCGAACCGTACCGGGCCAGCACCGGTTCCAGTGAAGGTCCCCAGAAGTCCGGCGGCAGCGCGAAGATCTCGCTGGTTCCCGTCCAGTCTTTGGCGAATTGATTGCGGATGGCTCGGGGAGGATCGTTGAGCAGGCCGACAGTCGAAATCGAGCGGTCATACAATCCTTCCAGCAGCCGAGTAAGTTCGGCAGGGTTGGTTGCATAGTCCTCATGCATCGAACTCCAGACCGGAATCTTCACCCAGTGAATCCCAGCTTCGTAAGCAACGAGAGCCAGTTCGTCCGCACTTAGCGGCCCCAAGCCACCATCGAGCGACCATCCGAATTCGCCGTTTGGTCTAGACTGTGCGGGTTCAGAGATGACGAGCGTTGTTTCCGTACTTTGAACTGTCTGCTGATCGCGTTTCAAAACTGCTCGCACGAAGTAACACCCATGTTGCCTCGCAGCGATTCTCCAGCCAATTTCCTTGCCGCCAATGTCGCTTAAAGAAACTCCGCCGTCGTTGGTGTCCAGCTTCCACGACTTCTGCTCAAGAACGTCGCCCGCGACATCACTGAGTGACAGCTGCAATTCGAATTGCGAGCTGGATTCAAGTCCAGACACCGCCGCATTGATCACGACGTCGTTGTCGGGCGTGAGGAAATGGTCGTGAGCGTCCGGCATGAGAGTGAGTCGCGGCATCTTTCCCAGCCAGATTCCATCAAACCAAACGTCTCCTTTGATGTCGTCGAGGTCGCGATGGTCAACATGGCAACCGATGACGACGTAACGGACTTCGGGGTCGGGTTTGAGCGGGCCGAGTTCCAACTGAACCCATTCGGCATGAGTGCCGGAGACCGCCTTTGTCTCAAACCGTTGAACTCTTTGCCGTCGTGAGTTCAGAAATGAAACGGTGAAGAGCGCGTAATCGTGCTTCAGGCGTTCTGTTCGAATGAAGCCCCGAAATATGTAATTGAATTCGGGGCTGATCCGGGCAACTTCGCGGTTAAACGGAGAATAGTACGCGACTTTGCCACCGTTGACTTTGACGCGAAGACTCTGGTCACCGACGTGGCTGTGCTGCTCATCAATCTCGCAGTTGACGTAGCTGGGGAATCCGGGGCCGCGTCGGCGATTCCAGTCGTCGGGCAATCCATCGGGTTCGCGGTCTTCGTCCTGTTCAAAATCGAACGACAGGACCGTTCCATACGGCTTCGCGGCCAGGCTGGAGTCTGCAACGTTGGGCACTGGCGATGCAGACACGACGGCCGTCGCCAGAAAGATAAGAAGTGCATTGCTCATCGAGACACGCATGGTGAGGACGAAAACGTCGACAGATCATGCGTTAAATCGACGGAATATCTCAGCCAGTCCGCATCTGTTTGTTGCCTGGCGACAGTCCATCCCGTTCTGCCACTCGCCGAGTGGCGTCGGAATTAAAGTCAGACCAGGTGGAGCGGGACGTGCCGCACGCCTTGGGGTGTTCGCCTTACGCTGCGTGTAGAGCCACTTGCTTAGCGGATTCGCGTTCCGACGACTTCTTCTGGGTTCAGCACGTGGCGGACGGTTACAAACTGGTCGGGGTTAACTTTGAAGCGGTCCCGAGTTTCGCCCGTGGTGAAGAGGTAAAGATCACCGTCGTAGAAGGCTCCATATTCCACGGCCCCTTGAACGGCTCGATCCGAGTTCCATAGCAGAACGGGATCACAGCCCAACATACGCGGGGCATATCGGTGTGGAGCGTTCTTGAATGCCAGATACTCACGGTCGTTTCCAAGGTAGTACACGACTCCTTGCCAGGTCACCGCCAGGTCTTCCCGACCTTTCGTCCAGACTCTGCGAGTCTTGATTGCAACTGGGCTGTAGCCTGAGAGTCCAATTAGTCTGGCAGCTGGTGAGGTTGTCTCCGGACGTTGCACAATGGTTGGGTTGGGCATTGGCCTCTGGGGACCTGCGACGACGGGTGCTCGCTGGATCGGAATCGAGGGGCCTTGACCAGGATTTGGCTGTGAAGTCGTGGATGGCGGTGTCAGTTGGGCGATGGCTGCTGCTCGTTCGTCAGAAAACTGCATGCCCCAGTGGTTGATATTGGCCAGGTATTTATCGCGGCTTTGGTAGTTGGTTGTGCGAGATACGATTTTTCCATCAGGTGCCACAATTAAGTCGGTAGGGAGGTACTCGACTCGAAAGGCGTCGATCAGTCCCGGGTTTTCATCACTATCGACTTTCAACGCGATCACTTTGGAACCAAACGTTGACAGCAAAGCTTGTGAATGAAGCGTGTCCCGTTCCATTTGTTTGCACGGCCCGCACCACGTCGCCGAGAAGTGGATCAGCAATGGAATTCCCAGCCTTTTGGATTCCTGCCTCGCAAATCCGTAATCGGCCAACCACTGGTTTGGCCCTGTCGCGGATTGAGCCGACGCCATCGGCGGGAAGGCTAGACCGAAAAGCAATAACGTGCTCAAGATTCGATAATGAGGCAACATGTCACTCTTCCAGCTTTATCGATGGGCGAACGGCTGATGCGTGGCGCACTGCCACCTCAGGTCATCCGCTGATATCGACGTTGCTGGAAGTGAGGAGTGTGATCGATCAGTCACTCTTGTGCAGATTGTGACGGCTGGTGGGGATTATGACGGTTGTGTCGCTCAGGGGCTGTCGATGCTCGAATCGAGGCAGAGCGACGCATACTCGTGCAATCTGATTTCTGACTTCGCAACGCGCGCGTAAAAAAGGAGCCCAAATTAATTTGGACTCCTCTTTTGTCAGCGGTCGATTGTGCTGTCTATTCAGCGGCGGCTGTCTCGACAACTTCGAGACCCGGCACGCTAATGTCCGTTATCTTCACAACCGTGTATTTCTGGCGATGGCCAGTGTGACGCTTTGAGTCATGGCGTCGGCGAAACTTCTGAATTTCGAGTTTTTCGCCCTTCAATTCTGTGTCGATGACTTCAGCGGAGACAGACGCCCCTTCGATCAGAGGGCCTCCAATCGTGCTGGATCCGCCGCCATTGGCGAGCAGGACTTTTTCGAACTGCATCGAGTCCCCAACGTTGGCAGTGTCGCGATAATCTACGACAAGCGTCTCGCCTGGAGCGACTCGATACTGATGGCTACCGTCTTCAATGATTGCAAACATTCGTAAACTCACTTGATTGGCTCTGAAGAGCCTCTTAACTGATGCCGCCGTTTTCGAGCAGAATAAACTCGTATCGGCCTTCCATGTCCGGTCAGAACTACTAATTCTGAAACGAGTTACAGCAAATTATCAGGCGCCCGGAATCCCGGGAGCCGATTAGCGGGGCAGAATACCGCCTCACCTTCCTGATTGCGAGTCACCGGGGATTGGAATCCGGAACTGGTGTCCTGCCGCATCTTTGGCTTCGATGACAATGTGGTTTGGTGTGACGTCGGTGCGAGCTCGAATACTGATCGCCAACTGGCACTTGTCTTCAATTGCGTTGATTTCGCGACGTTTGCGGTTGCTCAGGTAGTCAGCAACCTCGTGCTCGACTTCGACGGTCAAATGCTCGATCTCTTCGCGAGAGGCAGCAGTGATTAGAGCACGCATGATTTCGATGGCTGCGCTTTCGGCCGTTTTGACGAGGCCAGTCCCGTTACAGCACGGACAATCTTTGTAGATGCTCCGTCGCAGCGACGGTCTGATTCGTTGACGGGTCATTTCGATCAACCCGAACGGACTGATCCGAAGGACTTTCGATCGAGCACGGTCTCGTAGCATCGCGTTACGAAGTGCTCGCTCGACTCCGCGTCGGTGCTTTTCCTCCCGCATGTCAATGAAGTCGATGACGATGACGCCACCCATATCACGAAGTCTGATCTGGCGAGCGACCTCATCGGCGGCTTTAAGATTGACCTGGTAGGAAGTTTCCTCGGCGTCATCATCGATCCGGAAGTTGCCGCTGTTAACGTCGATCGCGACGAGGGCTTCCGTTTGATCGATCACAATTGAACCGCCACCCTTCAGCGGGACTGTGCGATTCTGGATCCGGGAGATTTCTTCTTCGATCTGGTACTTGTGGAAGATCGATTCCTGCCCAGAGTAGTGGCGAATTCGATCGACACGATTTGGCAGGACAGCCTTCATGAACTCGCAGGCTCGCTCGTACGCCTCGGGCTCGTCGATCCAGACTGAGTCGATATCGCTACTGAAGATGTCGCGGATCGTCCGCGTGATCATGTCGCTATCCTGGTAGATATCGACTGGGGCCGAGGTGCTGCTGATTCGCTTGAAGATGACCTTCCAGAGCCGAATCAGGTAGTGCAGGTCCCGCTCAAGATCTTCCTGAGAACGCTCAAGGCCCGCGGTCCGAATAATGAACCCAAGGCCGGGAGGTGGATCGAGTTCGACGAGTTGCTTTCGAAGTTTTCTTCGAGCATCGTCGTCAGCGATCTTGCGGCTGACGCCAACTCGCTGGAGGCCTGGCATCAGAACCAGGTAACGGCCCGGAATGCTGATGTAGGTTGAAAGTGTCGGGCCTTTGGAGCCGACGCCTTCTTTGATGACCTGAACCAGAACCTCGCTGCCTTTCCGGAAGATTTCCTGGATGGGCGGCTTGTTGCGAACGCTTCTTTCATTGAAGCGTTTTCCGTTTTTCTGCTTCGCTTCTGTTTCTTCGTCGATCAGGTGTTTGAAGTACTGGTTCTCGACGTCGCTGACGTGCAGAAAACCGTTTCGTCCTACGCCAAAATCAACAAACGCCGCCTGGATGCTGGGCTCGATGTTGACGACACGGCCTTTGTAGATGTTGCCGACACAGCTTTCGAGGCTGTTTCGTTCAACGTAAAGCTCTTCAAGGACGCCGTCCTCAACAACGCCAATCCGGCTCTCTTCCGGCTGGCGAACATTGATCAACATTTCTTTTTTCATGGGATCCCCCGATGTTGGGGGCATTCCCTCGCACGATTCTTTCGAACGTTGCAACCGTTCTGTGAGCGTCGTGAACAGCAGGCTCGATTGTTTCACCACAGGGAACTAATGACAGACTGCGACTTGCAGCCAGGTCATAGTACGGAATGACGAGACGATCAGCCTTTTGTTCAGCGGCTGCGGAAGCAACGCATGGTTCACTGATGGCGTCAGGGATGTCAGAGACACTGGTTTTCGGTGTCAATCCTGAAGCCATCCAAATTTTCCAGTTGCCAGTTCCTGTCGACCGGAAAGGTGCGGAGGACGGAACGGCTTGCCGTTTCGATTCTGCGACGCGTACCAGATTGAAGTGTGGCAACTGGCTGATGATTTGAGGCAACGCCGGTCCGCAATTCCACCCCGGCACCTGCAGTTCAGGCGTTTGTGGAAATGCAGGCTGGTGTTTTACAGACGTCAACTCTTGCCTTTGAATCGTCAGAGATCAGTGTTGAAAGATCGCGAGGTAATACCCTGTGTGGTTATCAAATATGTCGTGGTGTATTTTGAATGGGCGGCGAACGTGTCGTCCGTCCGTAACTGAGTCTATGAATCTGGTGAGCCCGAAATTCGATCCGGGCACAATCGGTTTAATTCAGTTTTAAGATAATTCTCGACATCCCTGGCGACATCGAGAGACAGTGCATGTTTTGCTATCTGTTCTGCGTCTGCGACAGAGAAGTTTCGGACGACATCCTTTACTTCCGGGACCGAAATTGGCGTGACGCTAACGTTTCGGATTCCCAAGCCAATCAGTAGTGGGACGAACTTCGGATCTGAACTCATCTGTCCGCAGACGGTTACAGGGATCCCCTCAACTCGACCGGCTTCGATCACCATTTGTATCAACCGGAGGATAGATGGATCGCCCGCACGGTACAAGCTGGCAACTGAAGGCTCGGCACGGTCAACAGCCATCGTGTACTGGATGAGGTCGTTCGTTCCAATGGAGAAAAAGTCAACTTCTCTTGCAAAATTGCGAGCCAGTAGCGCTGCGGCGGGAACTTCGACCATCATCCCGACCGGAATTTCTCGTTTGAACTCAGCGTTCTCGTCTTCCAAATCTTCGACGACGTCTGCGAGGATCATTCTGGCTCGTCGCAGCTCGAGAAGAGTTGTGACGAGCGGAAACATGATCCGAATGTCTCCATGAACTGCGGCTCGAAGGATCGCCCTGAGCTGGACTTTGAATTGCCCAAGATGTCGAAGGCTGAGTCGGATGCTTCGCAGGCCTAAAGCTGGATTGTCAGCCTTAGTGCGAAATTCTTCGATGTCTCCCGGAATCTTGTCCGCACCCAGATCCAATGTGCGGATGACGACCGGGTGGTCGCCCATTTCCTGGATCACGCGACAGTAAGCGTCGTAATGTTCCTCTTCCGTGGGCTCGTGGTCAGAGCCCAGGTAAAGAAATTCTGTGCGGTAGAGGCCGATTCCGTCAGCTCCACGCTTGGCGCACTGAATCACTTCCTGCGGGAACTCGATATTTCCGAGGACCTGGATTCGGACGCCGTCGTTCGTGCGAGCTTCAATTGTGTTGAGGGCGTCGAGGCGTTTTGACTCCGACTCCCGTTGCTTCAGCGAATCCTGATACCGGGCGATGGTTTCGTCGTCGGGATCGATGATCACTTCACCGCGGTTGCCATCAATGATGACGACGTCGCCAGCGGATACGTCTGCGAGGAACTTTCCAATCCCAACGACAGCCGGGATTTCCAACGCACCGGCAAGAATGGCAGTGTGGCTGGTATGGCCGCCTGCTTCTGTGGCGAAGCCTTTTACAAAGTCGCGATTCAGATTGGCAGTTTCGCCGGGCGTCAGGTTATGTGCGAGAACGACGACGGGCTCTGCCAGGTGTGAAAGCTCAGGCCGCTGTTCACCAAGCAGTGTTTTGATAAGCCGTTTCTCGAGGTCGAAGACGTCTGCGGCACGCTCTGCGAGGTACGCATTTCCAAGGTTCTGAAGAGTCTTCGCGTAGTTCCGCAAAACTCGACTTGCGGCAAACTCTGGCGAAAAGCACTTCGTCCGGATCAGCGTTTCGATCTCGTCGTTGAGCTTCGGATCCCGCAGCATCATGCGGTGAGCGCTGAAGATCGCCGCGTACTGATCACCAAGCTGCTCACGGGCAACTCGTTCGTTCTCGCTAAGTGCGTCGCTGACTGTCGCGACCGATGCTTGAAATCGACTGACTTCTGAATGGACGGCATCGACACTTACGAACCGTTGAGGAATACGAAACTCCTGGGAGCCGAACAGCATCGCAGGGCTGATCGCAACACCAGGAGAAACCGCAATTCCCGTCCGTGTCAGCATCGTTTATCCAGTTAAAAGTGATAACAGGCGGAATCAACATCCACTTTGGCTCAGTCAAAAAACTTATTGAGCCAGTGAGAATCGTTGAATTCTTCAAACGCAAGCTCAGCTTCAACTGGACCCTCGGTGAGCATGTCCCTCAAAACCCGATTCAAAAAGATCAACCAGGTCTGCAATTGCCGCAGCGGCATCTTCACCGTTGGCTTGGCACGTTAATACTGTTCCCTCGCCAGCTCCGAGTCCCAGCAACTCGAAAATATTACGAGCGTCAGCGTTGGTGGCGCCCTTACTGATTGTGATCTGGCTCGAAAATTTTGACGCGCGCTGAGCTATTAACGAGCAAGGCACCATGTGCAGCCCGTTCCTGCCTGGCACAGTCACATTTTCGGTGACGGCGTCACTCATAGTATTCGACATAACTCTGGGAATTGGAAATTCAGTCAACGCGACTCAGAAGAACGAGCATTTCCGATGAGCACCGCCGACCCTCGTTATGGAGACTACTCTGAGTCAGCTTCGTCAAGGAGATCAATGATGTCCTTCTTCGTGCTTGACTGCCGTAGAAAACTGCAGAACGTCTGGTCACGCAGGTGACGAGAGATGTTCTCGAGCCCTCGAAGGTGATCGCCGGGGCGATCCGGAGGCGACACGAGAAGAAACAGAATGAAAACGTCTTCGCCGTCGAGGCTCGCGAAATCGACCCCGGTCTTTGACAGAGCGACTGTCGCGACCAGTCGATCGACAGAAGGGTGCTTTGTGTGAGGGACCGCGACGCCGTTTCCGATTCCCGTTGAACCGAGTTCTTCCCGTTTCAGGATTGCGGAGATAATCCCTTCCTCATCGGCCTCGGGGATTGCGCCTGACTTCTTCAGGCTGGTCACCATGGCGCGAATCGCGTCCTCTTTAGATGCCGCCTGCAGGTCGGGGACGATCGCGTCTGCAACTACAAACTCGTTCAACTTCATCGGAATTCCTCTGAAACGCTTTCTTGCAAATCAACATGGCTGCGTGACCCGCACCTTAGTCCTGCACCTTGGCGCCGCAGCAGAAAGTTGTTTGACGTCTATTGTTCTTTATCGATGACTCACCACTTTTGGGAGCCACAATCTGCAACGAGGGGACGGTAGGCCGGAAAACTGAGTGAGTCAATGGAATCGACGAATCAGAGCCACTGGATAGATTCGTTTTGTCTGCGTCCGTTTCTGCAAAACTTCGGCCACCTGAAGGTTCGACTCCCAGCCGATTACCGGCTTCTCAACTCGGCAACGAACATGCCTCGTTGGGTCACTCAGTCAACTGGGCCACTCATCGGCGTGTCGCGCCGGTGATTCTGCAGCTTTTCTTTGTACTTCCGGATCTGTTGTTCCATCTTGTGCAGGGCAGCGTCAAAGGTTGAAGCTACTTCGTCTCCTTCGGCAGTTGCCACGAAGTCGTGCTTGTGCTCCGTGTCGACAAGAATTTCAACGGCAGCTTTTTCGTGTTCGAAATCAACCGTCACAGAGATTTCTGTCACCCGTTCGAAGTAGGTGAGCAGTTTTTCTGCTTTAGTCGTGATGTGCTCACGGGCTTCGGGGCGAACTGTACCGTGTCGACTAGAGACTTTAATTTGCACAGGATCAATCTCTCTTTTGTCAGGGAATGATGAATCGGCGTGGTGGCGTCTGTTTCATAGCCGAGTTGAATGTTAATTGGGCCGATCGTCGGATGCCACCTGCGAGAACTTATCGAGCAGCGCATTGCCATCTGTGTTCTGGCGATGATGGTCTTTGGCTTCGATGTCGCCAGTGTTGGCAGATACTTTTAGAGGGCCGCCGGGGGGCGAGTGCGTCTCTTGTCGGTGAGCATCACCAAGGCCGTCCCGTCTGCGCGGGGCAAATATATCTCGGATCAAAAAGGTTGATTCTAAAATCCGTCGTCGAGTCCCTGCGGAGTTTCGAGCGTAGTCGCTGACTCTGTGTCGGTTCTCGGGAGCAGGAATCTCGTCGGCTTGCTGAGCTTTGACCAGAGACTCTGGTCTTGTGATTCCGTGGAGGCCTGCTTTTCTGCGGGCTGCAAATTTCCACTCAACAGGACGATGGGGCTGCGGTCGTTCGAACTGGCGTCTGCCTTAACTGTCTGAATGGTGCTGGGCATGTCCCCGACAGCGGTGGTCCGTTGCCCTCCCATGCTCTGACAGCCAACCGTAAAACCAACAGTAAGTATCAACAAAGACTTCGCAACTGACAGTGTCATCAGAAATCCTGCGTGGAAAGTTTGAGTTAAGGTCACGTCACGCCCTGGATTCACTCATCCAGGATTTCGGGTTCCGATTGCTCGGGAAGGACGTTGACCTCTGGGAGCGGAATCACGTGATCGCGGTTTAACTTCAGCGAAAACTGTCCCATCTGACACCCAACCGAGGCCGCAAGAACGGCCACAAGGAACATCATGCGTCCACGCATTTTGTAATTCCCACGCTCGTGTTGATTACAGCCGAGGCAACGTCACTCCTTCATCCTCGACATTCATCGCGTTTGATAGTGGGAACTGCGGATTTCGAGAACAGCAAAGTCCCTCGTGGTTGGTCGGCAGAATCAGGACGATCTCAGAACGATGCGGCAGACTTCGGGAGTTGCTCCGATTCGCAAAGGATGTTTGCCGGACAAACCTCGGCCGACAAACAGCAATGTTGAATTCGAACGAAACACTCCGGAAGAATATCGACATCCGTGGACGCTTGGTGAATACACAGGTCCAATGCCCGGAAGGATGACCTGCCCCCCGTGATTGTGGCCTGCGAGCATCAGATCGACATGCTGACGCCGGGCCCATGAGAGATTGTCCGGAGTGTGGCTCAGCAGGAGTCGGAAAATGTCGTCTGGGATAGCTGCGAACGAGGGATGATTGCCCATCCACGGTCGCTCGGAGCCGCCGATCGCGAGCGGTTTTCCTGCGATGTCCAGCGTTTGCAGAGTTCCCGCGACGTTTCTCCAGCCAAGGTCGCAGATCGCCTGCCGAATTCGGTCAGAATCCAGGCCCCAGTCGTGATTTCCCAGGATGAAGTAGTTTCCGAGCGGGGCGTCCAGTTTTCCGAGCGTCTTTGGCAGCCAGTCAAACAGCTCCTCAGAGTCCAGAATGTCACCCGTGACGACAACGATGTCGTAGTCCCATTGAGCAGCTCGTTCGAAAACCGCTTCAAAAAACGGCAGATCAATCGTGCCTGTGAAATGGAGGTCCGTCAGGTGCAGGATCGACAGTCCGTCCCATGCTTTCGGGAGACGGTCAAGCTGGAACGTTCGTTCGGTAAATTCGACCTTGAAGCAATCGTTGAACGGAAAATTCAGAAGCGATGCGTATGGCCCGTCGCCGACCGGTCGGCTTCCCAGTTCCACTTCAAAATCGACGACCGTTGACGAGAATCCGATCTGTTGTCGCGGCGGCCGGTGAGTCCAGTAGCGGATGACTGCCCAACTGAACCCGACGAAGCCGGCCATGCAGATGACCATCCAGCCTTGAACAATGACTGGCAGTAGTTGCCAGACTTCGCTCGGCGAAATCTCGTTAAAAAGTACTCCGGGACCGGTAAAGCCAATCACGACGATCAGCCATGTAGGCCACAGAGGAATCAGCAGGTCGTGCAGATGGCGGACGTGTCGCAACTGCGGTTCGCGAAGTTTCGACGAGTGGACGCGATTGACGGTGGTGACCAGGATTTCGGCGTTGCCGATCGACAGAATCACAAACCAGATTAGAAGCAGCCAGATCATGAGACGTCAGCTCAGCTCAGCGAGGGCGCAGGGCGAATAATGCTTTTTCGAGCGGTAGCTCGCATCGGGTCAAGGGCTCCGCCCTTGTCAGAACCGTTTGCGAACGCTTTCGATCTTGCCTTCCTGAAGGATCGGCAGGTAGCGGTTCGGAATCGCCAGAATAAAGCAGGCGACGGACGTCCCGAACAACCGCGAAGGCTTGCCTCCCGTAACGTAGCGAGGGTCGCGCCATGATCCGTCTTCGCCAGGATCGCTGGGTTTTCTTACCTGCGATGTAATGAGCTGGTCCCTCAGCGTCGGGTAGCTGTCCTTCCATGAGGCTCCGCCGACCTGGTAAAGAGCCTGCCCGACGTAGTAAAGCGTGTACGCGTCAAAGGGGACTCGGCCATCTCCCTGACGCGGAGCTTTCAACTCTTTCACAGCGTCTGCCAGCACGTCGAGGTTTTTGGGAATCCGCCAATCGTCGTACTGGCCAAATTCCTGCAAACAGACGACGCCTGCCGCCGCCATTGCGGTCGTTCCGTTGTGCCCGTCGTAGGTGAACTGGCCGGGGCCTTCTTTGATTTTAGGGTCGTCCAGGCTGCGGGCTCCGTTCTTTGCTTTGTACTTCTGACGGACGCTCTGGATCGAAAGCTGAATCACGTCGTTGCGAACTTCCAGCCCGCTGTCGACAGCGCTGCGCAGCGCTTTGGCCTGCATGACGACGAGACTCAGATCGTGTCCGTAGTTCTGACGCCGAGCACGATAGTCCCAGCCGCCGTCGCGTGATTGAGTATTCGCGATCAGCCGCAACGCCTGTTCCAGCACGCCGGAAATCCGTTTGTCGTTCGTCATGCCGTGAGCCTGGCCGAGCACAAAAGTCGCGAGCCCGTGGTTGTACATGTCCCGCTGAGGATCGGCGATGTTCAGTAATCCCGACGGCTGAGCATTCCGAATCACATAGTCCAGCGCGCGTTCGACAACGTCCCCATACTTGCCTCGCCCCGGCAAGTGTCCGTCGGCGAGAAACGCGAGCGCACCCATTCCGACCAGACCGAGGTCATTCGATTCCCAGTTGCCCTGCGGTCCCTGATTCCGGGCAAGCCATTCCAGACCGCTGGCCAGCGACGCCTCGCCAGCGGCCGTCACTTCCCATTCATCCTGAGCGATGGCAATTGAGTTGGCACAAACTACGACCGTAAGAACGCATGACAGAGTGGCGTTACGATTTTGAAACATTGAAATTCCAGGATTTCGCGAAGGCCGAACAGAAAATGATGGCAAATCGGCAAAGCCGTGTAGTGGAGAGAGTCGCGTTCGCCGCCGCAAGCGAGTCATGATCGAGGCGTCCTGAACGACGATCAAACTTCGGTGGGGGCTCAAACGAATTGCCGCCACCTGCGAACACTTCTTCGTGACGTTCAATGTTCCGTCGGAACTTCGGATCTTCGTACGCGCTCACCGGATGTGTGTTACCGGGCGATGTTGCTGGCGAATCATTTGCTGGCAGATCAGTTGCTCGGCAGATCATTTGCCGGCGGATCAGCTGCTCGGAAGTCGCGGGCGAAACGGGAGCTGGAGTTGCGGTTGGTGGCCGTTTTTCATTGTCAGGTCCGTGTCGAAGATTCGTTCGGGTGTGTTGCCGGAGAGGTCCTCGAGGATGGGATCCACAATTAGCAGGTGATCGGCCTCAAGCCACGGCACGGGCGGCGTCAATAAGGCAACGGAGTCATCGTCCTGCAGAGTGATGCTGCAAGTTAACTGCTGCCCCTGTGCCGTGCGGACTTCGATACAGCGCAGCGCCAGTGCGTGGTCCAGGGGCTCGCCGAATTCAAGTCGAAGCGGCATTCGACTTCCCGCTCGTGGCGGAGTCAGTTTCCAATTCTGAGGTAGCGGTCGTGAGCGATCATCCGGAACGGTTCGAAACTCCTTTTGATACGCGGCCTCAAGTGGTCGTCCATTTTGAGATTGCACACCTTGTTCGATCAGCAGCGTGTATTTTCGACCGGGGTGCAGGACCGGACCGAATTCTTCCCGCAGATTGACTCCCTGCTTCACTCGCCCGGGATGAATCCACAGCGTGAATCGTCGAGCGTCTTCGGTCCAGAGTTCCGTCCGTCGCCACGGATCAAGCACCTTCTTTCCTTCTTCGTCCAGCAGGTGGATGCGCTCGAAGATGGCTCGTCCCTCTCGCATCGGCTGGTCAAAGTGGATGTAGAATTGGAGCGAGTTTGCAGGCAGCGTGTCCGTAGACGGGAAGACGTCAGTCACGTTCGCCATGCTCTGACGCCGTGAAGTCGGGGCGTGATGATTGACGGTCAACGTGTCGCTCGTCGCTGAGTGCAGCCTTCCTGCATAAGTCGAGCCGGCCGTCAGTCGAAACCGCGGCGAGAATGTCAGCTGTGAGCCCTTTTGCTGATAGTCTCCCAGCATGGGGCTGCCCGGTTTGCCTTCCGCATTAAGAAGTGAAAACGTCAAGACCTGTCGCCCGGCCTTACGGGATAAGGTGCCTTCCGGAAGCTCGGCAACCTGGTCGGCCGACAGTTCCGCGACGACGTAGACGCGGAGCGGGTCTTCGGTCCGATGTACGACCTTCAGTGAAGGACTGCCTCCCAGCAGGGCGGCCAGCATTGCCAGCGATAAAGACGACATGGAGTGTTCTCTGCAGTGAGCACGGCCGGTGATTAAGGAATAGTCCCGGATTAATTTCCCGATCTCCAACTTCGTCATTCCCACTTCCAACTTCGTCATTCCCGCGCAGAGTCCCGGCCCCGCCTTCGCGAGCCCAGGACTCTGCGCGGGAATGACGAAAATCGGCACGCTCACCCAATTCACGAAGTTATTTCCTACGGAAGGAGCAACGCTTCGAGGTCGAAGTCGCTGTCCGTTTTTCGCAGAACGACCACGTGTGTCTCAACATCATGGCGAAGATTCCTTAAACGACTGTGTGTTGGATGTCCGGCTGCGACGTCACTCGCCGATGCAGAATGAGTTCGCCGGTTTGAGTGGTGAGGAAAATTTTCTTCCGCCGGCCGTCACCATGCCATCGACTTCGGATGTCGCCGCTGCGACCCACGTTACCCGGTCAGGTGGGCCGACCAAAGTGTCCTGCGAAACTGCATTGCCGTCGGCGCTGTCGACCTTTCCTCCATGCAGAATCCAGAGGTCATCTTCGAGGAACATTGCCCGCGCCTGTCGACGGTGAGTCATCCCCGGTGCGTAGTGCTTCGACCACTGATGCTCACCGCCGATGTTACCCCACAGCGAGAAAACATCCTGCTGCTACCGCGCCGCCGATGGTTGGCCCAACGACCGGAATCCACGCGTAGCCCCAATCGCTATCTCGCTTGCCGGAGATGGGAAGCAAAAAGTGCATCAGGCGCGGGCCAAGATCGCGGGCTGGGTTAATGGCATAGCCTGTCGTTCCGCCGAGCGAAATTCCAATTGCAAGCACGGTCAATGCGACAGGAAGCGCATCGAGAGATCCGAGCCCGCCTTCAGGCGACGTGATATGCAGGACGCAATAGACCAGAACGAAGGTGCCGATGATTTCGGAAATTAGATTGGACAACGGATTCCTAATTTCTGGCCCGGTGCAGAACACCGCCAATTTTGCATCCGCATTGTCGGTCACTTCGAAATGATCACGATACGTCAGCCAGACCAGAAACGCCCCTGCGGCCGCCCCGGCAAACTGAGCCGCGAGATAGCCTGCAACTTTGGTGAGTTCAAACTTCCCGGCACATGCCAGGCCGACCGTGACTGCCGGGTTCAAGTGGGCGCCACTAATGTTCGCGAAGCAAAACACTCCGACAAACACGGCCATGGCCCAGCCAAAAGTGATGACGATCCAGCCGCTGTTTTCGCCTTTGGTTTTATTGAGAACAACGTTGGCGACAACTCCGTCGCCCAGCAACAGAAGCAGCATCGTGCCGATGAATTCAGCGACGTATGGTGACATTGATATTTCTCCGCGATCTATGTGATTGGAACGGACAGGATTCTGTTCCGTCGTGATTCGGATTTAAATCAATTCGCGGATGTCTTCAATCGAAGTGCGTCGCGGATGTAGGCCGGTCGATCTGTCGTGATGGAATCGACTTTCAGCGTTTGAAACTTTCGTGCGGAATCGGGATCGTTGACTGTCCAGACGTGAAACTCGCGTCCAACCTCACGTACGGCGTCCACAAAATCCTGATCGATCACGTTGAGATTTCCGTTGGTCCCGAGGCCCGTTGCTGCCGTCGTCTTTAACGCCTGCAATACCTCGTTGCGAGTCGGCTTCCAGCCTCGTTTGTCAGAGCTTTGCTTGTAGCTGGTAAGCCAGCTTGCCTTGTACTCCGGCATTTCGCGGCGCGATCGAGTAACGACATCTTTCTGAAAGCAAATAATGACGATCTGCTGCGGCGTCAGCGATGACGCGGCGAGCTGTCTCTTCAAATGTGGGATAATTTCGGGCCCGCACTTGATCTCGACAAAAATGCGTTTGCCCTTGGGAACGGTGGCAAGGACTTCTTCGAGCAGCGGGATTTTCTCGTTCGCGAAGCGGGGATGCTTCCAGCTTCCAACGTTCAGGGTTCTGAGTTCTGCCAGAGTCGATCCGGCAACGGATCGCTCTGTTTGTTTGGGGGCGACTCGTTTGGTTGTTTTGTCGTGGATGCAGACGATTTTTTCGTCTTTCGTCAGATAGAAGTCGCCTTCGATGACGTCGGCCTTCTGCTGCCAGGCAAGCCGGAATGCAGACAACGTATTCTCCGGAGCATCGAATGACGCACCGCGGTGCGCGACGATCTCCTGACCGTTGGCAGCCACACTAAGAGTGGAAATGAAAAGGCAAAGCAGGGGAATGAGACGGGCCACAACTGATGTCCTGACTATGTAATTCGTTCGAGCGATCAGAAAAGGGGATGCTTCTGAGTCACCGCGTGATCTGAAACGCATCCGGAAGGGCATGACTTTGATCTGGTCTATGGTTGTACCAGAACGAGTTCCAATTCTCAGCAAATGCACCCTGCGCCCGACGCCACCGTATTGCGTCAGGACATGGTCGTCGCCCAGAAGGCAACTCTGTCTCGGCCGGTCTTCCGGATGCCGCTTGTAGAAGTACGGACGGCAGAGCAGTAGCCTGTGTCAGCAGATCAATTTTCCCACCGCCTCTTCAGTTCACGACGGAGTTTGAAATGACGAAACGAAGTACCTTGCACTGTCTTATCTGGCTGATTGGGATTCTGCTGTTCGACGCATCGTCCACTTATGCAGCGGACGAGGAAACGAAAAAAGAGGAAACTAAGGCGAAGCCACCGGCCACTCATGCGGTTAAGGCGGAACCGTTGCGGATCGAGCTGAATCTCTCGGGGACGTTTGAAAGCGAGCACACAGTCGAGGTGTCCTTGCGTCCGAAAGTCTGGAGCAAGCTGGAAGTTAAATCGGCAAAAGATCATGGCACGTTGGTGAAGAAGGGCGATCAGTTGCTCGAGCTGGACCTTGAGGGGCTGGAACGTGCCGTCGCGGCGGCTGAACAGGCTCTGGCTGTCAGTAAGCTGAGTCTGGAAGAAGCGAAGGTTGGCCTCGACGCGCAGCGTAAGACGACACCAATGTCCGTCAGAGCGGCCGAACGGAATGTCAAGAACGCCAACGACGACCTTCAATACTTTCTAGCGGTGGATCGAGACCAGTCAATCAAGAGTGCTGAAAGGTCGCTCAAGGGCTCTCAGTTCGCGTTGGAATATGCAACGGAAGAACTCAATCAGTTGCGGCAGATGTACAAGGCTGACGATCTGACGGAAGAGACCGAAGAGATCATCCTGAAGCGTGCGGAACGTTCTGTAGAATCGGCTCAGTTCTTGCTGGAATCGGCGAAACTTCGCACGGCGAGATCGCTCAAGACGACCATTCCACGTCGTGAAGTTGAGCTGACCGAATCGACTAAACGCGAATCGTTAAATCTGGCTAACACTGTGACCACGTTGACCGCCGGTCTGATGAAAGCCGAGATCGGCTTCGAGAAACAGCGGATTGAGTACGCTCAGGCGGAAGATGCTCGGAACTCACGGGCATGGACCCATCAGCCACATGCTGATGGGCAGTGTTGCTGAAAAAGTTGTTCGCAAAGCAAAGCACCCGGTTCTGGTCGTCCGACCGGATCAACATCACTTCGTCATGCCGTGAAAACGGCGTTCCGCCAGCACCTCTGCGGCGGTTTTCTCAAAAGGAGAATTCTCATGACCAGTAATGTGGCATCAGCAAAAACAGCGGCTGACATCATGAGTCAGGGGGTCGTCAGTATGGAAGCGACGGATTCGATTCAGGACGCCATGCAGATCATGACCGAGCATCATGTCAGCGGAGTTCCGGTCGTCGACGATAAGAATCGATGCATTGGAGTGATTTCCACATCGGACATTGTTTCGTTTGTTGAAGCCGACCAGGATGCATTGGAAGGGCAGATTCCGCATACAGAAAACTGGTTCAATCCGGAAACGCAGAAGTGGGAGGAGTCAATGTTCTCTCACGATATGCTTGGCGAGTACGACCTTGTTCCAGTTGCCGATGCGATGACGAACGATCCGCTGACTGTGCATCCGCAAATGCCCGTCGTCGATGTAGCGAGGACGATGATGGAGCACGGCATTCATCGTGTCTTCGTGGTCAACGATGATCGCCGACTGCAAGGCGTCATTTCCGGATTCGATTTTGTGCAACTCGTGGCTGAAGGTTGATTCATGGCCGCGACTGCTATGAAACCACGAGGCAGCTCGAAGACAGCCGGGCATGTTGTCAGCGTGCGTGGAAGCGTGGTCGATGCGTCTTTCACTGAGAGGCTGTCCGGTATTCACGAGAGGCTGCACAACGATCAGTGTTACCGCATGAATCCCAGGTTTCGCTACGGACGTTAGTTCGAGGCTTTTGACAGTCATCCAGTCGCGACATACATCCATCATCGAAGGACTGCTGGACGTCGTCAGTGGCTTTGATGTTTTGAAGCGACCACGGGACACGTCGTCGCCGAACCCTCATCGCCGCAGATTTCCGGGAACTCGATCGGGCATTGAAAGCCTTCTGGCTTGATCGCCAGAAGCGAGCATGTCAGATGACTCACGACCTGCTCGGCTGTGTTGCCGACCAGCATCCCTTTAATGCCTGATCGACCAAGCGTGCTCATCACGACGAGATCTACCGACAATTCTTCGACTGCCTCGCGAATCATTACACCTGGCGGTCCGACAGCGATGTGCCGATGTGCAAGCGGCACAACATCGCCAAGTCCACATTGCGACACGACTTCGTTGAGCTGCCGCTCGGCATCGGACCGCATCGTCGATCGAAATTCTTCGACGTTATCGACCGAAACGATCAGGTCTCGCATAATCGGTTCGAAGTGGTACTCAAGGGCGTGCAGAACGTGCAGTTCTGCATTTAACTGGCGGGCGAGCGAACCTGCAATTTCCAGAGAGTCCGTAGCCGTTTCGGAGAAGTCTGTCGGAACCAGGAGTTTACGGATTTGGCCATCCTCAACCGGTGACGTCACCCAGACAGGGCACGGGCATTTTCGAATCAATCGTCGGCCCGTGTTGCCCAGCAGGACACGTCCCAATGCGTGCTGCTTGTGGCTGCCCACGATCAGCAGATCGTAGTCGTTAGTAACCGCCTCTTTGAGTAGTTCGAACCACGGCTTGCCCGCAGCGAGAACTTCCTTCGCTTTGATGCCCGCAGCTTCCGCTTCGGCAACCAGGTTGGCCATCTGACTTGAGGCCTTCTCATGAACTGAGTCGATGAGGGATTGATAGTTATGTAGTTCGGCCAGTTGCCACGTGGCCGGGGTCAGATCCAGGCACGGCAGGAGTGACGAGAAAAAAGTCACTTCTGCTGATGTGTGACCGGCGAGCCACAGTGCTTTGTCCACCGCCGTTCGACAGGTTGCCGAAAGTCCGTCACTGATGATGCCGTTCCCGTCACAGAGGTCGACGCCAACGAGAATCTTCTGAAAACGCTGCATGTCGCCTGCTCCATGTCGGGGTTTGTGATTCGTCAACGACTCACGAAGCAAGACTTATGCCATGCGGACTGCATCGCTTGATCACTCTCGATGCGACAAGTAGTGAGCGAATCCGCGCGCTGCGTGCGATCAGGAATCCACAGAATGCAGCACACAGCAGGGCTTGTTTAGTTCCAGCGAACGCTCCGCGCGTCGGCACACGTATTGCGTGAAGAACGACTGGCCGGATTTCCGGTGATTCTGATCGGAAGCGATTACTGGCGACCGCTGGTTACCTGGCTGCGATCCACGATGTACGCACGCGGCTGTATTTCCGACGTGGACGTGAGTTGATTTATTCTCGTCGACTCTCCCGAAGAAGTCGTCGCCGCACTGGAAGCCTGTATTTCTGCGAATGGTGACAGTGTCTCACCTGATGAGCCTGTACGAGCAGGCATTACGTTTGCCGTACGAGACATGAAACTTCGAAAAGTGTTGTGGAGTTTTTCTGATGAGCAGCGAACAGCGACCGGTTGATGAAGCCGCGAACCTGTTAACGCACGGGTTGGGGCTGATTCTGAGCGTCGCTGCAACGGTGGTGATGATGTGGACCGTGGCGGGGGAGAGCACATCCACCGTCGTCGCCTGCGGTGTTTATTGCTTGACTCTGATTCTGCTTTATGGCGCGTCGACGCTTTCGCACACGTTTCACAAGCTGGAATGGCGACGGCTGTTTCGCACGATTGATCAGGCCTGCATCTATCTGCTGATCGCGGGATCTTTCACTCCCTTCGCTGTGATTTTTCTGGGACACGACTGGTGGTGGTCGGTCCTTGTCTCCATGTGGGTGCTGGCGTTTGCTGGAGTTTTCCTGGTCCTGCGACTTCGGAATTTGAGCGGTGCGGCGAAGTTCACCTACGGATTACTCGGGTGGCTGCCGGCTGTTTCGCTTTGGGAACTGTATCAGCAAGCGCCGCCTCAGATGTTGATCTGGTTGCTGGCGGGTGGCTTCTTCTATTCGTCGGGAACAATTTTTCTGCGACTGGACCAGAAGGTGCGCTACCTGCACGCTCTCTGGCACGTGTTTGTCATCGCCGGAAGCATTTGCCATTACATCACCGTGCTCGTTTATGTCGTCGGAGGTCGTTGAGATGCAGGACTGGCATCGTCGT
>CALDJX010000298.1 GCA_937899075.1 uncultured Planctomyces sp. | reverse complement strand
CTCTCATTCTCTGACTCGTCGCCCAGACCATTTATCTTCCCAGATGCCCTCTTAGCGTCTTCGCGGCTTAGCGTGAACCGTCATGCGAGCGCGTTTACGACGAACGATTGCGATAATCTGAACCGTCCGGCATGATCGAAGCTCTGGATTCTGCGGGCGATTAGAAACAGTGTCAAACCGCAGATCCCGGATTACGTCTCTCCCGCCTGAGACCGCTGGAAACAGTGGGTTTCCCAGCGAAACTTCCCTCCTGCTGCGACGCGTCGGCCTCATGTTTCTCACCCGGTTCGCCGTTTACCGCCCCGTCACCACGTCGATGGCGTGTCTGATAGTCGTCCTGCTTGGCTGGATGTCGGTCAGAAGTCTGCGCGTCGACCTGATGCCGGACATGACCTGGCCGATCATCACGGTCACCACGTTGTACCCTGGAGCCGGGCCGGAAGAAGTCGAAACGCTGATCACTCGGCCAATGGAACAGACCATCGGATCGGTGCAGGGCGTCGAGCGGATGTCGAGTTCGAGCTACGAAGGTTCCAGCAGCGTCCGCGTTCAGTTTGCGTGGGGAACGAATCTCGACCCGGCCATCGGCGACATTCGAGCTCGCCTGGAACGTCTGCGTAACGACATGCCGCCGGGTGTCGAACCGCCGTACATCCGACGGTACGACTCGGCGGATTCGCCGATCATTTATCTGGGATTGCGAACGGATCTTCCGCCGGTTCAAGCGACGCAACTGGCCGAGAATTCAATTGCCCCGCGTCTGGAACAAGCAGCCGGCGTCGCGCGGATTCGTGTCCGAGGCTCGACGCGGCGTGAGATTCAGGTCGACCTTGATCGGCAGAAAATCGAATCGCTCGACATGACCGTGAAAGAGGTGCTCGACGCGCTGGGTCGAGACAACATTAACCAGCCGGCGGGGGATCTCGACGAGGGACATCTCCGGATGCTCGTTCGAAGCCGGGGTGAGTTCACCAGTCTTCAGCAGATTGCCGACACCGTCATCCGTCAACGAGAGGGGGCCGTTGTCAGAATTCGGGACATTGGCGAAGTCATTGACGGCGAAGAAGAACGCACCGAAGAAACGCGGATCAACGGTGAGAATGGGCTGCTGATTTATGTCTATATGCAGTCTGGGGCGAACACCGTCGACGTCAGCGAAGCCGTCAAAAAGAAGATCGAAGAGATCAACGAATCGACCCCGGACGGTCAGTTGAGCATTCGCGTCGACAAGTCGGACTACATTCGTCAGGCGATCGCGAATGTCCAGAATTCAGCACTGTACGGGTCCGGCCTGGCGATCGTTGTGCTGATCATTTTTCTGAGGAGTTTTCGCAGCACGCTCGTTATCGCCGCAACGATGCCGTTGTCCGTGCTGGCGACCTTCGTGCTGATTTACTTCTACGGTCTGTCGCTCAACATGATTTCGTTCGGCGGGCTGGCGCTGGGGATCGGTCTGCTGGTTGATAATTCGATCGTCGTTCTGGAAAGCATTTTTCGCAAACGCGAAGAAGGCTTCGACCGAATTGAGGCGGCCATTGAAGGCACGCAGGAAGTCGCCTCCGCGATCGTGGCCAGCACGTTGACAACGCTGGTCGTCTTTGTGCCGCTGCTCTTCATTGGCGATCAGACGGGAGTCATGCTGCGGGAACTGGCGATCGTCGTGTCGTTCTCTCTGGTGTGTTCGCTGGTTGCCAGCCTGTCGCTGACTCCAATGCTGACCACACAGTTGATGACCACGTCGGACGGCAGCCGTTTCGGGTGGCTGCACTTCATCGTGAGTTCGTTTCACGGAGTTAACGCTCGGGCGTTAGGGGCCGTCGAGTGGTGCTACGAAAAACTGCTGATCGGAAGCTTGAGATTTCCGCTCGTGATTGCGTTCCTTCTGTTCTTCAGTCTGGCGGCGGTCGTTGGACTGAGCCCTCGCGTCGGCACGGAGTTTCTGCCCAAGACGGATGAAGGTCGCATCATTGTTTACACCGAGATGGCTCCTGGAATTCGTCTGGAACGATTGGTCGAAAAGGCGGAGTACGTCGAAGAAATTATTCGCAACGCGACGCCGGAATCCGAGACGACAGCATCGTTCATCGGAGACGACTCGGACGACGCCGAAGACTGGAACGACGCGTGGTTCAGTCTGCACCTCGCTTCTCGCGACAAGCGAACGCGCACGGTAGAGGAGATTCGCAAAGACCTCTCCGACGTGATCGGCACCGTGCCGGGCATGACGATCAATGTAAAAGTTCGAAACGACCTGTTCGGCAGCAGGATGTTCAGCTCGAACGGCGACGGCGTTGCAGTGGAAATTCGCGGCCACGACCAAGCGACGGCGGAAGACTTATCTCAGAGAGTGACCAAGGCCATGGTAGCCTTGCCGGGGCTGATCAATATCGAAGCCTACCAGGCCGAGCGTCAGCCTGAAATTTCGGTGGAGATCGACCGCGTAAGATCCAGCGCGTTGGGGATCAGCGTCAGCGAGATCACGCAGACTCTGGAGACGGCCATTCAGGGAAGTCGGACGACGGTCTTCCGAGAAAAGGGCAACGAATACAACGTGGTGGTGCGGTTGCGGGAAAGCGACCGCTCCAGCGTTGCTGACATCGGCCAGGTCGGTGTCGTCGCGCCGGGTGGAAAAGTTGTCGCGCTGAAGAATCTCGTGACCTTAACTTCAGGCGAGTCGACCGTCGGTATTACGAGGCTCGACCGACAACGAGTTCATTGGGTCGGCTGCAACGTCGAAGACCGAGACCTCGGCCACGCTGTTAAGGATTTGCAGAAAGAACTGAGAAAGATTCCACCGGTCGATGGATTCTCCATCAATGTGGCTGGCGACTGGGAAGATCAGCAGAAGAGTTTCTCGGCGCTGACCAACGGCTTCATTCTGGCCGTCATTCTGATGTACATGGTGATGGCGTCGCAGTTCGAATCACTGGGTGCTCCGCTGTTAATACTGCTCAGTCTGCCGCTGGCGGCGATCGGCGTTGTCACGATTCTGCTCACGACCGAAACAACATTGAATGTGCAATCGTTTATCGGGCTCGTCATGCTGTCCGGAATCGTCGTCAACAATGCCATCGTCCTGATTGATTACATGATGCAGTTGCGGCAGCGGGATCCTCAACGCCCGGGATTGGAGATCGTCAAACAGGCGGCGCTTCGACGATTCCGCCCGATCCTGATGACGACGCTGACCACCGTGCTGGCCATGCTGCCCATTGCGATGGGCATTGGCGACGGTGGAGAACTTCAGGCACCGATGGCACGAGTCGTTATTGGCGGTTTGACATCCGGAACGCTGATTACCCTGATCGCGATCCCGCTGGCATGGTACGCTGCGTTCGGTCGCCGGAGAAAAGTATCTAACGACGCACCGGCCGAAACAATATCGGACAGCCCAGTTTTGCTTGGGAGCGAAACGTGACGGATTCTTCGCTGACAGAAATCCTGCAGCAGACTCTGGATGACCGCCGCCTCTCACGAAACGAGCGCCGCGCACTTCGCGACACTCTGAAAGAATTTATCAAAGACAAAGCGTCGCAACTGAAGTGTCATCAGGCGGCGTTCGAACTTGCTCGAACCACGATCGACCAGGTGAATTCTTCGGCCGTGCTGGAATGGCTTGAGGATGTTTCGCAGGTCATCAGGCAGGCAGCGGCACCTGACAAACCCAGTACCGATGCGGAAGTCATCTTCAGTCCTGGCGATCATTGCTGGCAGCGAATCGCGAGTTTGCTCAAGTCGTCACGTCAGTCCGTGGACATCTGCGTTTTCACGATCACCGACGATCGGATTACTTCCGCGATCCTGGATGCTCACTCGCGGAAAGTCGCCGTTCGAATCATTACGGACAATGACAAAGCAGACGACAGAGGTTCCGACGTCGAACGACTGGCCCGGGCCGGCGTCAATGTCTGCGTCGACCGAACGCAGCATCACATGCACCACAAGTTTGCCATCTTCGACCGCAAGCGATTGCTCACCGGCAGCTACAACTGGACTCGATCCGCCGCGTCCAGCAACGAAGAGAATTTCATCATCGTTGACGATGCGCGACTGCGATCACAGTTTCAGGATGAGTTCGACCGGCTGTGGAAAGAGTTTTCGACCTGGTGATTGATAGCTTGGTGGAGATCCACAGCCCCGTCCCCAATCACGGTCATTCCCGCGCAGGCGGGAATCCAGTTTCTGGACATTGCCTCTGGGTTCCCGCCTGCGCGGGAATGACGGATTGATTCTCGCTGGCTCTGCCGGAACATCGCGGCGCTCGCTCCAGAATACGATTTCTCGGTTACGCTTTCTTGAGCATTCGCTTCAGCCGTTTGAGCTGCGTCATCGCGTTGGCGGCCAGTGTTCCTGTTCGAGTCGTTGTGAAAACTCCGGTGGTCAGTCGTCGCTTCCACGGCCAGACATCTTCAACGTACGAGCCCGGTTTTGCGCAGCTATCCGTCATGCGAATGTTCGGAAGGTTCTCGCGACAGGTCTGCAGGAAATTCAACTCATTGAGGATTCCCGGCGAGCCGCTCGCGAACTCGGGGTTCCAGCCAATCTTGAAACAGAACACGTCGTCTGCCGATCGCATGTTAAGAGCGGAAGCGACGGGCATGTCATCGATCAGGAGTTGGTAGATGATGAGCTGCTCGTCGGCGGCGAAGCGCGTGGCCATTTCCCGGCAGAATTGTTCGTGGCCTGACGAAGACAGCAGAGCCGTGCCTTCTTCGCCCTTCCAGCCCATGGCTTCGAGTTCGAGAAATGCCTGGACATCCTCGGCCGTTGTGTTGGCTTTGTCGGCGAATGAGTAACTTACCTGGCCGAACGTCGCTAGTTGCTTCGCGCTGCGTTTGAAGCTTCGCCGACGGTTCTTGGAGTAGAGCGTCGGCAGACAATCGTCCGGCACTTCGGCGATTGGAATCACGGCTCGTTCGCGCGACCAGTCTTCGAACCACGTTGCGTTTGTTTTTGCGGCAGCCTTTTCGAGCAGGTCGTTCAGCTCGCCATCGGCGCTGCGATCCGTAAAGGCAATGCCGTGCCAGCGACGGCCCTGATGAGCGAACCATTCGAAAAAAGCGTCCAGCGCGGCGGAGCCTGCCTGCTTATCGACCAGCAGGCCGTCAAACAGCGTGTGCTCACATCGCCAGCTTTGAAGGTGCGTCAGCGGCAACAACCGACTGTTCGTCGAACGTTCAAACAGACCGAGTGCGAGCAGTTCTGCTCCGTCTCCAGACTCGACCGCCAGTATCAGCGGCTTCTGATCGTAAGAGCCCTCAAGATGGTTCACCGCCGGAATGACAAAGTGCGGAGAAAGAAACGCGTTGCCTTCCACTGAGTTCGCTTCGAGACTCGCCCATTTCCCGGCGAACTCGGGAGTGATCTCGTCGAACGACAACTCAACAACACGCTGACCCGATGTTGCGGTTTGATCTGGTGAAACTTCGGTCGTCAGAGTGGCCATCGGCACGTCCGTTATCAGAGCGTCGAGCAATTACCTGTTCAAGGTTCCTGTTAGAAAGGTAGCTCGGGAGTCCTCGCGCGGATCCTGCACGGGGCGGTGTCTTTGCAATCGTGACGTGGAATAATCGTTGCGATCGACACACGCTTTAACCGCGTGCTAATCCTTCGTCGCAGCGACGCAGATTTCGCGGCGGTTGAAGGCGAGTTGTCGCGAACGCACGTTTTGAAATCCCCACGATCGGATTCGCTTGTGGTAAAGCGGGATCTCGTCGGCCAGCTTCCAGTCGGTGAACTTGAGCGTCAGCAGCAGCCCTTCAATCTTCACGGAAGAGTGCGTCACGATGGCTTCGATTGTGTCCAGGGCGTAGTTCGGCACGGCTGATGCGTCGCTGGCCAGCCAGCGGACGTGTGAAAACATCCGCCGAGGCTGCTCTTTGGCGCGGCCTCGCACGTGAGTGAAGTTGGGTTCTTTTGTGAGAGCTTCGTCCATTTCAGCAGGGTCGATGCCCGTCACCTTGAGGCCGAGGCCAAGCAACGCCTGACACGAGCCTCCTGGCGAGCTGCCGATTTCGACGACTGCATCGCGTGCCTTTACTGGCAAACCCGACCACATCAGACCTTCGACCATCTTGAGCCACGTTCGCGAGACAGCGTGTTCGGGGAGTTCGATCTGCGGCGTGCCTCCGGGCCAGCACGACGGTCCCTGGTCAGCAATATGCCAGCCGATCCACCACTCGCCTGGTTCGACAAGCACGCAGTCGATGACGAGCTCGCCGGACTCGGGCATCGCGTTGACGTTTCTTGGCGCGATGGCATCGTCGTTTCCGTCGGCGTTTGCCGGTTCAAGAATTCGGCCGACTTCCGTCGCCAGAACAGAGACGCCTGGTTCAAAGCCGCGCGAGCCTGGCATGTAACCGTCCCGCTCCCAGACATGCACATGTCGACAACCTGCGAGTTGTTCGGTGCTGAGGTTCGTTGAAAGCAGCTCGCCGTACTCACGCGCCATCGTTGCGCTATCGGATCCAACGACCTTACCGATCGAGTGTCCCCAGGTCCGTGCGAAGACTGACTTCAGCTGGAAGCTCTCGATGAAGCCGCGCGTGTCGGGAGTCTTGAACGTCACGAATCCGGGTCGGGAAAACGCAAACCGCAGGTCGGGGTGACGCCGACTGATCTCATTTTTAAGGGCGGCTTCTGCGCCTGCCTGGCAGACGGCGAAAACAAACGGCATGAGATGACTTCCGGGTTGCAGAATGAGGTATAGCTGTAGTGAGTGCTTCTGCGGGAGGTTACCGGGCGTGGTCGATGCAGCAAGCGACTTCGTCCATCAGATGATGCCGGCAACGTTGCGTGTTGGCATCATGCTCCCGAAAGGCAACATTCGAATCGTAGTCGATGGGCGCTGTCCAGGATTTGTCACCGAGTCGCAAACTCAATGAAACAAGCGGCTTGCGGAAAACTTTACAACTCTGTTTCGATCTCTGAGCGCTATGGCATCGGATTTGTTTCTAAGGCTGAGACCTGTCGAAATGAAACCCGAGCGTCTGGGAACTCTCATGAGCAAACCTCTGATTATCGTACTGAGTGATCGAGCCCGCTGGACCAGTGATCTGTCTGCCAACGGAAGCGATGGCTTTGAGTTCGTCACTTGTTCGGATGTCGAATCGCTCCCGAAACTGGCCGAGGACAAAAAAGCGGCCGGAGTGCTCGCCGACCTGACCAATGTCACCGGCGGTGGCCATCTGCAGGAGCGGGTTCTGGAGTTGCTCTGCGATCGCATGACCGATTTGCCAGTCGCGATGATGACCGACGAAGAATGTCCCGAGCCATTGGAACGTCGAGCTCTCTACAGCGGAATCATGCATCTGCGTGGCGAAGTGACCGTCGACCGGGTGCTGGACTGGCTGGCCGAACGACTCCCCGGAGACGCATCGGCTGGCGTTGCCGAATCCGGAACTCACGACGACGTCGAGAACCGTGCGGACGAGATCGAAGAAGGTGATACGAAGGACGAGCCGCTGGCCGCAACGGTTGACTCCCCTTCGGCTCCTGCATCGAACAAAGAATCCAAGGTACTGGCAGGAATCAGCCGGCGGTTCGAAACGTACTCGCCAGAGATGAAGCGGATGCTCGAAGAGGTGGCCATCGCCGCGGACAAAGATGTCACGATGCTGCTGATCGGCGAAACGGGTTCAGGGAAGACGTACCTGTCGAACTTAATTCACGAAGTATCTCCTCGTAGAGACGAGCCGTTTATCACCGTGGCTTGTGGATCGTTGCCTGGTGACCTGATCGAAAGCGAAATGTTCGGCCACATGAAAGGGTCATTCACGAGCGCTCATGTCGACAAAGAAGGCAAGTTCCTCGCCGCAAAAAGTGGAACGATTCTGCTCGACGAAATTGACGTCCTCGGTCTGGAGCAACAGGTCAAACTGCTTCGAGTCATCGAGACCGGGCAATTCGAACCCGTCGGCTCGAACCAGACGATGACTTCGCAAGCGAGACTGGTTGTCGCGAGTAACCTGCCGCTCGAACCGCTCGTCGAGAAAGGGCTGTTCCGCCCTGACCTTTATTATCGACTCAGCATGTTGAAGTTCGAACTGGCTCCACTGCGAAAGCGGAAGCCGGACATCAAGACGCTGGCCAAACGGTTCATTCAGGACAAGTCGGTGAAGCACGACATGGGCATTGTTCGGATCGAGCAGGAGTTCTTCGACTCTCTGATCGCTTATCCATGGCCGGGCAACGTGCGAGAGTTGGAGTACGCAATTCAGCGAGCGGTCATCTACTGCCGCGACGGAGTTTTGCGAGCGGAACATCTTCCTGGTCACATCCTGGCTGGAGTAGCCGGTCCAACGAACGACCCAACGGTGAAGCTGGAATCCGCCAAGCCGAAAGAAGATTCAAAAGAACTCGGCAGCCAGATCGCAACGACCGAGCGAGACATCATCGAGCAGGCGTTGATCCGAAATAACTACAACCGAACGCGAACGGCGAAGGAACTCGGAGTCAGCCGCGTGACGCTTTACAACAAAATGAAACGGTACGACCTGAGCTAATCGACGTCGTTCGAACGCTCTCCCGCGTTCGGCGTCCGAAGGTTCAACGCGAGTACCCAATCAAGAGCCCGGCATTGAATAATGTCGGGCTCTTTCTGTGTTTCAGGTGTCTGCACCGGTCGTCATTCCCGCGCAGAGTCCTGGGCTCGCGAAGGCGGGTCCGGGAATCCAGAATCGTCCAATCAAAACTGGTTTCCCGCCTGCGCGGGAATGACGGCTAAGCCGTTGCAGGCTTGCTCGTGGACGTTTAAGCCGGTGGTAGCGCAATCGAAAAACGCGTTCCTCGACCGGGGTCGCTTTCGCAGGTGATCGTTCCGTTGTGAGCTTCGACGATCTTGCGCACAGTTGGTAAACCGAGGCCGCTGCCATTTGGCTTGGTCGAGAAGAAGATCTGAAACAGCTTTGACCGAGTGGCTTCGTTCATTCCCTGGCCGGTGTCGATGATCTCAAGCCAGACGAAGTTGTCGCGGACAAAAGTCTGAAGTCCCAATAGCCCCCCATCCGGCATCGCCTGTTGAGCGTTGCGTGCCAGATTCATCAGCACCTGCCGGAACAGTGATCCGTCGAGTCGGACCGGCGGCAGGTTTGATTCCAGATGCGGGCTGACGTCGATGCCGGATTCGTCTGCGGTGGGCTTGTAAAAATCGACGAAGTCACGGACCGCAGAATTCAGGTCAGACTCAACAAGCTCCAGCTCGCCAACTCGTGCGAACTGAAGAAACGCGGTAAGAATTCCGTCGAGGTGTCCGCATTCCTGCTGCACTCGCTGAAGCTTGGTCAGCATTCTCTGATCGCGGGCTCGATCGCTTTCCTGCAGCTCTTCGACGAGTAGTTCAAGATTCAGGCTGATCGTCGACAGCGGGTTGCGGATCTCATGCGCGAGTCCGCCGGCGAGCGACGCGATCTCTGAGTACTGAGCCAGCAGCCTTTGTCGTTCCTGATCTTCCACCGGTAGATTTCCGCAAACGGTTTGGAGTGAAGCAAACGATCGTCTCGAAGTGAGAGCCTTTTACCAGAGGCCGCGGATTGCGGAAACATCCATTCGTTCTGCCGCGAAATACTCCGCACATATCACGAATCAGTGATTCACGTAGAACTCGACGGAGGTCAGCAACGCCCATGTGGCATCGCGAATAGCAGTTTCTCGATCGGCGATTGGATCGTTTAGAAAGCGAACCATGACGGACGATTCGTCGGCCGTCGGAAACCGGGAAAGCACGGCGAGGTAAAGCTCCTCAACCAGTGAAGTCGGTTGCTCAATCTTCGTCAGCCTGTCGATCAGATTTCCGGGATGCGGATTCAGCAGCTTCTGAATCTCAGTCGAATTCCGCCAGAACAACGCGCCTTTGACGGTGGCTTGAAACTCGCCTTCCGGTTCTCGCGCTTCGTTGGCGAAAGCCGTCGAAAATGCTGTCTCCAATTCGGCGAGCGTTGGAAGCTGTGAGTCGTCAGCGTTGCCTGCCGCTGACTGGTTATCAGCATCCGGTTTTTCGGAATCGGAGGCGTTTTCCTTCTCTTCCAACAGCGTCGCGTTGCCCGTCGCTCGGACGACGCTGGAAAGAAGCTGCTCGGCCATCAACGGTCGCTCGATAGCGACTGCAAATCGATCAGAAGCTGGCGAGTTCGTGTCGTCGATGAGTCGGCTTGTTCGTTGCCAGGTCTTTGAAAGCACGATCTCGCGAATGAGCCATTTCAGGTTGTAATCATGTGCGATGAATTCGTCGGTCAGCAGATCGAGCAACTCAGGATGCGAAGACGGATTACCTGAGTGATCGAGATCAACCGGGTGAACGATGCCTCGGCCAAGCAGCGCGTACCAGACTCGGTTGACGGTCGTTCGCGCAAACTGACGGTTTTCGGGTCGAGTTAGTTCTCGCGCGAGTAGCTCGACAGCGCTCCATTCCGGTCTTGGCGGAACCGGTTGCTTCTTTTTAGGTGCTGGCGATTCTGCTGGCTTCGGCTCGGGAATTGAAAAAGCGTTGCCGCCGGGAATTCGGGGACCGGTCTTTCGTTGGGTCGGGTCGAAAACAGAAACGAACTCGACCGGCATCGTCATCGCCGTTTCACCGACTGCCGGAAACTTCACGTCACGCCGCACAAATGTGTTTTTGTAAACGGCGAACAGTCCCTGAAAATCCAGTTGCTTGTAGTCGTCGATAAAGAGGTGATCGTGGCACTCGGCACACTGAAGATCCTGCCCGAGAAACATCCGCCCGATGTCGCGCACAAGTCCAGGATAGTCGACGGGATTCTGGCCGTACTTTTCGAGCCGTTTAAACATGAAGTAAGCCGCCGATCGATTGTCCTCGTCGTCTGCGTCAGCGTTGAGAATCTGATAAACAATCTGGTTCCATGGCTTGTTCTGTGCGAAGGATGCTTCCAGCCACTTTTGCCAGTCGGGATCGTCGCCTCGGCGTTCCATCAGGATCACGTGAAAGAGATCAGCCATTCGACGAGGCCACTCTGGAGAGCTCAATAGCTCATCGATAATCCGTTCCCGTTTTACGTCGGTCACGTCGGCGATGAATGTTCGCACTCGGCTTGAGTTTGGAATCGTCCCGGTAAGATCGAGCGAAATCCGGCGAAGGAACTCGGCGTCATCGCAGATCGGTGCCGGCCTTGCGGTACCAAATTTGGAATCAACGACCGCGTCGATTCGTTCGTGCAACGGTCTGGTCGCCGAGTCACCTGCCGTCGCCGTGGTGGCGATTGTCAGAACGACAGCCGAAACAAATACCGTCCAGGAAGGATGTTGCTGGTAGCTGCTGCCCATTGGCACTCCACATGACGAGCGAGTTGTAAAGCAGTTTCTTTGTTGCAGGCGGGCGTTCGGTTTCAGTGGAAGCCTAATTCGAACTCATTGATTGTGCCTGACGCCACGCGAAACGAGAAGCGTCATCAATCGAGAGCGAGATTTTCCGAATCGGCTTGATTTGCGTCGGCCGTCGTTGCCCCAGGCTGAACATCTTGTTCTGAGATGCCGAGGTGCAAAAGAAAACGGGACCGAGGCATGGTAAGCCTCGATCCCGTTTGAATTCGTCGATGTCCATCAATGGAACACTGTTCCGATCGAAGCATCAAAATTCTGCTGCGATTACTCAGCAGCTTTTTCGCCTTCAGCTGGGGCAGCTTCGCCTTCGGCTGGTGCAGCTTCGCCTTCGGCTGGTGCAGCGTCGCCTTCAGCTGGAGCAGCGTCGCCTTCAGCTGGAGCAGCGTCGCCTTCGCCTTCAGCTGGTTCTTCAGCGTGTTCACCGCCATCTTCAGCGTGCATCGTCTCGTTTTCAGTTGCGCCGGTGTCGGCAGGAGCGTCAGCTCCGCCACAGCCAACCAGGAACAGAGCAATTGCGAGTGCGCTGAGAGTTGATACAAAAGATTTCATCACGTTTTCCTCTTTAGATGCATGTCTGTCAGAAATTGACAATTGGGTTTCTCACCTGGAAACACCTTGCTTGGACGCTGCCCTACAGGATGCGCCTCTGGCGTGGGATATTCCCGATCGGCCCACTTTTCTGCAACTTTGGCGAGATTGATTAATCTCACATTTGTCAGGTGGCCGGAATGCTGGCGGATCAGGCAAAATTTCAGTCCGGCTTCCGTTCGAGCAAGTCGCTATTGGCGTCAGGAATACGGACGAAAATGAACGTTCCTGATGCCAGGGCCACTCCGACGGCGTCGGCCGTCGTCATTTCTGCCTGCGCTACCGAGGTCGTTGCTCCCGAATGAGAAACTTTCGCCGAAATCAGTAGTCGCTCGCCGTTCCAACCAGGGCGGATGAAGTGAACATTCAATTGACAGGTCACGGCAAAGCAGCCGTCGGGGGTTTGAGTCGAAACGGCCACTCCCATCGCGGTGTCCAGAAGCGTGGCGATGACTCCGCCGTGAGCGATCCCTCGCGTCCGCAGGTGCATTTCTGACAAATTCAGAGCGAGCGTCGCCGAGCCATCGCCGCGTTCGACCAGTTCCGCTCCCAACAATGCCAGAAACGGAGATTCCTCGAACGGTTTTCGGCGTTCCGCTTCGTCTGCTGCTGTCATCGAGATTGCCTTGAGTTGTCGCGGAATGGCTCCGCTGGATTGAATCGTGCCGCTCGGAATTTTGTCAAAAAGGCGACATCGAACGACCGCATCCCGAGAACGAAGCAGGTTCGCGAAGTGTCCCGTCAAACGCAATAATCTGCCCGGTTTCAGGCACGACAAACGATCGGCCGCTCATTCTGTGGCTTCTTCAGACATTTTTGCACGGGATTTTCAATGAGTCTGTTTCGACCCGACGTCGATCGAATCCAGGGTTACGTTCCCGGCGAACAGCCGCAGGAAGACGGATGGATTAAGCTCAACACAAACGAAAATCCGTACCCGCCGTCACCGAGAGTTGCCGCCGCAGTCGCAGCAGCTTGTTCGGGACGGCTGAATGTTTACCCGGATCCACTGGCGAGTCGCTTTCGCAAGGCGACGGCCGAATTGTTCAACGTCGATCCAGACTGGATTCTTCCAGGCAACGGCAGCGACGAGGTTCTGACAATCCTGAATCGCGCGTTTGTCGACCCCGGCGAGCTGGTCACGTTTCCGTACCCGAGTTACATCCTTTACGAAACGCTCGCTGATATTCAGGGAGCCGCTCACGAGAGACTGCAACTCGAACCCGACTGGTCGTGGAACATCGACCGCGTGCGGCCGCAAATCGAACGCAGCAAGCTCGTGCTTGTTCCTAACCCCAATTCGCCGTCGGGAAACTGCTGGGCCGACGAAACGATTCACGAACTCGTTCCGCCCAACGGCGTGTTCGTCCTCGACGAAGCGTACGGCGACTTTCGCGACGAGCCTCACCACGGTGAAATCCTTCACTCGGATGAAGGTCGGCGGATCGTGATCACTCGAACGCTCAGCAAGTCGTATTCTCTGGCGGGGATTCGGTTTGGTTTCGCGGTGGCTCATCCGGATCTGATTTCAGGAATGCGCAAGGTCAAAGACAGCTACAACTGCAACACGCTGTCGCTGGCCGCCGCCACCGCCGCGATCGAAGACCAGGACTGGATGCTCGAAAACCGCCGCAGGATTATCGCAACTCGTGCTCGGCTGACAACTTCCCTCCGCAAGCTAGGCTTCGACACGGTCGACAGCGAAGCGAATTTCATCTGGGCAACGCATTCCGAAATCAGCCATCAGAAGATCTATGAAGAGCTGAAAGCTCGCAAAGTGCTCGTTCGGTTCATGAAGTTTCCTGAGTCGCTGGACGGCTCTGAGTTGACCGGACTTCGCATCACGATCGGAACGGACACCGAGACTGACGGTTTCCTCGAAGTTCTCCGCGGAGTACTGGGGTAAGGCTGTCGATGTTCCGGGAGGCGACTGGGTGGACCGACTGACAAAGCAGCACCGAAGCTGGAACATGTCTCGGATTCGCGGCGCGAATACAAAGCCCGAGATTCGCGTTCGGTCGATGCTCCATCAGATGGGATACCGGTTTCGCCTTCACCGTAAGGACCTGCCTGGTAAGCCGGACATCGTTCTACCAAAGTACGAAACCGTCATCTTCGTGCACGGCTGCTTCTGGCATCGCCATCCGAATTGCCAATTCGCGTACACTCCGAAGAGTCGGGTCGACTTCTGGAAAAAGAAGTTCGGCCGCAACGTGGAACGGCACGAGGAAGTGTCAGCCGAGCTGACGGCTCATGGCTGGAACGTTGTCGTCGTCTGGGAATGCGAGACGAAAGACGAAGAGAAGTTGTACGAACTGCTGACTCAAAAAATGGAATAGTCGAATGTCAGAACTGCCGCACAGCCACGAGTTGCTAACACGAACCGAGAGTCGTCTGTTGATTGTCGACATGCAGGAGAAACTGCTGCCGGTGATCAAGGGCCACGAAGCCGTTCTTGCGAACTGCATGAAACTGATCGAGGCGGCCAGCATCCTCGACGTGCCAGTGACGGCGACGGAGCAGTACCCCAAAGGGCTCGGCTCATCAGTCGCACCGATTGCTGAACGAGTTTCGGATCGCCCCGAGAAGATCGAATTCAGTTGCCTCAACTGCCTTGATTGGAACTCGACGGGTTCCGATCCCGAAGGAAGCTTCAAAGTCGTGGTGGCGGGCATCGAGTCGCACGTTTGCGTGCTGCAAACCGTGCTCGATCTGTTGTCTCAAGGCTTTCGAGTATTCGTGGCGGCCGACGCGGTCGGCAGTCGAAAACCGACCGATCACGAATTCGCTCTGCAGCGCATGGCTTCGTCGGGCGCAGTTATCACGACTACCGAATCCGTACTGTTTGAATGGTGCGAGCGAGCCGGGACTCCCGAATTCAAGGAAATCAGCCGGCTGGTCAGAGGCTGATCAGCGACTTATGCTCCGCCGCAAATTTCGCACGGACGTAATCGGATTGTCATTCGCAGAGAGAAACAACGCATGTCGGAGTACAACGTTTTCGGAGTAGGCAACGCACTGGTCGACGTTCAGACGCAGGTTTCAGATGAAACGCTGATCGAACTCGATTTTGCCAAAGGCATCATGACACTCGTTGACGAGCAGACGCAGCAGCGAGTGCTCAGTCGGCTTGAAGGCTCAAACCTGAACCGCTGCGCGGGCGGCTCGGCAGCCAACACGATCATCGGGATTGCCGAGTTCGGAGGAACGACGGCTTACGCCGGGAAGGTCGCCAACGACGAGATCGGCGAGTTCTTTCTGAAAGATCTGCGTGAGCTTGGCGTCACGATCGAAGTGCCGCAAAGCGAAGGTCAAAGTGGAAGCTGCGTTGTTCTGATCACGGAAGATGCTCAACGCACGATGCTCACCAACCTGGCTGTATCGGGCACGCTCTCACCGGAAGACATCAACGAGGAAGAGATTCGTAAAGCCGAGTGGATTTACGTTGAGGGATACCTCTTCGCTGGCGAATCAACGAAGGCCGCCGCGAGGAAAGCGATCGACATCGCCGTCCAGCACGGCGTGAAAGTCGCGTTGACCGTTTCGGACCCGTTTCTGATTGAGATTTGCCGCGATGAATTCTGGGAACTGATTGAAGGTCCGGTTGACCTCTTGTTCTGCAATCTCGAAGAAGCGCGGAGCCTCACCAAAAAACACGACCCGGCAGACTGCGCGCAGGAAATTCATCAGCACGCCGCCGCCGTCGCTTTAACGCTTGGTGAGGACGGCTCACTTCTGATGGAAGGCAACCGGCTTATTCCGATCGAGGGAGTTTCCGTAAAGGCAGTCGATACGACCGGAGCCGGCGACATGTACGCCGCGGGAATTCTTTACGGAATCACCAACGGACTGACCTGGAAGCAGGCGGGGCATCTGGCCTCGCACGCGGCGGCACGAGTTGTCGGTCAGCTCGGTGCCCGCCTCGAAAAACCATTCACCGCCGATGAGATTCAATCGCTGACTTCATAATCAGGCTGGTCAACAGACGCCATTAGTCTGTTTGGCATTGAGTCAGACGGTGACGTGTCGGGGCCCCGCCAGCGATCCGGGTCTTGATTGTTAAGAAATTGTGATACCGATCAAACAGTCACGTTGAATGTTCAGTCGTTTCAGAACGCTTGTTTTCGCGACTTAACATTGCAGACGTGTCAGAGCTGACAAATGCTCGATACGGCTGACCGCAATCTCAAAAAGATCGGGTGAGAGACTGCAACACGGCACGTAATTCAGTAATACTACCCACGCAGCCGGTCACCTGTGCCGTTTTAAGCGTTGGCCCGCGCGCGAAGTGGCATTGACCGGCTGCATTATCAAACGACGCAAAAAGCCCGACCTGTAAAGGTCGGGCTTTTTTATTTGCTTAGCGCTGGACGAGCGATCCCCGTAGGCATGACTACGAATGGCGAAGTTCAATCGGCGCTGAACTTTCGAACTCGGTGTGCCTCGCTGTCGCCGATGTAGACGTTGTCGAAGCGGTCAACGAAGACGCCATGCGGTCGAGCCGTGCGACACTTCAAAGGATCGCCATCTGGACCGTCACCGCGTTGGCCGTCGCCGACCAGGACTTCAAGGTTGCCGGTCGAACCTCGGATGACTCGAATTGAATGGCTCTCCGTGTCGGCGAGAAAAACGTCTCCGTCTTTGCTGATGGCAATTCCTTTTGGGCCGGAAAGTGTTGCCAGCTTTGCAAGGCCGCCGTTTCCGGTGAAACCTTTCTTACCGGTACCGGCAAGGTGATGCAGCGTTTTTGTCCTGAGGTCAATCCGGTAAACGGCGTTGCCTTCTCGGAGAGCCAGGTAGAGGCTGTGCTTGCCGTCGAAGTCTAAAGCTCGTGGACCGTTCAGCGGTGTGCCCTTGAGCGGAGCGCCGTCGGGTGTCAGATTCTTTGCTCCCGTTCCGGCGAAAGTTTCAATGATGCCGGTTTCGAGATTCACGATTCGGACGCGATGGTTTCCGATGTCGCAGATGTAGAGGTTTCCCTGGTCATCCAGCGTGATCGAGTGTGGCCGGTTTAACGTGGCCATCGTTGCTCGCCCGCCGTCCCCCGAGAAGCCAACTTTGCCGGTTCCGACGACGGTCGAGATGATTCCTGACTTCGCATCGACGCGTCGAACGATGTTGTTTTTCATTTCGACGAAGAACATGTTCCCAGCGGCGTCGAAGCGGACCTCGTAGGGTTCGTTCAGTTTTGCTTCGGTCGCCGCTCCGCCATCGCCCGAGTAACCCTGTTGGCCGTTGCCCGCGACGATGGTGATTTTGTCAGTTGATTCGTCGAGTCGTCGCACGACGTGGGTGGCGATCTCGCAAATGTAGAGCGCTCCGTCCGGCCCCTTGGCGATGCCGTACGGTTCTCCGACGGGTGTCTCTTTCGCGATTTGGCTTCCGAGTTCAAGCCCGGACGTTCCCGTGCCGGCAATCGTCACCACGTCGGCTGCCGATGCGCCATCGCTCGACAGGACTGCTGCGAGTGTGACCGCAACCATCGTAAAGGTCAGTAGGCGACGTGACGGCTTTCGAGTGTCGAAGAAGATGCGGTGCCGGTGGTTCATTCAAAAGTTCCTTTCGCAAGATGCCAGGCCATCGTTGACTGCGGAAACACAGGTCAACGGACTGTTCACTTTAGCGAGGAGAACTTCGCAACGGGAGCATCGGCGGCGACCACTCCCGTAACTCACCGGCGGATCGCTACTCGACAACGTGCACGAGCATGGCGTCGTGACCGCGGGCACTCCAGCGTGAGCTGGCCACGACCACAACGGTGTCGCGGACTTTCAAAGCACACTCTTTGAGGCCCCACGCTGTCGCGAATTCAGCCAGCTCGTCACCTGTCTGTGACGATTGTTGCCACACGATCGGAGTGATTCCCCACAGCAGTGTCATTCGCCGGGCTGTCCGCCACGACTTGCAGACAGCCAGGACCGGCACCAGTCGGCGTTCTTTCGAGATTGCCAGAGCCGCTCGACCAGAAACAGTTGCTACCGCAATCAAACTTGCGTCCAGTCGATCGGCAGTCGCCACCGCGCCGACGGCAACTGCCTCTGTAATGACTTGAGCCTGTGCAGAAGTTGCCGACAGGTCCAGGCGAACGACCGGGTGCGATTCAAGAAGGCGTTCAGCATCGCGGATGATGCGGCTCATCATGGCGACCGCTTCGCGGGAATACTCGCCGATGGCGCTTTCACCGGAAAGCATGACGGCGTCCGAACCGTCGAGCACGGCGTTCGCTACGTCACTGGTTTCGGCACGAGTCGGCAACTCGTTCTGCTGCATGCTGTCGAGCATCTGCGTAGCCGTGATCACGGGCACGCGTTTCTGGTTACACAGTCGGATGATGCGTTTCTGAATTCCCGGCACGGTGACGATATCAACTTCGACGCCCAGGTCGCCGCGGGCGACCATCACGGCATCGGACTCGTCGATGATCGCTTCAAGTTGCGCGACCGCTTCGCCTTTTTCGATTTTGGAAACAATCATCGGAGGCGTTTTTGTGCCGGACGCTTCGATACACGATCGCAGATCCCGAACGTCGTCAACGCTTCGAACAAAGCTGAGTCCGACAAAGTCGAGTTCGTTTTCGATGGCCCACTGAAGGTCCACTCGATCTTTTTCTGTGAGCGACGGCGTGCTTAACGCGACTCCTGGCAGGTTGACGCCCTGCCGGCTGCGGATCTTTCCCGCCGCGTCGACGACGCAACGAGCCCATCCTTCCTGGGGATCGGTTTCTTCAACACGCATTCCGACCGTTCCGTCGGCGAGCAGAATTCGGTCGCCCGCTTTGAGATCATCGATCAAGGGCTCGTAGGTGCAGGTCAGCTCAGAATTGTTGGCGGGTTCGCGACCGCGGATGAAAGTAAAGACCGCTCCCTCAGGGCAGGACACACTGTCGCCAGCAAGCTTGCCTAACCGAATCTTCGGGCCCGACAAGTCGCCGAGCAGTCCGACGGGTTTATCGAGTTCTTCCGAAAGCGATCGGACATGAGCGACAATTTCCGAGAGCCACTGATGTGACCCATGAGCGAAGTTGAGTCGAAAAATGTCAACGCCGCGCAGAATGAGATCGCGTAACGCTTCGCGGGTTTCGCAGGCGGGGCCAACGGTCGCAATGATCTTTGTTCTGGCGAGCGGGTTTTCTCGATAGTCAGTGCCAAAACTCATGATCGGTCTCCTGGGTCATAAAAGTGTCTGGTGTGACGAGCTTGCCTGGTGCAGCGGTTCGTGATACTTCCCGAGCTTCCATCAAGCGAGGATGGAAACGTGTAAGTACCATCTGCTGGAGTCTATCGAACTAATGCAAGAGACGAATCGCAATTCGCTGATTGATCGCCTTTCAATTGTAGTGGGAACGGGGCTCGGAATTGGCTTCGCACCGATCGCTCCGGGAACCTTTGGAAGTTTGCTCGGACCGCCACTGATTTGGGGAGTGCTCCAGGCTGGGCTGCCCGTGCCCGCCATGCTTGCGATTGCGGCTGTGTTCATCGCGGTCGGAATTCCGATCTGCACGGCGGCGTCCGCAGCGTTGGGCAAGCACGATCCCGGTCAGGTTGTGTACGACGAGATCGCCGCCTTCTGGATCGTTTTCCTGCCTCACATCGTGCTCGGAAAACCCATCGGCTGGTTGGCCGCGATTGGCGGCTTCGCGTTCTTTCGAGTGTTCGACATCGCCAAACCCTGGCCGGTCAGTCGTCTGGAAAAGCTGCCCGACGGATCGGGAATCATGGCAGACGATCTGGCTGCCGGCGCTCTTGCCGCAGCTTGCCTGTTTGCGCTTGAAGAAGTTGTCGTCCGATACTTTTGACTGGTTTTTTCGTCTGAATGAGTCGCAGGCCGCGGTACCATGCCCCCACTGATTTGCGAAAGACGATCGGATCGCGACTGCCAGGAGGCTGAAAACGATGAACAGCGGAACGAATAACCGAACTCCAGCCGGAACCACGTGGCCAGCATTCTACGCTTTGTGTGTCGTGCTGTTTTCGATTCACGCGGCTCGTGCTGACATCGTCTATTTGAAAACCGGCGGAGTCATACGCGGCTCGATTAAAACGGCCGACGACGCCAAAGAGGAAACATCGGTGACGATGACTCTGCTGTCGGGCGCCGAAGTCGAACTCGCGGTCGACCATATTTCCAGCCGCCAACTTCGCCCCTTGAATTTCGAGGAGTACGAAGTCCGAGCGGAGTCGCTTCCCGACTCGTTGAAAGCGCATTGGGAACTCGCTGAGTGGTGCCGCGAACAGAAACTGGACGAGCAGCGCGAGATTCACCTGGAAATCGTCCTGGCGATCGACCCGGAGCATCGGCAGGCGCACTACGGATTGCGACACACGTTTTACCGCGACCAATGGATGACTCGCGAAGAGTACGACCAGACTCGAATTGACGACGGCTTCATTAAGTACAACGGCAAGTGGGTGCCGGCCGACAAACTGGATTCAGTCAAGAGTGACGATGCTGCTTCGAAGGCCGAGCGGGAGTGGTATGCCAAAATTCGAGTCTGGCTGAACTGGGCGACGGGCAACCATCAAGAGCGAGCCGCCGACGGTCTTAACAATCTACGAGGGATCAGCGATCCCGACGCTGTTTCGGCTCTCGTCCAGTTTCTGGGCAAGAGCCCGCGAGCTGATGTGCGGCGACAGTTCATAGAAATCGTCGGAAAGATCGAAGGCCCGGGGCCGATTGTTCCACTGGCAACTTTGTCCGTTCGCGAAGATGTCAGAGAGCTTCGTGAACTGGCTCTGACGATGATCGGCGAGGTCCACTATGACCAGGCTCGACTGCTTGTGATCGATGAGCTTCGAGATCGCAACAACGTCGTCGTTCGCCGAGCGGGGACGGTACTCGCAAAAATCGGCGACGAAACGTCGGTGCCGGCGCTAATTCGAGCCCTCGTCACAACGCACAGCTACAAGGTACGAGTTCCCGTGCAGGGGTATAGTTTCGGAGTCGATGGTTCGGTTCCCAGCGGCTCCGGATTGCCTCCAGAAATTGAGATCGGACTTCGCACCGGCGTTTACGACAGCGTTCAGGTCGTGCCGCTGCTGGGTGCAGCGCGAGCGACGAAGCTGATTCCGGTTGCGGTCAATCGTGAAAATGCCGAAGTGCTGACAGCGTTGCGGCAGATCACCGAGAACAATTTCGGCTTCGACGAAAATGCCTGGCAACGCTGGTGGAACGTTGATCGCAACCAGACAACGCTCGCTCCGGATTTACCATAACGGAATCGGACTCTTCCGTAGGATATGACAAGCGCAGCGCCGGCATACCTTCGTGATTGTTTAAGAGGGCATCTGGAAAGTTACGCGATGTGGGCGAGGAGAATTTCGTTTTGGT
>CALDJX010000297.1 GCA_937899075.1 uncultured Planctomyces sp. | reverse complement strand
GCGTACTGGCTGGACGAAACGCGAACGGACCTCGTCGTGCTGAACACGAAGGACGGCAGCGAAGCGAAACGAATTTCGTGGATCAAAGATGTCGTCGTCACTTCGTTCGACAAGGAATCAAAAACGTTCACGCGTCGCGAAGGCGTTGACCTGAGTCAGGAAACTCCCGCCGTAACGGTGTTCCCGGCGTGGCACGCGAATCTCAGCATTTACCCGTACGTCTACTTTCAATGCTTCAGCTTCGAAGGACGGCGTAAAGGCAAGGCCGTCAAGATGGGGCCTCGACGCAGCATCGCAAGGATTGATGTAGTGAACGAGCGGGTCGAGTATCTCGAACTGCCATTTCCGATTCCGGAAGTCGAAGGTGCGGAAGAATCGCCTCAAGGGACGCTTTATCCGAACATGACAACCAACAGCCGAGGCATCGACGTTGCTGACGACAAACGCTCGAAACGCGACGGCTGGTGGTGGTGCTTTAACGGCAACACTATCGCCGTCAATCAGTACCTCTACTTCACGTTTATGTGCGGAAAAGTGCAGGTGCTCGACGGGCAGGCCAGCAACTTCGACGAGGCGGCGTTGATCTCGTTCAACGATCTGGGACGATTCGGCGAAACGTGGTCGGTCAACACTCCGAGCTTCAGCAACGGTCGGCTCTACCATCGAACGATGAAAGAGTTGATATGCATCGAAGTCACAACCGAAAACGCGAGCCCGTAGCCCTGCGGCCCACGGTCTCAGCCCGCGCCCTGATGAGTTAGCCGTAAAAAAACTCAAAATGACACAAAGCAAGTCATCCGATGTTTGTGTCTTTTGTGCTTTCTTGCGGCCATCACTGCACCTGCGATTCTGTCGAGGACGCGTCCCTACGATTGAAACTCCAGCCCGGACACCGTGCTCGTGCTGCTGGCAAAGTCGTCGGCCTCGACTCCCAACCTTTGCAACATCCTGACAAAGAGGTTGCTGAGGGGTTTGTTGTTTTCGCGGCTGAAGGCGAGGTGCTGGCCGTGTTGGAAGCCGCCGCCAGCAAGAAGTACTGGCAGGTTTGTGTTGTCGTGTGTGTTGGCGTTGCCCATGTTGCTGCCGAACAGGACCATCGTGCGGTCGAGCAGGCGTTCGCCGTTTTCCTGCTTGTCGGCCAGAGTTTTTAACAGGTTTCGCAGCAGCGACATTTGTTGCCGATCGGCGTCGTCCAGTTGCCTGACCTTGTCTTCGGCCTGGCCGTGATGACTGAGATTGTGGTAGCCGTCGGTCGTGTTCTGGTTGTCGTGCAGCTTGAATGACGGCGTCGCGAATGCGTCGACCATGAGCGTGATGATTCGTGTTGAGTCTGATTCAAACGCCAGGCGAGCCATCGACAACATCAGCTCGAACTTCTGAAAGAACAGTTTTTTGTCGGTGACGTCGGCGGGTTCGGTCTGACTGGTTTTTGGTTTTGGACGCAGTTCCCACTCGCGAGCGGTCTGGAGTCTTTGCTCGACCTCACGGACCGATGTCAAGTATTGCTCAAGCCGCGATTGGTCGTTGCTGCCCAGGCGTTTTGTGAATCGGCGAGTGTCGTCCAGCAAGGTGTCGAGAATGCTGCCTCGTTCGTCCAGTCGATGAAGTTCTCGGGCAACGGCGGCTTTGTCGCCTTGAACGAACATCTTCCGGAACAAGGCTGAGGCGCTGTCTTCAGCTGGCAGCAGAACTCCGTCACGAGTCCACGACAGGCTGCGATTGGCTTTGTCGATGTTGACGCCCAGGTTCAGCGTTGGGAAACGTGTGACTTCTTCCAGCTTTTCGGCAGCGAACTGGTCGAGCGAAATCGTGTTGCGAAAGCCGCTGCGAGTCGGACCGCGGGCGCCGGTCAGAAAACAATTCTCCGTGCTGTGTCCGCCTTCGACGTCCGGGTGCGACAGTCCGCTGAATACGGTGAAGTCATTTCGAAAGTCGGCGAGTTCGGTCAAGTACGGCGAAAGCTCGTAGTCTCGACCTGCCTGAGTGGGAAAGAACGGATCGGACAGGACACCCAGGTTATTCGAAACAAGAAGCATCCGTCGTGGCACTGATTCGGTGGGAGCCGCGCCAAATACTGGAACCATGCAGTCAAGTGCCGGCAGAGCCAGCGTAACACCTGCGGCTCTTAGGAAAGTGCGCCGCGGCAGAGCGCGGGGGCGAGGTGATTTCATGATTCATTCACACCCCGAAAGGCCGAGAAAAATTCTGCTTTGCACTAAAGCGTGGAGCAGATCCCTGACACGATAACCGTCACCGGAGCAGGCATTGAGCATGGTTTCAATTTCCGCTCGATCCGAGAACCTCAACGGCACTCCCGTTGCGTAAACCGTGAACTGGTGCAGCAGGTTTCGTGCAAGCTGCCGGTCGTTGGCCGCGAGGATTTGTTTCAGCTCGTTGATGTCTCGAAACGTCTGGCCGTCAAGCAGTTGACCGCTCGCGTCGACCGGCCCGGTCAGTGCGTAAGCGAAATCGTGGCCGGCACGATCGATCCCGGCGACAGTTTCGATCTTCAGCTCTTCGGCTGACGCTTTGCTTGCCTCGCGATCAACCAGGCCTCGGTACTGGCTTCGCCACTTCCCAAAGATGTCAAAGTTCTCCAACGCGACTCCCACGGGATCAAACCGAGCGTGGCAACTGGAGCATGACTCGTCGGCAGCGTGCAGAGCGAGCAGTTCGCGGATTGACTTTGCACCTCGGATGTCAGGTTCGACAGCCGGCACGCTGGCAGGTGGTTTCGGCGGAGGTTGTCCGATCAGCCGGTCCATGATCCACGCTCCGCGTACGACGGGTGAAGTGGCAGTTCCATTCGAAGTGATTTTCAGAATCGCTGCTTGAGTGAGCAGGCCTCCGTACGGACTATCTTTTGGGAGAGGCACTTTACGCATTGCCGAACCGGTGATTCCTGGCAGTCGGTAATGTTCAGCGAGACGGTCGTTCGCGAACGTGAAGTTAGCTTTGATCAGCACACTGGCGGGAAGATTCTCACGCACCAATGCTGTGAAGAATGCTTGCGTTTCGCGTTGCATCGATTCGACCAGGTAGGCGTCGAATCGGTATTCGGGGAAGCGACGGATGTCTGGCTCGTCGCGATGAATCTTACGTAGGTCCAGCCAGTAATCCGTGAAGTGAGTGACGAATCGATCGAAGCCGTCTCCATCGATCAATCGATCCGTCTCAGCCTGGAGCGTTTTGGCACTACGAAGTTGTTGCTGCTTTGCACGGATCATCAACGGTGCGTCCGGTCGGCTGTTCGTCAGGAGGTGCGAAAGTCGCGAGGCGATCGCAAAGTGGTCGTCCGCCTGCTTCGGTTCCTGAACGTAGATCATGTGCCCAGAGCAGAGGAAAGCTTTGTACCCCGCCAGCATGGCCGCCGCGAAAGAATCGTCATCAGCCAGACGCGACAGAATCAACTGTTCGTATTTCTGAACGGCTTCGTCAGGGACCGGTTGCCGCGCAGCCATGTCGATGAACCGTCGAATCAGGCGTCGAGCGTCGTCGTGAGAATCCTCAGAGACTACATCCACGGGTAAACCGTCGAGGTCTGATGAAACGCGGATCAGTAGCTCGTCAAACAGCACTCGGTGCGACGGTGGTGGCCAGGTGGCTGATGAAAGCGGTCCTTCGCTCTCCAGCCATTGAAAAGCGACGCCGGGTTGGCCGCCTTTGGGAAACGGCGGGTAACGGTAAGTCGGTGGTCCGTTGTTGACGTTTCTGGCCAGAGGCACCGGCAGGCCAAGCAGGCTGTATTCGAAGGTTTCGCGTTCGAGCAGGCGGATCGTTATTTCGTACGTTGTCTGTTCGGGCTGAATGTCGAGCAGTCCGCCGGTCGCTCGCACGTCTCCTGAAACATCCGGACCTGACGGCTTGCGAGCTCGGAAAGTCATCGGCACTGGCTGCGTCGCAGGTTTCAGTTCAAAGCCTGGCAACTGCAACACGGCGCGGGCGGAGAATCGAATTCGATACTCGCCCGGCAGCCGAGCAACGAAGCCTTGAGGGTATCCGTAATACGGCCAGTGTGCGGAACGAAACAGAGCCATTTCGACATCGGGATCATCCGGTGCTTCGTCGAGCTGTTTGTTGTCGATCCCTTTCGAGTCCTTTGCAAAGAACATCGCCTGTCGATTACCGAACGTCGACTTCGATGGGAACAGCTTTGCTCCAACGATGCGGTATTTGGTTTTGACAGGCGGTTGAACTCCGGTGGCCATCGCGCGATGCAGAGCGGCTTCGGCGGCATTCAGGTACGCGACGAGTTGAACTCTAGAAATGTCGAGCGTCTCGGTTGTCTTATTGAAATGGTGACTCTCCCGGTCTTCCGGCAGCATGTCGCGAATGTCGAGCGTTGGTAGTTTTAACACTTCGCGCAGGTTCTGCTGATACTCGTCGCGATTCAGACGCCGGATGGGGCCGCGGCCTTCCTTTCCGACTTCGGCGATGTCGGCTTCGTGAAGCTTGCGAGAAAGTTGCCGCAGGAATCTCGCTCGATCCGCAGTCGCGAGATCGTTCGGCGCCGGCGGCATTTCAAGGTCTCTGACCCGATCATGAATATGAATCCAGTGGGACCGGATTGGTCGGACATCCAGATTCGACGTCAGCAATTCGAAGTCGAGACTTCCTTCGGACGCGTTGCCAGAATGACACGCAACGCAATGCCGGTCGATAAACTCACCGACGGATTCGCCATTTGCTGGCTCGGCACCTGTCACGACCGAAGCATGGTGACAGAAGACGGCTACGGTCACTGCAAGGAAGCAAATCGTTAAGGAAATACGACTCATCGCTTCCCGTTTCCGAATTATCAAATCGGACAGTATCAACAGGCTGGCGTTCCCGTTGATACTGCCCAGAGAACTTTCGACCGGTGTCAAAAGCCAGACTACTTCGCGAAGAAGTCGTGCTTCTGATCTCCGCCGCTGATGAGATAAGCGATCAGATCCAGAATTTCGTCTTTGGTCATTCGGTCGAACAGGCTGGTTGGCATGGGCGACGTCTTCGACACGATCAAACTGTCGATGGTTTTTCGGTCGATGTTGACTCGCTTGTTCGGATCGGTCAGGTCCGTGTTCAGCGTCATCGAGTCGCCGCTCAGGTTCACCACGACTCCTGAGTGAACAAGGCCGGCATCCGTCACAACGGTGATCGCCGAAAACTGCTCGTTGATCACTTTGCTGGGGTTGATGACCTGGTCAAGCAAGTCGTGAGATGAATAACGGCGGCCTGCCGAAGTAAGGTCCGGGCCAGTCATGCCGCCCTGATTGTCGAATCGGTGACAGGCGTAACAACCTGCTGCGGCGAACATCTTCCGGCCGTTCGCGAAGTTTCGCTTCTTCAAGCCGGTTCGAGCGGCGGCTGAGAGTTCTTCCAGCGTCCACTTTGTTGACTCGCGACCTTTGAAAACTTCGCCCAGGTTTTCGAGTGCTGATTTACGCTCAGCCTTCTTCGCCAGGAGATCCTTCATTGATTCCTTTTCCGAGTCGCTCAACGATGCGACGGCGTCGTCGCGGATGAACTCGATGAACTTGTCGAAGCTCGCACCGCCGCGATAGTTCGCCGCTTTGAGGAACCATTCGAAGTAGGCCGTTCGCAGTTCGGGAGTCCAGCCGGCTTTGAGCAGGCGGATCGAACGTGCGTACTGCATCTGCTCTTCCTGAGCCGGCGCGGCCGCGATCAATCCCATCGTTTTTTCAGCCGTGTTCGGTGCCTGTAGAAAGGCCAGCGTTTCGCTCAGCAACCAGTTCAGCTCGGCAGTCTTTGCTGGAAACAGCGGATCAAGACTGGCCGTGAGCTGCCCGACGACCTGGTCGTTCGGCCAGCCAAATCGGTTCAGCGCGATTTGAATCGTACGGACCAGAGTCAGTTGCTGGTCGTGCGAGAGTTTTGCGGCATCGATGGAGGCCAGGGCCGTCAGCAGTTTGTCCCGCATGGCGGTGTCGACGGCGGGAGTCTGATCGGTTCGGTGCTGCGGGCAAACGCCGGCGACACGAGCCAGTGCCAGCAAAGCTTCGACCTGAATGGCTGGGTCTGATTCGGTGAGTGCTTTGTCGGCCCACGTCTCTGTCGGCTGATGTTCGACGGCCGTCCGAGCTGCGAAACGAATGAAGCGATCCTCGTGAGAAAGGAAAGGCCAGGCGACGCCAATCGCTGTCGGATCCTGCTTGCCATGAAACGCTTCCAGCGTATGTCGCATGTGTCGATCAACGCTGATCGAAGGTGTGGGCCAAACGAGATCAGTCGATTCGTCGCCGACATAGGTCACTCGGTAAAGCCCCGACTGCACGCGGCGTCCGCCGATCGTGAAGTACATCGCTCCGTCCTGAGGATGGATGATGGCATCGGTGATGGGCAGAGGTGCTCCGGTGACGAATTCTTCCTTCGTCGCGGTGTAAGTCGAACCACTTTTCTTCAGGTGTACCGCGTAAAGTTTCCCCCAGCTCCAGTCGAGTGAGTACAGAGCGTTCTGATACTTCGCGGGAAACTTCGCTCCGTATCCAAAGGTCATACCGGTCGGCGAGCCCGGGCCAATGTCCAGAACAGGCGGCATGTTGTCGGCGTAGAAAGTTGGTCGTTTGCCGGCGCCGTTTCGCCAGCCGAACTCGGCTCCACTGACGACGTGGCAGATTCGAGTCGGTCGGTACCACGGAGTGTTAAAGTCGTATTCCATGTCGGCGTCGTAGGTGAAGAGTTCTCCGTCGCGGTTCACCGCTCCGTCGAAAATGTTGCGAAAACCCGAAGCGTACGCTTCGAACGTTTTTCCATCTGGCGTGAGGCGATAAACGATTCCGCCTGGAGCCAGCACGCCGCGGTTGTGTCCTCGTCCATCGGGGAAACTTGGCAGCAGATGATCTTCGCCCCAGACCTGACGGACTGGCGAGCTGTCCGCGATTTCCGGCGGGATTGTGTTGTTGCCTGTGATCAGGAAAAGGGACTTGCCGTCCGGAGTCGGGATCAAAGCGTGGACTCCGTGGTCGCTTTTCGAATCGATCTCGCGAATCGTCTCGACCTTGTCGAGCTGATCGTCACCGTCGCTGTCTGAAATGCGGTACACACCCGACTGCATCTTCTGTTCGTAGTCGTTGACGCCGACATAAAGGGCACCGAAGGCCCAGACCATTCCGTTCACGCCGCGAATGTTGGCCGGCACTTTTTCGACATGGGCCGCTTTAACCGCCTTGCCCGGGGCCGGCGGAGTGATTCGATACAGACCGCCGAACTGGTCACTGACAAGCAGCCGCCCTTTGTCATCCGTGCAAAGGTTGACCCACGAGCCCTGATCCTGACCAGGCACTGAGTAGAGCAGTTCGACCTTGAAGCCTTTCGCCGCGGTGATGCGGTTAACCGGCGTGGCCGTGTTCCCACCGATGGCGGGCCCGACGGTGGCTGCACGTCGTGGCTTTGGCTTTTTGGCTTTCGCAGTCTGTGCAGATGCTGCGGGGACGAAAACGGCGGCGACAAGCGTCACCACGAAAATTGATTTCAATCGAGACGTCAGTAGAAGCATTCTGTTGATCCGTGCGTAAAGGCGTGTTTGCTGAGTTATTAATCGAGAGTGCCCTGGGCGGGCCAAATAGTCTCGCGGATGACGAGCGACTTGCAAACGAGTGGCTGGTTCTGCTGATTGCAGCCCGAATTGATTCGGCAGATTTAACGAATGGGCCACTGCTTCGCGAAAGAGCCACTGCCTCGCGACAGGGCCTCTGCGGCTTGCATTGATCGTTCTGGTTTGAATGTTCGGGCGGAATTGCCACACCAGGCCGCTTCTGAGTCGGCACCCAATTCTTCCGGCTGCGTCGTACACAATGTTACATAAGAGCGTTGTGATTTGTTCGGCCGTTCAAGTACGCTGCTGCCCTCGTTTTGTGCGATGCCAGAAACTGTCTCGCAGCTTTCTGACGCGTGCGACGAGAACTCCCTCCTGACTTCCCTCGACGACTCCCCTCCAACGTTTGCAGCGTCGGCCGTTCGTATTTCGGCGGCGTTCGTTCCTTCCTCACGATTTACAAATCAGATCCGCATGTCGAACCATTTGATAAAGCATGGCCGTTTCGCATGGCTTGCCGTCGGACTTTTTTCCGTCGCATTCGCAGTCGTGCCGGTGGCCGCTCAGGATGCAGCATCGCCAGCTGCCGTTAAAGACGTCGTCAGCCCGGAAGCGATCGATGATGGCGTGGTGTCATTGCAGTTTGCGTTCGAAGGAATGCCCTGGCGGGACGTCATCAAGTGGTTTGCAGATACCGCCGATCTGGCTCTGCACGTTGGGGATGTTCCGACGGGAAGCTTCACTTACTCGGATCCGGATTCGTTCACGCCGGACGAAGCTCTTGATCGGTTGAACCTGTTTCTGTTGCCGCAGGGCTTCACGCTGGTTCGAAGTGGCAAGCTGCTTTCGGTGATCAATCTGTCCGACCCGCGCAGCCTTCAGCAACTGGATTCGCTGGCGAAGTTCGTCACGATCGAGCAGCTTCAGCAGGCCAGCGACAACGACGTCGTGAAGTGCATTTTCGCTCTTGGCGAGCTGGACGCGGAAGACGCGGTTGACGAACTGGCCGCTCTGAAGCTGATGCTGGCTCCGGCGGTTTTCAGCAAGACAAATCAGCTGATGATTACCGACACGGCTCGCAAGCTGAAGAACGTCAAGACGGTTCTCGACGCCTTTCAGCCGCACGGACTCGACAACGGGACGATCGTCAAAAACTTCACACTGGAACACGTCGACGCGGAAGACATCCTGGTCGTTGCCAGACCGCATCTGGGACTGGCCACGGGCGAGATGATTGGCATCGACGTCAGCCTTTCAGCCGATCTGCAGGGTAAGAACATTTTTGTCACGGGAATCGAGGACAAAGTTAAGCTCGTCGAAGGTCTGATCACGGCGATTGATAAACCGGAAAAAGGTTTGTCGACAGCGGGCGGCGATGCCGAACTGAGGTCGCACGTCGTGAAGAACGGGAATGTTGAAACTGTGTACAACGTTCTGGTGACGTTGCTGGCCGGTGAAACCGTTCGGCTTTCGAAGGACGAAACAGCGGGCACGATCGTCGCTCTGGCCACGCCGGAAATTCAGAAGGAAATTGAACAGACCGTTCAACAGTTGCAGGCGTCTGATGCCGAGTTCGCCGTCATTCCGCTGAAGTCTGTCGATCCTTACGTGGTCGTCAGTCTGCTGGAAGAAATGTTCGACCTGACTGAAAGCAAACGCCGTGAGTCGGCCGGAATCGAAGCGTTGACTCGGCACGGAAACTCGCGGGGTTTCGATCTGATGAAAGGCGTCGAAAACAGCGACGCCCCCAGAATCGATGCCGACCCGGTCAATCGACGATTGTTTGTCCGTGGGACGAAGCACCAGGTTGACCAGATCAAAAAGATCGTCGCGGAACTCGACACCGGCACGTCGAGAACGCTCGGCAGCAACGATCAGATTCGAATTCTCCCGTTGCGAGGGCGCGAGGGCGAACGGTTGCTTAGAACCGCTGTCAAATTCTGGCGAAGCAATCCGGTCTTTCTTTATCCGTCACTTGACGACGGGCGAACTGAGATCAGCGAACGCGTTGCCGCTGAGGACTCGGTGAAGTCAAATCCGTTTTCTTCTGAAGACGTTCCACAGTCCAGCCCGGTGGCGGATAACGCTCAGCTGCTGACGGGAAATCTGCGAAGTCAGGAAGCCGCGATTCGGTGCCAGTTCACACCTCGCGGATTGATTCTTCAGTCAGAAGACACGAAAGCCCTCGACCAGTTTGAAGATCACCTGGTGACGATCGCTGGCCCGGTTGACTCGACGCCGTCTCCGCCGGTCGTGTTTTATCTCAAATATACTCGGCCCGACGACGCGATCTGGATGCTGGCCGAATTGCTGGACGGTGGCGAAGCCTCGTCGCTGGGCGACTCGAATTCGCTGGTGAATGGCTTTGTCGGCAGCTCATCAAACTCGCTGCTCGGCAGCCTGGTCTCGTCCCGCGAAGGCACGACAACGATGATTGCCGGTTCGATCACGGTGGTGGCCGATTCGCGGCTGAACCGGTTGATCGTGCAGGGCACGGCCAGTGATGTCGAGCAGGTCGAGAGCTATCTCAAAATCATCGACAAAGACAACAGCATCACGTCGATCGAAACTTATGGGACGTCGCACGTCATCGAGCTGGTTTACTCACGAGCCAGCGAAGTCGCGGACGTGATCCGCAGCGCTTACGAAGGACGAGTGTCCGGCAGTGCTCCAGGAGTCGGGAAAGGTCAGCCCGGTGGCACGCCACCCGGACAACGGCCGGCACCGCAACCTGAAAAGCAGGACAACGACAAGAAGTCGACTTCGAAGAAAGAACTGGTCGCTCAGCCGGCGAAGACGCTCGAGCCTAAAATGACGATCGCCGTCCACGAGCCAAGCAACTCGTTGATCGTGACCGCTCCCGATCACTTGTTCCGCGAGGTCGAGCAACTGGCAAAGGTGATCGACTCGCGAAGTCAACAGTCTGTGCGTCTTGTCAAAGTTCCGGAATCAGTCGCAATCGAATCGCTGCAGGAAATTTTCTCCGGCGGCATTCGGACAGGCACCGGAATCAAGCAACCCACACCAAAGCAGCGTTGATGGCGCACCGCTTGATCCGTGAAGGCAGGAGTCGATCAATGAAAACCGAATTCCTTGTACGAATCTCGTTGCTACCGTGTGCAATCATGCTGCTCGGTGCTGCGCTGAGTCCTCGGCCGGTTCACGCTCAGGCGGGACTGCGGGAATCACTGGAGCGGCTCGATCGAAACCAGAACGGGATGATCGATCCCGGCGAAATCACAACATTGGCTCGACCGTACCTTGAACGAATTACCAAAGAACGCCGCATCGACCTCGGTCGTCCCGTCGAAATTCACAAGCTTCAGGAAGCCGCCCGAATCTATTACGCGCTGTCAAACGGCGTGGCGGGCGAACGTGTGCGTCCGAAAGGCGGAGCGACGATCACCCCGTTCGGGCCGAAGCCTGACGAGCCGCTGGTTCCCGAATTTGGCCTGTCAAAAGTCCGCTACCCGTACACTCAGGATGATCTCGAAGAAGCTGACGCGACGTTGCGACGGTACGACGAAAACCGTGACGGATACATCAACGGAGACGAGGTCGACGAAGTGAGATGGACGCATCGAAACCCGTTCGCAGATGACCTCGACAAAGACGGACGACTGAGTCGTCTGGAACTCGGTCAACGGTACGCTCGCCGTCGACTGTTGAAAGACGATGCTGGCGAGCTTGTGCAGAAGGCTCGCCGAACCGGGGGCGAGATTCGCAAGTCGACCGACAACGGAAAAGGTGAAGACAGCAATGAGTGGTGGCGTCAGGGCGGCAACAAGTACTGGCTGACTGCCGGCCTGATGAGCCGCTTTGACGTGAACAAGAACGGGCGACTTGAATCCAGCGAAGTTCACAACCTGGGGATTCCTATCGGGCAAGTCGATGTCGATCGAGACGGAGAACTCACACGCGACGAGTTGTTCGCTCTCGTCAGCCAGATGCAGAACGAGGCCGGCGACCTGACGGAAGGTTTGCCAGGCTGGTTTTATGAACTCGATGCCGATCGTGATGGCCAGGTCGCGATGCACGAATTCACGACGACCTGGACGACGGACAAACGACAGGAGTTCGCCTCACTGGACACCAACAAGGATGGGTTGTTGACGTCCTCAGAAGTGCTGCGTGCCACTTCGACCGGCGGATACCAGAACGAGACGGCTCAGGTGCTGCCACCCTACCGCACGATCGTTTCGGAAATCGAGATCGAAGACGATTTCCGAATTCGGGATGTCGACGTTCAGCTTTCCATCACGCATTCGCACGTCGCCTTTCTCGATGGCTACCTGACCGGCCCTGACGGAACAAGAATCGAACTGTTCTCGGAAATCGGCGGAGGAGGAAATCATTTCGATCAGACCGTGTTCGACGATCAGGCCCGCATTCCTATCACGAAAGGTCAGGCTCCTTTCAAGGATTCATTTCTACCGGAAGGGCTGCTCAAGCGAGAACCTGGTCTCAGCGTGTTCAATGGAAAGAGTGCGAAAGGCGTCTGGCAACTGGTCATCCGCGGTTCGCGCAGCGATCGATTCGGCATGCTGCATCGCTGGAATCTTCGCATGAAGTCGATCGAAGATTCTGGTTTCGTCAAAGCTGCAGCGCCGACCATTCTGACGTTTCCATTTGGAACAGACTCCGCGCCGGCTCAAACGAGTTTCGAAACTCTTCCCGACGAAGAGCGTCGTGAAGCCAGTCAGAAAGACGCTGCTCGGGCGAAGCTGAAAGCGTATAGCGAAGCCCTGAAAGCAAAGAAACTGGGCGACAAGCTGGACCGCGACAAGTCGAAGAGCGACAAGTCGGAACGTGAAAAATCTATCCGCGAGAACGATTAACGCGGGTAGTCCGGCAACGAGAACGACGATCGCTCCAAGTTGAGGTAGAGAATTGTCAGGCCGATGCCTGCTCGTGGTGAGGGCTGCCAAACGCCGTGCAGGCTCGACGATCGCGGACTTCGCAGCAGCAGTTGAAGGCGGACGGCGGGGCAACAACAATTCTGCTCTAACGAGTGGAAGGTTGTGAGTATCGATATGGGATACTCGCTGTCTGCCTGGTCGAATTCTAAATCTGCAAGGCGTCTCAGCGATCTCGTGGCAGTTTGTGCCGGGAAAGCTTTTCAGGCGAAAAGAAAAACCGTGTCGAAAGCTGTTGTGCTTCTTAGTGGAGGTCTCGATTCCGCAACCATGCTGGCGATCGCTCGTCACGAAGGGTTCGAGCCGTGCGCGATCACTTTTCGCTATGGACAGCGGCATGCGGTGGAGATCGAATCGGCCCGGCGGCTCGTCAAGTCGATGAACATTGCTGAGCACCTGGAAGTTGAGTTCGACCTGCGATCGATGGGCGGTTCCGCGTTGACCTCAAGTATTGCTGTCCCGAAAGGGCGATCGGCCGCGCAGATGCAGGAAGGGATTCCCGTGACGTACGTGCCGGCTCGGAACACGATATTCCTGTCGTTTGCCCTTGGGTACGCCGAAAGTCTGCAGGCGAACCACATTTTCGTCGGAGTGAACGCTCTCGATTACAGCGGATATCCCGACTGCCGACCGGAGTACATCCGAGCGTTCGAAACGATGGCTCGTCTGGCGACTAAAACGGGAGTCGAAGGCAAAGAGCCACTCACGCTGCACACACCGCTGATCGAAATGACCAAGTCGCAGATCATCAAACGCGGTCTTGAATTGGACGTCGATTACGGACTGACCAGCAGTTGTTACGACCCCGATGAAACGGGGCAGGCCTGTGGAACGTGCGATGCCTGCTCGCTTCGTCTGGAAGGTTTTGGAGCGAACGGAATCGACGATCCCGTCGCTTATCAGGGATAATTTCCAGATCCAATGGTGTCCTTCCCGCGGAGGCGGGAATCCAGACCTCTCAGTAAACTGGGTTCCCGCCTTCGCGGGAAGGACAACTGCTACGTTATTATCCAGCTTCGTATTTAGAAGTCGAACTTGTTCCTGAGTGAGGAAGAGCGACTATTCCGACGTTGGCAGGTTCAAGACGCAACGAAAACCAATATGGGGACTTCGTTCTGTCATACGAACTCCGCGGCGAAACCAAACTGCCCAATCGGGACCGTCGCCTTTGACAACTCGTTCTCCGGATTGAGATGCTCGGCGAGGGCCGGCCCAGTCTCTTCGGCGGGAGGCGTCCATGACGGCAAGCTCTTCGTGATTGGATTCGCTGTAGAAGTCGAGCAACCACTCCTGGGCATTGCCGGCCAGATCCAGCACCCCAAAAACGCTTTTGTCGTCGGGAAATATTCCGCAAGGGTCGAGCTGTCCGAGTTCTCGAGGCTCACTCCACAGCGGTCGGCCGTTGCCCCACGGAGCCGCCAGCCCCTGACTGCCTCGCGCTGCCTTTTCCCATTGGCACTCGGTCGGCAACTCTCGTCGAGATGCCTGTGCATAGGCGCGAGCTTCGACCCAGGCGACCCCAACAGCCGGAAAGTCTCCCGGAGCTTCAACGTTGAGCGACTTCTCGACGACTTTGCCGATCTTGATCGACTTGCTTCGAAACTCGGCGTACTGAGCGACGTTGACTTCGAGTTTCGAAATGTAAAACGCGCTAAGTGGAACGAGAACTTTCGGAACACAATCCCCCGGACCGTCACCCGTTCCGATTATCGAATCGCCAGCCGGGATCAGCACCATCTCGGACTGGTCTGCCGCGCACACGATTCGTGACGGCCAGCCGTCGATAATCGGCGTGTCGGCGATTGCGGTGAAACCCGCCGGCAAGGAATTGACGCTCGCGCCGGATTCCGCATTCGTGTTTTGAGTTGGAGACTCGGAGATTTCAAAGCTCGTCGAGCCTGCCGCGGGATCGATCGTCGCGACGAATCGATCTGCTGGTCGTGAGGCCTGTGCTTTTCCCGCAGTCCGAAAGTTGGGCGGCGGCGCCGTTGCCAAATCAAAAATGTCGTTTGGATCAACGCCCGAAAGGTCGATGCTGTCGTCGACTTCTTCTTCGACTCGCCTGGCAAAACCGACAGGCCCCGAGTTGATTGGCGGACGGTCCGCCTCGGCGGTCGGGGATGCAGGTTGAGGAGTGCTTCCCCCGCAGCCTGTAATCAGCGCCGCAGTCAGAACAACTGAGCAAACTTTCCAGATCAGCGTATGAGCGTCTGGCTGGTACGCAAAGAAGCCTCGACGGGACATGCCGGTCGAGGCTTCTATTAATCGGCGTTCTGATATCGACATCAACTCCGCTCCGAAAAGAAACGGCTCGGTAACGAGCATTTCTGTCCGGACATCGCAGTTTGCCGCTCAGCCGTCCCGGACACTGACGACGATGTCAGTATGCCAGGTTCGGCCACGAACTGCACATGCTCAACTCAATAAAGTGAGCAATGTAGAGCCGAATGTGGCTTACTCGTCGGCCTTCTTTTCGCGGCGTTCTGCCAGACGTGTGGCTTTACCAACTCGGTCACGCAGGTAGAACAGCTTGGCTCGACGAACGACACCGTGTCGTTTAACAACGAGTTCGGCAATCTTTGGGGAGTGAACCGGGAAGATTCGCTCAACACCTTCACCAGCGACGAGACGTCGAACGGTGAACGTGGCGTTAATGCCGGTGCCTCGGCGATGTGCGATCACAATTCCGGAGAACACCTGGATTCGCTCCTTGGTGCCTTCCTGGATTCGGCAGTGAACGTCGACAGTGTCGCCGATTTCGAACGCCAGTGCGTCTTCTCGAAGACTACCCTGTTCGACAAGATCAAAAGCTTCGTTTCGCATGATTCCAACCCTTTATCTGGCGGCAGAGGTGCGGTTCGTTTTCCGAAAAGCACTTGCCCTCTCGATCTGAGATGTTTCTGTCGGTGGTTGCCGACTGAGCCGGGATGCTGCACCCAGGTGGTTGCAGCAGAATTTGAATGACGTAGTGAGTTTGAGTTCGCGCTGGCTGCCCTGGCAGATTTACCGGAAGTAGCTAACGCTTTCTCTTTTTCTTTGATCGATCCTCTTCGGGAAACTTCTCCCGATGGGAATCGAAGATGTCTTTTCGTCGCTCTTGAGTCGCCTTAAGGGACTGTTCCTCTTCCCACTGAGCGATCTCTTTATGGTTTCCGCTGAGCAGAACGTCTGGAACACTCATCCCGCGAAACTCGCGAGGCCGCGTGTACTGTGGGTGTTCCAGTAATCCTTTTTCAGCGAATGAGTCGTATCGACTGCTTGTTTCGTCTCCAAGGACTCCCGGAATCATCCGAATGACCGTGTCGATAATCAGCATCGCCGGCACCTCGCCGCCGTTGCAGATGAAGTCGCCAACGGAAATCTCCATCGGCTTCAGACCCTGACGAATCCGCTCGTCGAAGCCTTCGTATCTTCCGCAGAGAAGAATCAGTCGTTTGTGATCACTCGCCAGTTCCGTCACTAGCTCGTGATCCAGTTTTCGTCCCTGCGGAGTCATCATTATCAGTTGGCCGGGGTCTTCCGCATCCGCTTGAACGGCTTCGACACAGTCGTAAACCGGTTCGCACGCAAGCAGCATTCCGGGCCCGCCACCGAACGGTTTGTCGTCGACCGACTTTCGTTTTCCCTTCGCCCAGTCACGATAGTTCCAGGTTCTGACGTCTACTAAGCCGTTTTGAATGGCCAGTTTCAGCAGACTCTGCCCGACGTATCCGGAGAACATTTCAGGGAAGAGTGTCAGAACGTCAAAACGCATGAGCGTGACAAGGTGACGGGGATTGTCGACAACGAATCGGCGAACGTTTGAGGAAGTGAACCATCACCTTTTCTCTTCCTCGTTCCGCCGCCCGCTCAGCAACAGCAGCAATCAATCACTCTGCTGCGGCCGCTTCTTCAGTTGTTTCTGCCGAGGCTTCAGCCGCTTCTTCTGCTGGAGCTTCCACTGGTGCTGGCGGATCAGGCTGCTTGGGAGCCTGAGGTGCCGGTGGAGCGTTGGTTGCACCCCAGTCGTTTTTCCTGAGTTTCTTGATCAGCACGGCGACCTTTTCGGTCGGCTGAGCACCGACGCCGATCCAGTAGTCGAGCCGCTCAAGGTTGAGCGTCACTCGCTGTGACTTGTCGGGAACCATCGGGTCGTAGTGCCCAATGTCCTCGATCGTTTTGCCGTCGCGCTTCATCTGCGCGTCCATCACCGAGATCCGGTAGAACGGTCGGTGTGTCCGTCCCATACGTTTCAGTCGAATTCGAACCACTTGCCAGTTACTCCTTGTGAACGAGCATCGCCAAAGGGCGAGCTACTTGCTGCGCTTCCGCGCTTTCTTCTTGTCTTGACGTTTCTTCTTCTTGAGGTCCTTCAGCTTGTCGCTGCTTTGAGGGCCTCGTTTACTTCGCTGCTTCTGTACTTTGAAGTTGCCGCTGGGGTCGCTGTTTTTCGCGATATCCTGAACCGCTTTCATGCGGTCCATGGCTCCCATGCCGGACATCCGCTTCATCATCGTCGCCATCTCGCCGAACTGCTTCAGCAGAGCGTTGACTTCCGATGGCTCGACGCCGCAACCAGTCGCGATTCGGTTACGACGACTGCGATCGATCTTCGTTGGGTGTTCGCGTTCGTACTCCGTCATCGAGTTGATGATGCCGTCAACCCGCTTCAGCTCTTTTTCGGGATCTTCGCCGGCTGCACCAAGCTTATCGGCCATGCCGCCGAGCCCTGGGATCATCTTCATGATGTCCTTGACCGAGCCCATGCGTTTGACCATGCGCATCTGTTTCTGGAAATCGACAAGCGTGAACTTGCCCTCGCTCATCTTCTGCTGAGCGTCTTCCATCTCCTCTTCAGAGATTTCCGCCTGAGCCTTCTCGAACAGAGTGACGACGTCACCCATGCCCAGAATTCGGCTCGCCATCCGGTCCGGATGGAAGAGTTCGAGCTTGTCGAGTTGCTCGCCGACGCCGATGAATTTGATCGGGACGCCGGTCACTTCTTTGACGGAGAGTGCCGCACCGCCTCGAGTGTCTCCGTCGAGCTTGGTGAGAATCACACCGTCCAGCTCAAGGGCATCGTTGAAGACTTTGGCGCTGTTGACCGCGTCCTGCCCGGTCATCGCATCGCAAACGAGCAGAATCTGATGCGGCTGTACTCGCCGATCAATCTGCTCCAGCTCGTTCATCAGTTCGTCGTCGACATGGAGTCGGCCGGCGGTGTCGAGGATGACGACGTCCGCTCCGGCTTTCTTCGCCGCGGCAACACCGTTCTGGCAAACTTTCAGCGGAGTGCTTGTCGCCGGGTCTTCCGTGTGAACCGGAACGCCGACCTGCTCACCGACGACTCGCAACTGCTCGATAGCGGCCGGACGCTGAAGGTCGGCCGCGACGAGGAACGGTTTGCGGCCTTCGGCCTGCAGAAGCTTGGCCAGCTTTCCGCACGTTGTGGTTTTACCAGCTCCCTGCAGACCACACATCATCAGGATGGTGGTGGTGCCTTTGACGAAGTGGAGCGAGTGGTCAACCGGGCCCATCAGATCGATGAGTTCCTGGTTGACGATCCCGACAATCTGTTCGGTCGGGCTGAGCGACTTCAGAACATCGTCACCGATAGCTCGCTCGGTAACGCGCTCGACGAAGTTCTGGGCGACATCATAATTGACGTCAGCTTCCAGCAGCGCTTGCCGCACTGTCTGCATGCCTTCACGAATGCTGGCCTCAGTGAGACGACCGCGATTCATGAACGACAGCGCGCTTTTTAAGTTGTCGGTAATGCCTTCAAACATTCCGGAGCCGATTTGTCGTCAGAGGTCGTAAACTCCTGCGACAACGCAGCTTAAGTCTCGACGTGATCTATTCTGTAGTGACCGCTTGGCGTAAAAACGCGGCGGGAAGCGGGGCAGTCTACGGACAGACTAAGCCAATATCAACGCACCCGTAGGTCAGGCTCGGCCTGACGAAGTTTCGATCCGCTTTGGCCCTCGTAAAAGAGTGTTTGACCAAAATTGACTTCGTCAGGCACAGCCTGACCTACGAACTTAAATCGTTACGCTGCAGAAGCTTCAGTCGCGGAGAACGTAAACTCTCCGGACTCGGCATCGACCGTGATGACCGCTCCGTCCTCAAATCGGCCAGCCAGAAGCTCTTTCGCCAGAGCATTCTGGATTCGTTGCTGAATCGCTCGTTTCAGAGGCCGGGCTCCGTAGGCCGGGTCATAGCCTTCTTCGGCCAGCAGATCGCGAGCGTCGTCCGTGACGACCAGTTGCAGATTGTTCTCTTCGACCAGTTTCTGGAGACCTCGAAGCTGCAGGTCGACAATCTGCCGGATTTCTGCCAGCCCAAGCGGGTGAAACACGACGGTTTCGTCGACACGGTTCAGGAACTCCGGCAGAAATTCTCGACGTAAAGCTTCCATCGCCGCGTCGCGGATTTCATCGTCGCTGGACGAGCCGGCCATCTCCATGATCTGGTGGCTGCCGATGTTCGACGTCATGACAACGATCGTGTTCGAGAAGTCGACCGTCCGCCCGTGGCTGTCCGTCAGTCGTCCGTCGTCGAGAAGTTGAAGCAGCACGTTAAAGACGTCTCGATGAGCCTTCTCGATTTCGTCAAACAGAATGACCGAGTACGGCTGCCGGCGCACGGCTTCGGTCAGCTTGCCGCCTTCTTCGTAACCGACATATCCCGGAGGGGCACCGATCAGTCGCGACACAGCGTGCTTTTCCATGAACTCGCTCATGTCGATGCGAACCATGTTTCGTTCGTCGTCGAACAGAAATCCTGCCAGAGCCTTACAGAGTTCGGTCTTCCCGACGCCGGTCGGCCCCAGGAAAATGAACGATCCAATCGGCCGGTTGCGATCCTGCAGACCGGAGCGCGAACGACGCACGGCGTCTGAGACGGCAACGACCGCTTCGTGCTGATTGATCATCCGCTCGTGGATGCGGTCTTCCATCGAGAGAAGTTTCTCTTTCTCGCCTTCGAGCATTTTCGAAACGGGCACGCCGGTCCAGGTACTGACCACGCGGGCGATGTCTTCCGGAGTCACCTCTTCTTTAAGCAGGCGTTCGCCGTCGCCAGCGCGAGTTTCGGTAAGGTTCAGCTCGACCGCTTCGAGTTGCTTCTTAGCTTCCTTGATCTCCTGCTCGACCTCGTAAGCCCGCATGAAGTCTTCATTCGAGTTTGTCTGCCGGGCACGGTTAAATACCTGCTCGTACTCAGTGCGGAGCCCGTCGATTTTTTCCTTCAAGGGTTGTACCCCGGAAAGCGCCTGCTTCTCTGATTCCCATTGAGCCTTCAACTGGTTCACGCCTTCTTCGCGGTCGGCGATACGACGCTGCAGATCTTCGAGCCGCTGCTGGCTGTCTGCACTTTTCTCCGTGGCGAGGGCCGCCGCTTCAATCTGCATTCTGGTCAGCTCGCGAGTTGCCTCGTCGACTTCGGCCGGCATCGAGTCAATTTCCATCCGCAGTCGACTGGCCGCTTCGTCGACCAGGTCGATCGCTTTGTCTGGCAGAAAACGATCCGAGATGTACCGGTCCGACAAAGTCGCCGCCGAAATTACAGCGTCGTCCGTAATGCGAACTCCATGGTGAGATTCGTAACGTTCTTTCAGGCCTCGCAGGATTGAGATCGTGTCTTCGACGTTCGGTTCCTGAACGAGCACCGGCTGGAATCGGCGTTCGAGTGCCGGATCTTTTTCGATGTACTTGCGGTACTCGTCGAGCGTCGTCGCGCCGACGCAGTGCAGTTCGCCGCGAGCCAGTGCCGGCTTCAGCAGATTCGAAGCGTCCATCGATCCTTCGCTCGCTCCAGCACCGACGACGGTGTGCAGCTCGTCGATAAACAGAATGATCTGGCCGTTGGAGTCGGTGACTTCTTTCAGTACGGCTTTCAGTCGGTCTTCAAACTCGCCGCGGTATTTAGCGCCGGCGATCAACGCTCCCATGTCGAGTGCGACGACAGTCTTGTCTTTCAGATTCTGCGGCACGTCGCCCGTAATGATGCGGTGAGCGAGCCCTTCCACGATCGCCGTCTTACCAACACCCGGCTCGCCGATCAGCACGGGATTGTTTTTGCGGCGGCGGGACAGGACCTGGATGACTCGGCGGATTTCAGTGTCGCGACCGATGACCGGGTCGATCTTTCCCTGCCGAGCCTGCTCGACCAGATCGATGCCGTACTTTTCGAGAGCCTGGTACTTTTCTTCGGGCGATTGATCGTTGATCGTCTGCCCGCCGCGGATTGTCTTCAGGGCTTCCAGAATGTCGTGCTCGCCGACGCCGTGCAGGTTGAGCAGCTTCTTTGCTTCCGTGTCGACTTTGATCAGCCCGATCAGCAGGTGCTCGGTCGACAAAAACTGATCCTTCATCAGGTCAGCCTGCTTCTGCGCGGCGTCGAAAACTTTCGACAGTTCGGCGCCCAGTCCGACCTGGATTCCGGCTCCGGAAACTTTCGGCAGACGATTGAGTTCAACGTCGGTTGCCTGAGCGAACTGATCCGGGCTGGCTCCGATCTTCTGAAACAGAGGCCGTACGACTCCCTGCTGCTCGTCAAGCAAAGCTCGCAGCAGATGCACGGCCAGCAGTTGTTGATGGCTGCGATCTTCGGCCAGTTGCTGAGCCCGTTGAACGGCTTCCTGAGCTTTGACCGTCAGTTTGTCGAATCGAATGGACATGCTTCATTCTCCCGATGATGTTGCGGTATGCGCGCAACGGTGCCGCAGAAGTCGAACGAGGGAACAAGCCGCGGCCATCACGGCTGTCTGGAAAGCGAAATGAACAATCTTATTCCTACGCTCTGCGTGGGAACAAACTTTTTGGGACGCTCTGCGTCCGACGAAAT
>CALDJX010000296.1 GCA_937899075.1 uncultured Planctomyces sp. | reverse complement strand
AGCAGAGTCGTCGATTTCCCCGCGTTCATCGTCGAGTAGTAGAAGTAAAACTTGGCCATGAGGGTCTAGCTACTTCTTCAGGACTTCGGCACAGACTTTGTGAGGCGCCATCGGCAGGTCTCGCATACGCACGCCGATGGCGTCGAAGATGGCATTGGCGATGGCGGCAGGTGGCGGGCAGATGGGTACTTCGCCGACGCCGCGGACTCCGTATGGATGTCCGGGATCGGGGACTTCGACGAGAATTGTTTCAATCATCGGTACGTCGTAGATCGTCGGGATCCGGTAGTCGAGGAACGACGCGTTTCTGATCGAGCCGGCTTCGTCGTACCAGTATTCCTCGTTCAGTGCCCAGCCGATTCCCTGGACGGCTCCGCCTTGAAGCTGGCCTTCAACGTAGCTTGGGTGGATGGCCGTTCCGACGTCCTGTGCAACGGTGTAACGGATGATCTGAACCTTGCCGGTATCCGGGTCGACTTCCACGTCGGCACAGTGAGTGCCGAACGCTCCGGCCTGAGTTTCTTCGCTGGCTGTGCCTCGTCCGGCGATCGGTCCGCCGGTCGCGTTGATTTTTGCGGCGAGTTCTTTGAACGTGAAGCGGTTCTCTCCGGAACCGATAATGCAGCCGTCTTCGTAACGAACGTCGGCTTCGTCGCAATCCCAGATCATCGCTGCCCGAGCACACATTTGCTGCTGGATATCCTTGCCGGCGTTGATGGCCGCGATGCCCGTCGCAAAGGTCACTCGGCTGCCGCCGGTCACGTCAGTGTAGCCAACGCTGTCGGTGTCGACGACGGTCGGTTTGACTTCTTCAGCCGTGATGCCCAGCGTTTCGGCGAGCTGCATGGCGAGTCCCGCTCGTGAGCCGCCGATGTCTGTCGAACCTTCCACCAGAGAAACAGTCCCATCGGGATTGACGGTGGCCGTGGCGGCCGACTTGAGTCCACAGTTGAACCAGAACCCGGTCGCAATCCCTCGTCCCTGAAACTTGCCGGTCAGCGGTGTCTGGTAGTGGTCGCTGTCTTTGATGGCCTGAACAGTTTCGATCATGCCAACTTTGCCGTAGACCGGACCGTCGACTCGGCGGACGCCTTCTTTGGCGGCGTTCTTCAGGCGGAACTCGGCGGGCTCCATGCCGATTTCGCGGCAGATTTCGTCGACGATGGTTTCCGTCGCGAAGCAGACCTGCGTCGAACCTGGTGCCCGGTAAGCGTTCGAGCGAGGCTTGTTCACACAGACGTCAAAGCCGTCGACCTTGGCGTTCGGGACGTCGTAACACGAGAAGACGCACATGCATCCCGGAGCGATCGGCGAGCCGGTGTAGGCTCCCGCTTCGAACGCGATCCATGCTTCGCCGGCAACGATCTTACCGTCTTTGGTGGCTCCGATTTTCACCTTCATGTGCGAACCCGGCGTCGGGCCGGTTGCTTCGAACACGGCGGCGCGGTCCATCACCAGCTTGACTGGACGGCCCGTTTTCTTCGACAGGACAGCAGCGACAGGCGGCAGGTAGACGGAAATCTTTCCGCCAAAGCCGCCGCCGATTTCCGTCGGAATGACTTTGACATCGGAAATCGGAATGCCGCACAGTTCGGCCGTCTGATGGCGAACGCTGAACGTGCCCTGGGTGCAGGTCCAGACGGTGACCTTGCCGTCGGTGTTCCAGTGAACGGTCGAGGCGTGAGGTTCGATGTAGCCCTGGTGGACGGTCGCGGTGTCGAACTCCCGCTCGATGACGATGTCGGCTTCTGCAAAGCCTTTGGCGATATCGCCTTTCTCAAACACAAAGTGCTTGGCAACGTTCGTGTGTTTCGAAGCGTCGTCCGACGCCGGATGAGAACCCAGCGACTCGGTGCGAATATCGTCGTTCAAAACCGGAGCGTCGTCGGCCATGGCCTTCACGACGTCCAGCACCGGTTCCAGAACTTCGTAGTCGACTTCAATCAGTTTGCAGGCTTCTTCCGCGATGTGCACCGTGTCGGCAGCAACGGCGGCGATGGCATGGCCTTTGTAGAGTACTTTTTCTTTGGCCAGAACATTGGCATTGAGATGCCGCATGTTGACCGCGCCTTCGCCAAGTTCGACGACCCGGTCGCCCTGCTCCGGCAGATCGGCATTGGTCATCACAGCTCGCACGCCCGGCAGCGCTTCGGCTTTGGACGTGTCGATTGATTTGATATTGGCATGAGCGTGCGGGCTGCGGAGCGTGGCTCCGAAAAGCATTCCCGTCAGCTGTGTGTCCGCACCGTATCGAGCTCGACCGGTGACTTTATCGACGCCATCGTGACGGACAGGTCGAGTTCCAATAACTTTGTATTTTGGCTTTTCAGCAGTCGCCATGATCTCTCTCACAGATTAAGAAGAGTCTGATTTTTAGATGCGATTATTGAACCACGGAAAACATTCAGCGACAGGTCCGAAATGAATTCTCGATTTCAACTGGCAAGTTACGCCGAAGGCGTTTCACAACATAGCCTGGGGTCAGCCGCGCAGCGGCGCCACCCCAGGTTACGCGTTTGAATTAATTGAACCCTGAAAGGGTTCCACAGCACGAATTCCAATTGAACTTCGGTTGGTGTAACCCTTTCAGGGTACTGGCATTTCTATGTTGATTACCTGGGGTGGCGCCGCTGCGCGGCTGACCCCAGGCTATTGGGTATAACGCCTTCGGCGTAGTCCAAGTCCTGATCGACGGGTTCAACGAAGCCGCTACCGTTCTCCCAGTAAACCTCGAAGCAGGCCCCCATGACCGTGTAACGCTCATCCTTGTAAATGATGTCCGTCATCGGCCCGGCTTCGTTTTCGTGTATTTAGTGTTTTTCGTGGTTGAAAAAATTCATCAGGCGTTAGCCGCCTGACGTTGTTCAGCGGCGCACTGGACGGCTTTGACGATCTTGTCGTAGCCCGTGCAGCGGCAGAGGTTGCCGGAAAGGTAAAACCGGATTTCTTCTTCACTGGGTGTCGCATTCTCTTCGAGCAGCGATTCGGTCTGCATGATGAAACCTGGCGTGCAGATGCCGCACTGCAGAGCCGCTCCTTCGAGGAAGGCACTCTGCACTTCATCGAGATGGTTTCCGCAGGCGACGCCTTCGATCGTTTTCAGATTGGCGCCTTCAGCTTCGACAGCCAGGACCAGGCAGCTGTCGACCGGGCGGCCATTCATCTGAACGGTGCATGCTCCGCAGTTTCCGTTGGAGCAGCCTTCCTTGGTGCCAGTCAGGCCGAGTACGTCGCGAAGTGCTTCCAGTAATGTCTGCTGAGGCTTGCAGAGGAACTCGTGAGTGTCCCCGTTGATCGTCGTGGTGACGACTCGCTTTTTCGCCATGATGAGTTCGCCTGTCTGTAGGTCAGGCTATGCCTGACGAAATTCATGTTCGAAGTTTTGAACAGGAGAAAGCAGAGGGGACAGAGACAGGTATCGAATCATGGCTCTGCTCTCTCTGTTTTCTCCTGTTAATAAAATCTTGACTGTTCTTGATCTGCGACTTACCGAGACTTCATCAGGCAGAGCCTGACCTACGAAATCAATGTCCGGGCTTGTAACAAATGGCTTCGCCGCGAGCCTGAGACACCGCCGCGTTGATGACTCGTTCGATCAGAACACCGACCAGGTGCGTTCGGTATTCTGCCGTGCCTCGCATGTCCGTAATCGGTGTCGCGATTTCTTTGGCAGCCGCAGCCGCCTTTGCGATTGATTCCTCGTTGACCGGCTGTCCCGCCAGTGCGTCGCCGGCTGCCTGAGCGAACAAAGGCGTCGCCGCGACCGCTCCCAGAGCGATTCTTGCCGAGACGAAGTTCTCTTTGCTTTCGTCCAGGACGACCGACGCTCCGACGCTGACGACCGCGATGTCCATTTCATTTCGAGGGATGAAGCGGCGGTAGTGTGAGCCGCTGTTGGCTGCTCGTGCCGGGAACTTGACTTCAACCAGCAGCTCGCCCGCTTCCAGAACGTTCTTACCGGGGGCGATACAAAAGTCTTCGACGGGCACTTCGCGAGTTCCGTTCGGACCGGCGATGACGCAGACGCCGCCGAGCACGATGAGACTCGGAGTCGAATCAGCGGCCGGGCCGGAGTTGCACAGGTTGCCGCCGACGCTCGCTCGGCTCTGAATCTGAATGCCGCCGATGATGCGGCAACTGTCCGTCAAAGCGGCGTACTGCTGTGAGATTTCCGGCGTGCCGTAAATCCTGTAACAAGGCACGGCAGCACCCAGGCGGAGCCCGTCACCGTTCAGCTCAAGCACGTTGAGCTCGTCGATTTTCTTCACGTCGACCAGCAGGTCCGGTTCGAGCCGCCCGGTCCGAACGTGGTCGATGAGATCCGTTCCGCCAGCCAGCGGTTTGGCGGATCCGTTTGCCTGAGCAAGCAGCTCGATCGCCGCACTTAGTGCCGTGGGGGCTTCGTATTCAAAGTCGCGCATAACTGTATTCTCACTGGTGCCGTCAAAGCCGTCTTGGGAGGCGGATTAGAGTAACGGCACGGCTCTTTGGAGCAACCCATCGGAGGCCACTGGTTTGATCTGGCTGACCGACCACGGATAACTCGGATTTGTCCGGATGGTGAAGGATGCTTTAGGAAGCCATCCGTGCTTATCCGTGTAATCCGTGGCTAAGTTTTCCAGTAAAGGGAACGCACAGATCACAGAGGACGCGCCGAGAATCATGAGGACTCTCCCTGTACTCTGCGTTTTTCACCTCTCCGTCCTTTGCGTTCAAAAAATGTCATCCTGTCGCAGAATTCGCGAAAGGATCTGCTCGTTGACCTGTACTGGCTGTCCGGAGCCCGCTGCATGAATCAATCACCGACGACAAGACTCAGCCTGCTGGTCCGGCTGCGCGATGCGCACGACCGGCTGGCGTGGGAGCAGTTTGTCGGTTTGTACGCGCCGCTGGTGTACGGCTTCGCTCGGAAGAAAGGTCTGCAGGATGCCGACGCGGCGGACATCGCTCAGGACGTGCTGACGTCGGTCGCTCAGCAGATGCGGCAGTGGGAGTACAATCCGCAGCGAGGTTCCTTCCGCGGCTGGCTGTTCACGATCGCCCGCAACCGGCTGAGAAACTGGATGGCGAGTCCCGCTCGACGAATCAACGGTTCCGGCGCCGACGATCACCAGGCGACACTCCAGTCCCAACCCGACTCCGCGCCGGACGAAGCCGACTGGGACGCCGACTACGCTCGCCGAGTCTTCCACTGGGCAGCCGACCAGGTCCGCAAACAGGTCTCCGAGCAAACCTGGCAGGCCTTCGAACTCACCGCCGTCACCGCCCGCCCCGGCCCTGAAGTCGCGGATGAACTCGGCATGACCGTCGGAGCCGTCTACCTCGCCCGCAGCCGAGTCATGGCCAAGCTGAAGACGTTAGTCCAAAGCGTCGGCGACGAGTGAAGAGTTGGTCACATCCGGGTAACTTGACCGGTCCAGCCCCCCGGCGTCAGGACGCGAACGTTCACCAACTCGTGAGTAAGCAATGTCAGATCATAAGCTGCGACGACGTGACTTTATTTATCAGGCTCTGTTGTCAGGCTCGGCAGTGATCGGGGTTGGTGGGTTGTGTTCGGCGGATGACAGAATGCCCACGCTGGGGCAAGGAGAATTCAAGTACCGTCCCGTCGCGGGTTGGGGCGTGCTTGACGCGAAGACTCCTGTCAAAAACTGCAGCGCGATGGTGACAGATTCGCAGGGCCGGATCTTCCTGTTAACCGACCACACCTCGAATAACGTCATCATTTACGACGCGGCTGGACGGCTGGTCGGCAAGTGGGGCAATCGTTTCACCGGAGCTCACGGCCTGCAGATCGTGAAAGAAGGGAACCGTGAGGTGCTGTTCATCACGGATCTCAATCTCAACCGAGTCTTCAAGACCACGCTCGACGGTGAGATTCTGATGGAGCTGACGTATCCGAATTCGACGGGCAAGTATTCGAACGAGAAAGAGTTTCGGCCGTCGTGGACACTGCACCTGCCCAACGGCGAGTTCTTTGTGCTGGATGGTTACGGCAAAGACTACATCCTGCGCTACGACCGCGAGGGTAAGCTGTTGAACTGCTTCGGAGGCCCGGAAGGCGGGATCGCTCACTGGGGACCGCATGGAGGCGTCATCGATTCACGCGGTCCGGGCGAGCCGGAACTGGTCATCGCGATGAGCGATCAGCAGTCGATCAAACGACTGACGCTCGACGGCAAACTCATCGAAGAGATCCATCTGCCAGGATCAAACCCGCGCATGATTCAGATCGTGGGCGACCACCTGTTCGTGCCTCACCTGGCCGACAACTGGCCTGCCGATCGCCAAAGTCGAGGCTACATCTCGGTGCTCGACAGCGATTACCGAATCGTATCCAACATCGGCGGCACCTCACCGGTCTACACCGACGGAAAGCTGCAACCGATGCAGCAGCAAGGCGGCTTCTTCCGACACCCCCACGACCTGGTCGTCGCCACGGACGGAGCGATCTACGTCCCCCAGTTCGCCTCGGGGAATACGTACCCGGTCAAGCTGGTTCCGCAGAGCCAGTCGCCGTAGCCTGTCGCCTTCCGGCCGTTCTGCTGGAGATGAACGCTTCGGCCGGTGGGAACCGGCCCTACTTCAGGACTAACTCATGAAACGACCACCCCGTATTGGCGAATCTGCTGAGATCAGTTTTGTCGTTGGCTCAGAACACACGATTACGTTTGCCGAGCCGCCGATGCCGGCTGTGCTGAGCACTCCCACACTGATCGGGTTTATGGAGCAGACTGCTCGCAAGGCTCTGACACCGTTGATGGACGAAGGGGAAACGAATCTCGGCGTGAAGGTCGACGTTGAGCATCTGGCCGGCACGCTGCCTGGCCATGAGGTGACCTGCACGGCTCGGGTGATTAACTGCGAGCTGCCTTACGTCACGTTTCAGGTCGAAGCTCGGGACGAGACCGACCTGCTGTCTCGCGGCGTGCATCGCCGTTGCGTTGTTGACACGGCTCGGTTGGCGAAGCGGCTCTCACGGAAAGCTCTGTAGGGAAAGTTTCTGGGAAGCTCCAGGAATCTTAAAACGCCTCATGCTGTGACAGCATCTCTGACTGACTAACGGGATTTAGCCGCAGATGGGCGCAGATAAACGCAGATCAGAAAAACCATCTGCGTTTATCTGCGCCCATCTGCGGCTAAAGTTTTTCGGCTGAACATCTTGATTTGGAAATTCTGGAGTTTGCGCGAAAGGGTTTGGTCACTCGGCTGTACTGGTTGTCGTGAATCCTGCGGAAACATTGCGAGGACACGGCAATCAACCCGACGTTTTTGCAGCAGCGGAGAACCCAACTGATGACAACGCCCTGCCCTTCGATCACTGACCTGCGCGGGCTGGTTAACGGCTCGCTGTCTGACAGTGAGGCGGACAGTCTGCAGCTTCATATTGAACGGTGTGAAACCTGCCAGAACGCTTTGCAGGAGATCGTCGCGGATGGCGACTTCTGGCAGTCGGCTGCTCAGAACCTTTCGGATGGCGAAGCGGCCGGGCCGGGGTTGGAGCGGGTCGTTGACGAGTTGCAGCATCAGTCGCCGGAAGATGCCGAGGAGATGGGCGAGGCGATCGAGCTGAAGCTTTCGTTCATCGATCCGCCGACCGAGCCGGGTACGATCGGGCGGCTCAAGCATTACGACATTCTGCGAGTCGCTGGTCGAGGTGGCATGGGCATCGTTCTGAAAGCGTTTGACCGGACGCTGCGCCGAGTCGTTGCGGTCAAGCTGCTCGCGCCGCATCTGGCGGGGAACGGTCAGGCTAAGCAGCGGTTTATTCGCGAAGGTCGATCGGCGGCCGGCATCTGTCACGAACACGTTGTCACCATCCACGCCGTCGAAGAATCGCCACCGTTCATCGTCATGCAGTATGTGAAGGGCGAGACACTGGAGGCTCGCATTCACCGCAACGGTTCGCTGGAAGTTCGCGAGGCGATCCGAATTGCCAAGCAGATTGCTCAAGGGCTGGCGGCGGCTCACACGCAGGGCGTCGTGCATCGAGACATCAAGCCGGCAAACATCCTGCTGGAAAACGGTGTCGCGCGAGTTCGTATTACGGACTTCGGACTGGCTCGCGCGGTCGACGATGCCAGTCTCACTCAAAGCGGAGTCGTCGCCGGCACGCCTCAGTACATGGCTCCGGAACAGGCCAACGGCGACGCGGTCGACGAACGAGCGGACCTGTTCAGCCTGGGCAGCGTGCTGTACACGATGCTCGCCGGCCACGCTCCGTTTCGAGCGACGACGACGATGGGCGTGCTGAAACGACTTTGCGACAACACGGCTCGCCCGATCCGCGAGATCAATCCCGAAGTGCCCGAATGGCTGGTCATGATGATCAACCGACTGCACGCCAAGCGGCCGGCCGATCGGTATCAGTCCGCTCAGGAAGTGGCCGACGTGCTGGAACGAGGTCTGGCGTCGCTGCAGAACGGCGTGTCTCCGACTGTCGAGTTTCCCGCCGTTGACGTTTCATCCGCGGCGACGGAAGCGGCGGGTCTGGAGGGAGCAGCATCCGCAGCGCCGGCCTCGCACATTCGCGACGACAACTTTGCGCCCGGCGCGGCGGCTTCACTCGGCGTGGCATCTGCTCCCCAGGCAAACGTTTCGCCGCCGGGGTGGACGATACCCGTTCCGTTCTGGCTGGTGGCGATTCCGCTGGTTCTGGTTGCGTTAGGGCCGTTGGGCCAGGAAGCGGCCGCCATCGCAACGTTTTCGCTGATCGCGCTGTGCCTCTTCGGGCTGCTTGCGTACTTCGTCAGAAAACTTCTGGTCGAGGCCGATCCTGCGGTCACGTATGACCCGTCCGGCCCGCAGGACCGCTCAGTGTCTGGCCAGTCAAGATGGCTGCTGTTTCGGCTGCGCGAAATCACTCCTTCGTCCTGGAGTAGCAAGCTCGGCTGGCTGGCGGCGTGGTGCCTGCCCATCGTGGTCTGGACAATGGTGCTCTCTATTCAGGAAGAGTGGGTGTGGTTGATGGACGCCCATTCTTTGGACGATCGTGAACGCGACATCCTGATCACGCTCGGCGGAATCGTCTGCCTCTGGTGGCTGATCGCGATTGCCTGGTTTCGACGGAAACGACTCGATGGTTCGCAACTGTTTGAACGAGGCCGCTGGAAACGAGTGTTGATGACACTCGGGCTGGTCGCGGTGTTCTGCACGTTCGGCTACGACGTCTGGCGCTCGGACGTTTATCGATTGACAACGTTGCGGGAGGCAGGTCTGGCAAGAGACCATCGAATTTCGTTCAACGAAGCGGCGACGCTGACCGCGACTGTCACCACGCCCATGCTCCGCGTCAATTTCGAAGTTGCTGTCGATGGTCTGGAAGTTGTGCTCGATCTGACGAACGGCAAAGAGACGACCTTCTCACCAGCTCATCGCGGAATCATGATCCAACTGGCCGAGCCTCCTGGCACGTACGAGTGGCGGGCCATGCTGAGAGGCCAGCACGTTGCTTCCGGAGAAGTCACCCTGGCCGCGGGGCAGCTGGCCGAGATCAACGTTCCGAAACCGAAGCTCGCTCAGTTGATTGCCGGGCGGTGGGAATCGGATCCGAAGCAGAAAGGACCATTTGGTGAAGGCATGACTGGTGGTTCCGACGACGAAACATCTCACTACGAGTTCGAATTTGAAAACGACCTGGCGACCGTCGCCAGCCGCGAGTCGGCTCAGATTGAACGGGATCAGTTTCGAGTGAGGATCGACGAATCCGTCACGCCAGCGTTGATCGACTTGACGCTTGCGGAAGGTCAACAGTTGATGGGCATCGTGAAGTTTCAAGCCGGTCGCAAGAGTCCTGTTGAGACGCCTGGCACGCACATGAGGACGCCGTTCACTCAGGCCCCCGTTTCTCCGGGAGGGATGGGGGACGATTTCGGTGGCCAGGGCGGCGACGGGATGTCGATGTCTGGTGAAGTCGCGGCCCCCACGCCGAGCGAACCTGATCGACTGCAAATCTGCGTCACTCAGGGGGCAGGATTGCGGCCGTGGGATTTTCGCGTGGACGAAGCACGAGGTTACATGCTGTTCTCGCTGGTGCGATCCCGCGAGTCCGGGTCGCTGCGTGAAAAACTGGCCTTTGAACCGATCAAACTGGAAATGTCTGCGGATCTGATCACCGAGTCCGTGCAGGCATGGTCGAAGCGATTGAAGATCGACGGCAGCGGTACGAATTCTGTCGGCATGGAACTGGTGCTGGTTCCGCCGGCAGCGTACCACCTGGTCGACCCGCCTCACCTTGCCGAGTTGCGGCGTCAGCTGCCCGAGCCGGACTCGATTCGCGATTCTTTCCGGACGAATCCATCCTTCGAATATCTGTTCCCGCCAAAGCTCAAAGAGCGAATCAGTAAGAAGCACAAATTAGTTTCTTATCCGTTCGTGATGTCCCGCCAGCTGGTGACGATCGCGCAGTTTCAAAAGTTCATTGACGAGACAGGCTACGTCACCGATGCCGAGCGAGGCACTCCCCTGCTCCCCGAAGCGCCATCTGATTCTGACGATGAGTCGCCGGGCGCCGCTCGAAAGTCAGAGAACGACGCGACCGTGAAACCCGCCTCTGCCCGAGAAACGAATGGTGGGTGGCGCCGCGAGAGTGGCCTCTTCAACTGGGCCGAGCGTTTGAGTTGGAAGAATCCAATTTCTGCGGATGAGGAAGTGTCTGTGGATAAGGAAGTGAAAGGGCTCGACCTTCCGGTGGCCGTGATCAGTTGGAGCGACGCCTCCGAGTTCTGCAAATGGCTGTCGAAAAAGGAAGGGCGTCAGTATCGGCTGCCGAAGAACGAGGAATGGACCGCGGCAATGCAGCTCGGCGCCGCCCGCAAGCCGCTCTCCCCAACGAACTCCGACGACCCCATGATCAATGACTATTACGGCTGGTTCGACTCGATGAGCAAGCACCCGCTGGGCATCGCTCGAACAAACGCCACGTTCGCCGAGTGGACTCTGGACGCTCAGTTCGGCAGCGGGCCTGACCGCATGGTGCTCGTGCATCACGAAGAGAGCGCCGACGGAGTCCGGTTCTATCTGGGAACGCAGTTCGCCGCGGACAAATCATTCCGCGCAGCAAACGTCGGCTTCCGAGTCGTCGCCGAACTGCAGGCTCTAGCTGTTGAGAAGCCAGACGCCGAACCGTCCGACTCACCACCTGCCGCCGTCAATGAATGACGTCGTATTTTACAAACCGCTCATGGACACGAAGAATCACGAATCTTTAGAGTGACTCATTCAAAAACCGTGTTCCTTCATGCCTGTCCGTTGTTTCTCGCTGAGTGATGGTGAGGGAACCGCAAGACAGGCCAAAAGCGTGTAGGCAGCAGTCATGCAGATTTCATTCGAATGCGAAAAGTGCGGGCGGCGGTACAAGGTTGATGAGGCCAAGGTCGGGCAGTCGGCGAAGTGTCGTGACTGTGGTGCCGAGATTCGTGTTCCGGTGCCGGCTCCGCCTGTGGAAGAGTCTCCGAGTGGTCAACCGATCTACCGACACAAGGATCGCGAGCGTGACTTCGAGCTCGCCATCGGGGACGAGGAAACGCTTGAAGCGATCACGGCTCACATCGAAGAGCACATTGGCGAAATCGATCAGGTCTGGCACGAGCTGGTTTCGGATCTCGTGCACATCGATGTTCATCAGGTTCCGCCGAGTAAAGACCGCCCGTTCTGGACGCTCGTGACCAGCGGGATGAGTGATAAGCCGATGACAGTTCCGGAAGGTGCCGAAGCGTTTGCTCATGCCGAGCTGATGATCTGTCTGCCTGAGGAATGGCCGGTCAGTCAGGAAGCATTCAACGACGAAAACAACTACTGGCCGGTTCGGTTGTTGAAGGTGCTGGCTCGGCTGCCGCACGAGTATGAAACGTGGCTCGGGCCGGGACACACGGTTCCCAACGGTGGTGAGGACCCGACGCCGTACGCAGACAACAACAGCTTTGTCTGCGCGTTGATGCTGAGCCCGTGTCTTGTCCTGCCATCCGAAGTCGCCGTGCTGAATCTTCCTGACGGGCGGAAGATCAACTTCTACGCAGTCTGGCCGCTTCACCAGCCAGAAGTGGATCTCAAGTTGAGGCGAGGTCTGGACGCGCTGCTCGAACATTTCGAAAAGCATCAGGTGACCGAACTGGTCGATTTAGATCGACCGGCCATCGAAGCGTCGAAACCCTGGTGGAGGTTCTGGGGTTAAAGCTGCGGAATGGAGTTTCAAATTTAAGCCACAGAGAACACCGAGGGCACGGAGAGGCGTAATCGAGAGATCCTCTGAGGGCTCTGTGAACTCTGTGGCAAATCTCAAAGAGTGGATCAGGACAGCCCGACAAAGCTGGCCTGACTCTGCAGATGCCGGCTGATTGTCGAAATGACAAATGTGAATACCTTTCAGGCCGCCCCACGCGAAGGCGAGCACGGTTCCGTGGCTGACCAGAATCGCCGTCGGCAGGAACATCACGCTGAAGAGATATCCGACAAGTTGGAGGTCCGTTTGGCCGCTGTGAGTTTCTCGCATGGTCGAAGTGATGTGGTAAACGAAGGCGGCTCCGACAATGGCATCAGCGACGTTGGTCGGAACGAACGTCAGCAATCGAAAAACGGGAATCAGGACAAAGCAGACAGTGGGGAAGAAGTAAGGGGCGACGGTGATCAGCCAGTTGCCGAGCCCGATGATGCGGACGTGTCCGCCGCTTTTCCACGTGGTCTTTAGTTCGGTGACGCGGTGCAGTGTCAGGATCGCAAACAGCGCATGAGTGAATTCGTGTTCGAAGGTTGAAAGAAAAGTCGTTCGCCACCGGCGGATCGTCCACACCCAGACGAGCAGGTACAGACCCGCTCCGCCAATGAAGGCCAGGATTGTTTCGGGAGTACGTGCGCAGGCAACGACCAGTTCGAAACTTGCCAGCACCGACGGAACGAGCAACACCAGCGCCGCGATCGCAACCGGCCATTTCAGCCAGTCAACAAATCGATCGATGCGATCAGAAATGGCGTGCGACATTGTGTTCTTCCAGAAGAGAAGCAGGCTTTGTTACCAATCGGCATCGCCACAATCTAAGACTCACGCGAAGGCGCAAAGACGCTAAGAAACGTGTCCGAAATAACTTGCCGAAGTCATCAGAAGAATTTCACCACAGAGGCTCAGAGACACAGAGGAAACACTCCTGTCAAACTCTGTGTCTCCGTGCCTCTGTGGTTCAAGTCGGAAAGTGATTATGAACACGATCCTCGGTTCAAATCTGTTCTTTGCGACTTAGCGCCTTTGCGTGAGATTTGAAAACTCGCATCTAAAATTTGAGATATTCAAAGATTATCGGCGGCAGTCTACGCGACATCGTCGTCGAGCGGCTTTGCAGATGCCAACGGCCAGGCGTCATACTGGATTCATGGCTCAGCGATTTCGCATTATCGACGGGTATAACCTGATGCATTCCGTCGGGTACGCGCGCAAGCGCTACGGCCAGAGCGGACTCGAACGAAGCCGGAACCGACTGCTGAGATTTCTCGTCAACCGACTGGATCTCGAAGAACGCCGCCGGACGACGATTGTGTTTGACGCTCGGACGATTCCGTTCGAAGGAGTGCGAGAGCAGAAACTGGAAGAGATGACGATTCTCTTCAACGAAGCCGGCAGCGACGCAGACACGCTCATTGAAGAACTGATCCTGGAGCATTCGGCCCCGAAGCAGCTTGAGGTCGTCTCGGGAGACCGCCGGCTGCAGAAGGCGATCAAACGTCGCAAAGGCATCGTCGTCGAAAGTGAAGATTTTGCGAGACTACTGCGCGACCGCGAGCGTATCGTGCCGGGCAGTTCGCAGGATGCTGCTCCGCCGCCGGAATCCACAGGGAAGGCCGAGAGTGTCGCACCATCTGAATCCCAACCATCCGAATCCGACACCGAATACTGGATGGGTGTCTTCGGCGAGGTCGAGATTTCTGAGGTGGCTCAAGAGGCGATCCAACCGACGAAACCGATCGATCTGGACCAGCCGTCCGACTGGGACGCTCACGTCGAGAAGCTGATTGACGACCTTGAGAGCGGCGATCCAATAAAGTAGTGACCCTAATGGGTGACCCAGCCCTAATGGCTGGGTGGCGAAGCCACAAGATGTCCCATCCTCAGCTTGCGAATTACTCAGGGGCAACGATGGCTCGTTGGACACGCAGGGTGAAGCGTCCTGTCGCTCCGCGACACAGCCATTCTGGCTGTGCCACCCGTCACTCATTAACTCGTGACCGATCTGAATCCCGTTCGGATACCTCGCTGAGTCGCAGGCTAAGCCGCCTACATTGAAGAACTCGCGGGCCGTCCTATAATCCCGCTCGGAATTCTCGCCGGGGTGCTCTCCCGGAGTGTGACTGGCACCTGTGATGTGTGATCGTGAAGGAGCCGACCTTGAACTGGTTGCGCTGCGCCCTGTCTTCTTCCGTTGGGAAGAAGTTTTTGATGGCGATAACTGGCCTGCTTTTGTGCGGGTTTCTTGTCGTGCATCTGGCTGGAAATCTGCTGCTGTTCGCAGGCGACGAGGCTTACAACGCCTACGCACACAAACTGCACGAGAACGAGAATCTGTTGCACGTTGCCTCCACTGGCCTTGCGCTGATCTTCTTCACGCATCTGTATCTGGCGGTTTCGCTGACGACTGAAAACCGAATCGCTCGCGGTCGCGGCTATGCCGAAAACCAGACCAAACGCGAGAACCTGATCAGCAAGGTTCGGCCTGAATCGTGGATGCTGGCGACAGGGTTGGGGCTTCTGGCGTACCTGCTGCTCCATTTGGCAGACTTCACCTTCCACTGGCGAGACGTCTCTCACTACCAGGGTTTGGAGCCGTTCGATAAGGCGGCTTCGCTTCTCACGGATCCGGTCACGATAATCGGCTACACCGCAGGTTTTGCGTTCCTGTTCGCACATCTGTCACATGGCATGTCGAGCGCTTTCCAGAGCCTTGGATTGAACCACCCCAAATACAATTCACTGATCAAATGGGGGGGAATCGGTTTCGCCCTGGCCCTCGGGTTGGGGAATTTCAGCCTCGTGGTCTGGGCAAATCTCTAAACTGCTTTGACCGTCGCTTCAAAAAGTCACCCTCCTGTCGGTGTCGACGAAGGAGTTTCCGGAATGTTCAAGGTTGCTGATGCTCCCCTGGATGGTCGTGTCCCCGACGGGCCGATCGCCGACAAGTGGGACAACCGCAAGAACGAGCTGAAGCTTGTCAGCCAGAACAACAAACGCAAGTACGACGTCATCGTTGTCGGCACGGGGCTCGCTGGAGCATCCGCTGCCTCTTCGCTGGCCGAAATGGGCTACAACGTCAAAGCGTTCTGCTTTCAGGATTCGCCCCGACGAGCACACAGCATCGCGGCTCAGGGCGGTATCAACGCTGCCAAGAATTACCCGAACGACGGCGACAGTATCTGGCGGCTGTTCTACGACACCGTCAAAGGTGGCGACTTCCGAGCTCGCGAATCCAATGTTTTCCGACTCGCGTCGGTCAGCGGAAGCATCATCGACCAGTGCGTCGCTCAGGGGGTCCCGTTTGCTCGCGAGTACGGCGGAACGCTGTCCAACCGAACCTTCGGCGGTGCTCAGGTCTCGCGAACGTTCTACGCTCGAGGCCAGACCGGTCAGCAACTGCTGCTGGGTGCGTACTCGTCCCTGATGAGGCAGGTCGGCGCCGGCAAAGTCACGTTGATGCCGCGCCGTGAGATGATGGACCTCATCGTTGACGAAGGGGTGACTCGCGGAATCGTCTGTCGAAACCTAAAGACGGGCGAGATGGAAGCTCACACCGGGCACGCCGTCGTGCTCGCAACGGGCGGCTACGGCAATGTGTTTTACCTCTCGACCAACGCCAAAGGCTGCAACGTCACCGCCGCGTGGCGTTGTCACCGTCGAGGTGCCTACTTCGCGAATCCCTGTTACACGCAAATTCATCCGACGTGCATTCCGGTCAGTGGCGATTATCAGTCCAAGCTGACGCTGATGAGCGAAAGTCTGCGTAACGACGGCCGTGTCTGGGTTCCGAAGAGTGCCGACGACAAACGTGCTCCGAACGAAATTCCAGAAGCCGACCGCGACTATTACCTCGAACGTCGTTACCCGGCGTTTGGAAACATGGTGCCACGTGACGTTGCTTCGCGTGCTGCCAAAGAACGCTGCGACGAAGGCTTCGGAGTCGGCGAGACCAAACAGGCCGTCTACCTGGACTTCAAGCACGCGATCGAGCGGGACGGTGAAGACGTCATCCGATCGAAATACGGCAACCTGTTCCACATGTATCAGAAGATTACCGCCGAGAACCCCTACCAGGTTCCGATGCGAATCTACCCGGCTGTGCATTACACGATGGGTGGGTTGTGGGTCGACTATAACCTCGAAAGCTCGGTGCCAGGATTGTTCGTGCTGGGCGAAGCCAACTTCTCGGACCACGGTGCCAACCGGCTGGGGGCGAGTGCTCTGATGCAGGGCCTCGCCGATGGCTACTTCGTCCTGCCCTACACGGTCGGCGACCACATCGGGAAGCACGGTTCGAGCCTCAAGCCGCTAGGTAATGATCACCCGGTCGTTCAGGAAGCTCTGGAAAGTGCGACTTCACGAGTGAACTCGATTCTCGCCGTCAGCGGAACAAAATCACCCGACAGTATTCACAGGCAGCTCGGTCAAATCATGTGGGACAAGTGCGGGATGGCTCGCACGGCCGCTGGTCTGAAACAGGCGGCGGAAGAAATTCGAGCACTCCGTGACGTTTTCTGGAACGAAGTCAAAGTGCTCGGCACTGGAGACTCGTTCAACCAGAACCTCGAACATGCCGGACGACTGGCCGACTTCCTTGAGTTCGCCGAACTGTTTGCCACCGATGCCTGGCACCGTGAAGAGTCCTGCGGTGGACACTTCCGGGAAGAGCATCAGACGGAAGACAACGAAGCCAGACGCGACGACGATAACTTCTGCTACGCCGCGGCGTGGGAGTTCCAGGGAGTCGGTGAGCAACCGGTGCTCCACAAAGAGCCCATGGAATTCAACGAAGTGGCCCTCAGCACCAGGAGCTACAAATAATGAGCGGTCAGGGAATGAATCTGACGCTGAGAGTCTGGCGACAAGCAGGCTCGGAAGCCAAAGGCGAGTTTCGGTTTTACCAACTGAACAACGTCTCTGAGCACATGTCGTTTCTCGAAATGCTGGACGTCCTCAACGAGCGACTCATCAAGCTCGGCGAAGAACCAGTCGCCTTCGACCACGACTGTCGCGAAGGCATCTGCGGCATGTGCAGCCTGATGATTAACGGTCAGGCACACGGTCCGGACAACGAAACAACCACCTGCCAGCTCCACATGCGGCGCTTCCGCGACGGAGACACGATCACGATCGAACCGTGGCGGGCAAAAGCGTTCCCGGTGATCCGCGACCTCGTCGTCGATCGAACATCCCTCGACCGGGTTATTTCCGCTGGCGGCTTCGTTTCAATCAACGCCGGAAACGCTCCGGACGCCAACTGCCTGCTGGTCCCCAAGCAGGACCAGGAAAAGGCGATGGACGCCGCAGCGTGCATCGGCTGCGGAGCCTGCGTCGCCGCCTGCAAGAACGCCTCGGCCATGCTGTTCACCAGTGCCAAGGTCTCGCAAATGGCTCTGTTGCCTCAGGGTAAACCAGAACGAGCACAACGAGTGCTGAAAATGGTCGCTCAAATGGACGAAGAAGGCTTCGGCTCCTGCACCAACACCAGCGAATGCGAAGCCGCTTGCCCGGCCGGCATCTCCGTCGACAACATCGCCCGCCTGAACCGCGAATATCTCAAAGCCGTCGTCTTCAGCGACGAGGGCGTTTGACGCGATCATCCAAAGCAGATTCCGAAAACAGCTCAACATCCCGGCAGCGAATCTCGCTTTCGGGATGTTTTTCTTTCGACCTGATTGAGAAATGCCACGCCGTGTAGGCGAGCACCTGTCGTTTATTCATAAGTTGGGCGGACTAATACTGACTCACTTCGCCGACCTGACGCCGCACACATATTCGCACGTTTCGGACACCGACGCAGTACAAAACGTCGGTTGGTTGTCCGGTTCCGAGCCGTTTGAAACTGGCGCTACTTCCGATGCGTTCCGTGATGTTCTTGCGACTCTCGTTGCGCGGCCAGTCATCCTGCATCGTGGCTTCCACACTTGCGACCTCGGCTGTGATGATCTCCCGTTTGGCAATGGGCAAATCCGCGTGCTTGGGCCGGACGGAATTTGGTACTCCGCACCGACCTTGGTTCATCACTACGTCGTTTGCCACAATTATCGTCCACCCGATGCGTTTGTGTCTGCTGTGCGAAATGGGATCGCGGTCACGGTCGAACCTGAACGCATCCCATTTTGGCCGCACTAGCCGCCCAACTTGTGCATAAGCGACAGGGCGGGCACCCAGTTTCCACGAGCACTCTTGACGTGAAACGTTGCTGGTTTCCCGCCTTCGCCGGAATGACGTTATGAAATGTCGGCGGCACAACGTCAAATGGCTTGCCGATCCAAGTGACCGTAAGTCAGACTGCATGTTCGATGAGGTAGTGACATCTCGCTGGGGCGTTTTATCAGTCCGTTGAAAATGAGTAGGCCGGACCGAGGAGCGCAGCGACGATGTTCCGGCATCAACAATTTCGCTAGGACACTGGCGTTGCCGGAGCGGCGCTTCGCTTGATCCTGCCTACCTGTTGTGTTTTTCATCGGCCTTCTATCCGTAGTCATGTTTTTTGCGATGTGTTTTTTCTGAGGTTGGTATGTTCGCTTTTCGTTATCCAATGATGATCGTTGTCACCGCCGTTTGTTGGCGAGCTTTGCCCGCAACCGCCGACGGTATGCACTATCCACTCGGAGCGATCCGCTCCGACGATGGGAAGGTCTCAGTCGTTGACTTGCGGCTGCCAGGCGTCTGGCAAGGCAGCGACGGCAAGCTCGATCACTTCTTCAAAGCTTCGAAGAAGTTTCGAACACCGCTCAACGCCGCTCGATGCATCGCCTTTGACAAAGACGGCAAAGTCATCGTGGGAGACACGTCGACTCGTCAGGTCTACCGCTTCGGCGATGACGGAAAACCAACAAAGCTCGCTGGCGACGGAGTTGGCATCGGCATGCCGATGTCTCTGGCTGTTGATGCTGAAGGCACGATTTTCGTCGCCGACCTGGAGCTTCACCGCATCTTCAAGGTCCCACACGAAGGCGGGGAGCCGGTTGAACTGGCCGTGGTGTCTGCTCCGCGAGGCCTCGCCTTCGACAGCGAAGGAAACCTGATCGTTGTTTCGACGACGAAAGATCAACTGCTCAAAGTCACGATGAAGGGCGAAGTCTCCGTGCTGGTCGCTGGCCGGCCGTTCGACTTCCCGCACAACGTGGCGATCAGCAAGGACGGCACGAAGTACGTCACCGATGGCTACGGCAAGTGCGTTTGGAAAGTCGGAGCGGATAACAAACCGACCAAACTGATCAGCGGCGAACCATTCGTCAATCCGGTCGGCATTTCAATCAGCGGCGACATTCTGCTGGTGACCGACCCGCGAGCCAACGCGGTGTTCGAAGTCACACTCGACGGCAAGCTGACCGACCTCAAACTGCCCGCCGAAGCTCCTGCGAAGTAGCGTCGTCAGGGAAATTCTCACAGTGGCTCCACACTCCGTGCGAAATGCCCCGGACAGGCTGGCCGGAGTTGTGTGCCACTGGCTCTGCCAGTGAGAAATTTCCTGCAAACATCCGTCGTAGACGGCACTGGCAGAGCCAGTGGCACACGTTGATAGCTTCTTGTTAGCCGCACTCGGTTTTCTCAGAGGACGATCTCCATGGTGGCACCGTTTCACGATACTGGTTGGGCGACGGATCGCGTTGATGAGTCTTTCGGAGACGTTGCAGCGTTGGCCGATCGACTTCGGCAGAATTCGGCCACCGGGATTGTTCGTGCTGCCGAGCTTGTTTACGCGTCTCTCAGGTCCGGAAACAAGATCCTCGCGTGCGGAAATGGCGGCAGCGCTGCCGAGGCTCAGCATTTCATCGCCGAGCTGGTCGGTCGATTCCTCACGGAACGTGAACCATTGGCCGGAGTCGCGTTGACAGTCGACACGTCAATACTGACAGCGGTTGGCAACGACTACGGCTACGACGAAGTGTTCGCTCGCCAGGTCAAAGCGATCGGCAAGGCTGGCGATGTTCTGCTGGCCATTTCGACAAGCGGCCGTTCGCCAAACGTGGTGAAGGCTCTCGCCGCAGCGCGAGACCGAGGCGTCACAACCATCGCTCTCGTCGGAGCAGAATCGAACGCAGATCTCGACGCTTGCGACCTGGTGATCAACATTCCTGATAGTAGCACCGCCCGAGTTCAGGAGATGCACCTGGTGATTCTGCACATGATCTGCGACATGGTCGACATCGCTCTGGAGGCAGACAGTTTGAGTCAATGACTGTCATGCCTCACGCGTACGACTTTCATGTCCGCGCCGACAGCAAAGCGTCCGCTCGCTGAAGTTCATTAGCCACGGATGGGCACAGATTCACGCGGATGCTCAGGATGCGTCATGAAACAATCCGTGTTTCATCTGTGAAATCCGTGGCTCTTGAATACTTCTACACGGAACGGCGAACGTCGGGTTTATCTACTCAATGCAGTATAGAGCCTTGTCCGACCGCAGAAACATCTGCTTGCCGCTGATGGCTGGCGTGCCGTTGAAGTCGCTGTCGTCGCCTTCAAATTTATTCTGGGCGAGCAGTTTGAATTCCGGCTTGGCGTCGATGACGTAGACGCCTTCCCAACGACTGGGGATGAACAGTTTTCCGTCGCACAGAACCGGTGATGCGTAAACCGGGCGACCGCCGCCTCCGACAAGTCGTTCTTTGTAAACGGTTTTCCCGGTTTCGGCGTTCGTGCAGAAGGCGATGCCTTTGTCGTCGATCCAGTAAAGGTGCCCTTCGTGCAGAAGAGGAGTGGCGACGTACGAACTGTCACGACTGGTCCACGCTATGTTGGAGGTGATGTCCCCTTTTCCGTCGGCTTTGAAGGCCACGCTTCCGCCCGCGGGAAAACCACCAGTTACATAAACCATGCCGTTGGTCGAATTGACGCTCGGCGAGATGTTGCCGGGGAGTTTTGTTTCGCAGTACCACGCCAGCTTTCCGTTAGCCGGGTTCAACGCCCAGACTTCCTGCGGTACGGCGAGGACCAGCAATTCCCGGTCGTCGCTTTTGATGAGCTTCGGTGTGCCGTAGGCTAGTTCCAGCAGGTCGGCTTCTGTCTTCCAGGTTTCTTTTCCGGTCTTTCTGTCGAGCGCGATGATCGAACGGCTTTCCTCGGACGCGT
>CALDJX010000295.1 GCA_937899075.1 uncultured Planctomyces sp. | reverse complement strand
CACTATTTTACGTCTGTCCTATATGTTCACATGGCTTTGCAGTACCAACAAAGGAACTTGCACAGCGCATTCTCGCAGCCGCTTTCCGAAATCCGCTCGAACCTGACGCCAAACTCGTTGATGACCTCCAGCGCGCAATGAACGCAAGCCAATAGTCACAACCTAATAGACCAACACAATGCTGTGTAACCATCGCATGCACCGGAGCGGCGGTGGCCAGCGGCTTTTGAAATCAACGTCAACTCCCGCCGCCCGGTGATGCGGGTCGTTACACTGCATTCGGCGCTGTGCTTCCAGATCGTCGCACAGCACTCTTTCGTCGATACTAACCATTAGCCCCTTGGATCCAACAATGCGAATCGTCTTGTTCATAGTTTCCGCATGCCTCATTGTCGGTGGATTAGGTACCTGCCTGTATAAGTTGGCGGAACGAAATCGCAAGTTGTCGCGCGCTGGCACGCACATTCACGTTCCGGGCGCGAAAGCAACTGTGAGTTTCCCGGGATACGACGAGGTGTATCGGCTGGTTATTGGGATCGGAGTGATGTCTGCAAGCGCAGGCGTTGCTGTGGGGTTCTTCGCTTTCTTTGTTCCTCGATTCGCCCAAACCGTCGCCATTAAGTCAGACAACACCGGGCCATCGAAATTAAGCAAGAAAAAGCGGAGACGGAAACGACCACACGGGCCCCAAGATTGGTTTTCTGACAATTGACCAGTCAGGCGGTGTAACAACAGCATGCAGCCGAGTTGCGAGCGGCGCGTTTTCACATTGAGTATCAACCGTCGCAACCGGCTGATGCTCGACGTTATCCGACTCCGAAACGCCAATGCTTCCACTGAACATTGACAACATGATGAGCCACACTTCCAGATTGATACTGGCGGCGAGTATGCTAGCCGCATTTTTTTCTGGATGCGATTCGCAACGATCTCCCACCAGTTCTTCATACAGCGACCAACCGAACGGTGATGCCGAGACGGAACAAGTAGATTTTGCAAAGGAAATTCTTCCGATTCTCGAACGCAGTTGTTTTCCGTGCCATGGCCCCAAGATGAGCCCCGTGAGCATGGCGGGATTCCGTGTCGATCTTCGGGAACACGCAGTTGGGCGAGAGAAAATTATCCCCGGAGATCCCGATGAAAGCCTCTTCATCAAGAAGCTGATCACAGGGGAGAATTCTGAGCGCATGCCACCGTTGAAGTCGGACAATCCTCAGCTAAGCAACGAGCAGATAGAACTACTCAAACGTTGGATCAAAGAGGGAGCGAGTTATGACACACAAGAAGATGAACCAGAACCTGATGACGCTCTTGGTGCGATAGATAGACAACGATCAAGCAATTCATTCTCAGTGGCGTCCACAGAGACACTCGGATAACAAAGGCATGAACGCGGAGCCGCCGATCGCGCGTTTTCGAATGGAGCATCAACCGCGGCGGCCCGGTTATGCCAGACGTTATGCCACAACCAATGCACTTGCCGCCTCAGTCTCCGATCGATCGTACGATCGCTGTCGGTCTCTCCTTCGTTGCCCTGCTGGCATGCGTGATCGTTTTGGTCAGGACCACACCGATTGCTCCCAGAACGCACAGCAAACTGCCGACTGAATTGGCGGCACTCAATGACGAGCTCCTCGTCGAATCAACACTCGAGAACTCTCTACAGTCGTTCATTGATGCCAATCCCGATCGGCTATCAAACGTTTTGGCCAAACACTGGTTTGGCATGTGCGGCAGCAGGCACTTCTTCCGATTCAATTACTCAATCGACGCTGACATTAATCGCATCATCACAGGCAACTCATTCTCCAATAGCGAGCCGTCCGGTCGGCCTGTGGAAACTGCGCAGTCACAGTCCGAGCTGCCCAAAGCCTATTGGGGCATGGGCATTCCAAAAGGCGCTTTTGGTTCGCACGTCGCTTCCAACACTTGGCCTCCCTACGCTCCCGATTGGTATTCAGTCCCACCACCAGCTGAAACCTATTACCGCAAAACGGCAATGGGCTGGGAATATTTACATGTCGACAAATCAGCACGTGTTGGTTACTTTGAAGTCGCAGCAGGCATGCCATAACTCGACCCAAATCGTGGCGTACCAAAACGGTGCACGGGAATTGTGCATCAACCCGGTTTTTTCAAGTGTAAGCCGTCCGGCACAATCCCGTGACCGTCGGCGTTATCTGCTTTGCAATTGGGCAACGCAAAACTGAACTGAGATTCTCGATGAAAGTCACCATCGCAATCATTCTGGCTTCGCTGTCGATGTTTGGGCCGCCGCAAGTAGCCTTTTCACAGCCGCCGATCTCGAAGGGGCACTGGTCGTTCAAGAACGGGAAGCCGGAAAGCGTGGCGTTCGACTACGGAACGGAATTGACTACGCAAGATATCGATCAACTGTCTCGCTCTGTCAGTATCGCTCGAATCACCATGGGATACGCGGGAATAGACTCTGAATTCGTCACGATTGAAGGCGATCTTCTGAAGCTGGGGCAATTGAAAAACCTGCAGGAAGTTCATCTGTGCAAAGACGGCATAAATGATGATGATCTCAGATTTGTCGCCTTGCTTCCCAAGATTCACACCCTCGAATTCAATGCCGACAACGGGTATGACGACGCACCGATTTGCACGGATGGCTGCGCCCATCATCTGATTGCCGCCAAGACGCTTCGTAAATTGGTGATTCACGATGGACAATTCACCGATAAGTTCGTCGCGACAATCACGAAGCGATTGTCGGATTTGGAGGAGCTTTGGTTGAATTCGCCAGATCTGACGGACGAATCACTCCGCCTACTCGCGGATCGCTGCAAGAAATTGAAGACACTCCGGATTGCATCAGAACATTTCACTGCCGAAGGCCTCAAGCACCTCGACAGTTTGAAATACCTCAAAGAACGGTCGGTAAGCTCGCCCGCCTTGCGCAAAGAACGTCGTGAACTCCAACGGTCGCGAGCAAACAGCAGATAAATCGGGTAAGGGCCATCCTTGCGGATGACCCTCCCCACACCACCTAGCAT
>CALDJX010000294.1 GCA_937899075.1 uncultured Planctomyces sp. | reverse complement strand
TTCCACCTCGAATAAGCAGGTCAGTCCGTAGCGGTGACCGTGGAGATTTCGGCACTTGTCTTCCAGTTCTTCGTTCCGATGGGCCGCGTAAAAGCGGTACTGTTTTTGAATGATCATCAATTCGCTCCGGGTGGTATGAAGGTCCTGTGTGGTTGGCGGTGCTGTGCTCGATCAACGTCGGTTGATCAGCGACAGGATCTCCGCACGACTGGCCGGACTGGTTCGGAAGATTCCGCGCAGTGAGCTGGTGACCGTCAGCGTTCCGGACTTTCGTACGCCGCGCAGAGCCATGCAGGAATGCTCGGACTCAATGACAACCGCCGCGCCTTTGGTGCCGAGTTTGTCTTCGAGCATGTCGGCCACGGTCTGTGTCATCCGCTCCTGCACTTGAGGACGACGAGCCACTTCTTCCACGACGCGGGCGAGTTTGCTCAGTCCGACGACTCGACCGTTGGGCAGATAGCCCACATGAGCGACGCCGGTGAAGGGCAGGAGATGATGCTCACACATGCTCGTGAACGGGATGTCCCGCACGAGCACGATTTCGTCGTAGTCTTCAGGGAACGTCGTTTCAAGATGCCGCGCCGGGTCGAGATGCAGTCCCGAGAACATTTCTTCGTACATGCGAGCGACGCGTGCCGGCGTGTCGAGCAGGCCGTCACGGGCGGCGTTTTCGCCAACAGCCTCAAGGATCACGCGGACTGCGGCTTCGATCGCGGACTTGTCGACAGGCCGCCGCGAGTTTGACGTCGGGCGGTTCGATGACTCCGCAGCGTGAGATGCTTCGGTCAGCGGCTCATCAAATGAGTACGAGTCACAGTCTGTGATGGATTCGGATGCGGTCATGAGGTCAAGAGTCATCGTGTAGTTTCCAGTTGGACGTGAATTGGTCGTGTCTGTGAAAAGAGGCGAAGTCGCAGATGGCAACTTCGCCTCTTGAGCAAATGGAACTCCGTGTGGCGACTACCGAATTTCAGTCATCATCACTCGGTAGGCGGCGTCGAGACCGTGTCTCATGGTCCAGCTCTGCGAGTCGCTGCAGGTGGTCTGCTTTGCATGCTGCATCGCTGTTTGCAGGTGACGCACGGCGTGAGCGGGCATCTCGTGATTGCTGTCAAGCAGCGAGATCGTGGTCGTCATATAGTGGCGGGCACATGCGTCGGTGTGGCCGGAGTTGTAAAGGGCAGTTCCGCGAGCGACCGCGTGCTCAATTGCAACTTTCGCGTCGGCCTTGGTCACCTTCTTTGCTGGTGGCATCAGCACTGCGTCGATGACGTGAACCACACCGTTGGACGCTTCGATGTCGACTGCGGTCAGCTTCGACTTGTTAATAAAAGCCCCATTCTTGCCGGCACTGATTTTCAGCATCGGACCGGCCAGCGACGGAGCTTCTTTCAGCTGCAGAGCCTGGTCGGAGTACACGCGACCCGCCACGACGTGGTAGAGCAGAATCTGCTTGAGCTGCTCGATGTTTTCCGGCTTCAGCAGGTTCTCGACCGTGCCCTTTGGCAGGCGGCCGAATGCTTCATCGGTCGGGGCGAACACGGTCAGCGGCTTGTCACCAGAGAGTGCGTCCACCAGCCCCGCCGCTTTCGCGGCAGCAACGAGCGTCTTGAACGTACCCGCTTTCACTGCGGTCGCCGGGATATTGTCAGACGCCGGCAGGATGACGGCATCGATGACGTGAATGATGCCGTTCGAGCATTCGATGTCAGTCACAACGACTTTCGCGTTGTCGACCATCACTCCGCCGTCCTTAACGACGATGTCGACCCGTTGACCATTGAGTGTTGTCGCATGCGACAGCTTCACAACCCTGGCGGCATCAACCGCTCCGGACACGACGTGATAAGTGAGAATTCCAGTGAGTGCTCCCTTCGCCTCAGGCTTGAGCAGGCCCTCGACAGTGCCTTTCGGCAGATTCGCGAACGCTTCGTCCGTGGGAGCGAAGACCGTGAATGGTCCTTTACCTTTCAAAGCGTCGATGAGGTCGGCGGCCTGAAGAGCGGCCGCAAGTGTCTTGAACTGCCCGGCTCCGACAGCCGTGTCAACGATGTCCTTCTTCTCACCAGCCCAAAGCGAACTGGAAAGAGTGCAGACGACACCTGCCAGAGTAATTCCGAGAACTGTGCGGCGATTCAACAACATGATCAGAGATCCTTGACGTGTTTGAGAGTGCAAGTGCTTTGAGTGAAACCGGATTGTCCGGCGTGCAGGTTGATCAACGAACTTGTTGTAGGAGTGACCGCTCCTTCGACCACAGGAATGAAGGCTCGATTTCAACTCTTTCTCAAATCGATCTGTCCGCCACCTCTCTCAGACGAGACTTGGTCGGGTATTCAAGAACACGCAGCTTCCGACTCAGAGTGAAAAGCACATCCTCAGCCAAAGGGATCGAGGGCTGCATGCAGCACGAAACGAGGTGACTGCTTCGGTGCCAATCCTGGGAGTAGCGCGGACTTGCATCCGACAGGTCAGCATTCGAACGCAGTTTGAGCGCGGTCACCGACACATCTTCCATCCGATTGATGACACGACAAATCACTTGGCCGCTCCCACCTGTAGTCATATTTCGCCGCGTCGGTCGACCAACCCGGAGAGAGTTTGGACGAGTTCGTTACACGCGTAGGGCTGATCGACTTCCACGACTTCGGAGGGCCTCCCGCCGCACTTTTCGAGCCATCACAAGATTCAGCGGCGTGCCTAACACCAGCACGGACTTCAAAGACAAAATGCAGGAAACGGAAGAAATCGATGGACTGATTGCCAACGACAGCAACCTGACGAATTACCGGTTGACGGTCGAACGGTTCGGCCCCGAAAACGAAGAGCATCCGACAATTCGCCGGCTGAAACCCAACTCGGCGATTTCCGCCGCTGATCTGGATGCTCTGGAAGCAAATCTGTTTGCCGAAGATGGTCCCGGCAGTCGTGAGCGAATCGAAGAGTCATACGGCACCGACCAGCCGCTCGGGCAGCTCATCCGTGAAATCGTCGGTCTTGATCCTGGAGTGCATCCCTTAAATTGATCCACGTGTTATGAGAGTCTAACCGGCCCGATTCTGGGCCAGGAGACTTTCGATGACGAAGAAACGACGGAAGCGGCATACTCCGGAGCAGATAGTTTCGAAGCTTCGTGATGCCGATGCGATGCTGAATGCCGGTAAGGATGTGGCTGCTGTTCTGCAGACGCTTGAGATCGCCGAGGCCACTTACCATCGCTGGCGTCAGAAGTACGGTGGCATGACGAGCGAGGAAGCGAAGCGTCTGAAACTGCTTGAGGACGAGAACCGTCGACTGAAGCAGATTGTCGCTGACAAGGAACTCGACATTCAGATGCTGAAACACCTCACGGAGGGAAACTGGTGAGCCCTTCCCGGAACAGCCTGTTGCATTATCTGTTTTTTACGCTGTGGATGGTGGAGTTCCCCCTTTCC
>CALDJX010000293.1 GCA_937899075.1 uncultured Planctomyces sp. | reverse complement strand
CTGTGTTGACCGTGATGGGCGGAACCATGCAGCCAGCGACTTTGCTGTGGCAGCCTGCGATCATCGGAGCACTGTTTCTCGCCGGGCAACTTTTTACTTTCCTGGCAGTTGCCCGCGGTGACGTTTCCGTCGCGGCTCCGGTGCTGGGGGTGAAAGTGCTGATCGTCCCGGCGCTGTCGCCATTCTTCGTGGATGACGAGTTGTCATCGAAAGTCTGGATTGCCGCTGCCGTTGCTGTGGTCGGAATCGGGTTTGTCCAGGCTCGAGACAAGTCGATTGATCGTTCGAAGATTGTTTCGGCAGTTGGCTACGCGCTGCTGGCCGCGTTTTCGATGACGCTTTTCGACCTGCTGATCCAACGTTGGGCTGGCGCGTGGGGAGCCGGTTACTTTCTGCCGATCGCTTTCGGCTTTGCGGCACTGTTTTCGTTGGCGTTCGTGCGGCTTGCAGATCGCCCATCCGAATTGCGGCAACGCGGCGTGATTCGTCCTTTGGCCATTGGATGCGTGCTGATGGCCATCCAGGCGATCGGGATGACGGTCACTCTGGGGCTTTACGGTGACGCAACACGGGTCAACATTGTTTACTCGCTGAGAGGTCTCTGGGGCGTGCTTTTTACGTGGGTTCTCGCACGGCATTTTGCACACACAGCTTCGCTACCCGGGAATCGTACGATGCTGATGCGACTGGTCGGCGCTGTGTTGATTGGTGTCTCTGTCGTGATTTCGGTGACTTGATGAGAATTCTTGAAACGCTCATCGCGGCCGTCGAGAGCGCTTGAAATCTTCGTCGAGGCGAGGGTTGCTCTTTTGGATGCTGGCTGCAAGAATTTTCGCAACGTTGGTTGTCTAAAACTTCTCTCTGCCAGAAATAAATTGAGCCGAACGATGGATCAGGAAATTCGAATTCAGGGTGAGCCGCTGGCGGTCCCTGCCATGTGCAAATTCATTGTGGACCGGCCGGTTTACGAGAATCGATCCTTCTACTTTGCGACGAAGGAATCGGCCGAGCTGTCTCCGCTGGCGACGCGGCTGTTCGACGTTGCAGGGATTTCCAACGTCCTGATCTCTCATAAGACGGTCACCGTCAGCAAGTCCAGCCCGGCCGGTTGGCCTCAGCTTGGCCCACACATCGGAGCGGCGATTCGTGCTCACGTTGCATCTGGTGACGCGGCGGTTACTCCGGAATTGGAATCTTCGTTGCCGTCGGCCGCCGAGCTTCGGAGTCGAGTCGAATCGATCATCGCTTCAGAAGTCGCTCCGTCAGTCGCGTCGCACGGTGGCAGCATCGACATCGTCGATGTGAAGGACAACGTCGTCCTGCTGAAGATGGGCGGCGGTTGCCAGGGATGCTCGTCCGCGACAGCGACGTTGAAGTTCGGCGTCGAAGCGTCCATCCGTCGCGCCGTGCCCGAAGTCGGCGACATCATCGACACGACGGACCACTCTGCCGGTCAGAACCCGTACTACGCAGCCGGCCAGGCCTGATCCACGCAGCTTCAACGCTACGCAGAAGGCGGCCTCGGCGGATCAGCTTGCGAGTTCGGCAGGCCAACTTGCGAGTTCGTTTTGAGCGTCTCGCGAGCTTTGCAGACGGATTCGAGGACCGCTGCGACGTACTTTTCGTCCGAAAACGGGCTCATGATGTAGGACTTTAAGGCAACGATCGGTTCTCCGTAGGCCGTCTCCCGATAGCAGTCGGTCAGAGACAGAACCACGCCGCGGCCTTGGAGTGCTTCGGCCTGGATTTCGGCGAAGATGCGGCGGTTGTAGTCGTTGTGCTTTTGCAGAGTCTCGCGGAATGCTGGATCGGTCATCTCACGTTTTGAGATGGTGAACGTGTCGACGTCGTCGGGGTAAACTCGAAACAAGGTGACCGGTCCGAAGTTTTCACTGTTCAACACGGTCGTTGCGGCGTGACCTTCGAGGTGTTCGGACAGCGATTCTGCCATCGTCACCAGATGCCCGAGCAACGCCTGCAGTCCGTCGCGGCCGAGCAGCAGCAGGTTGCCGAGTGCGGCCATGGGACCGGCTCCGCTGCGGCTGGTTTCAAGAGTGTACTTGCCGGGGTGATACTGGCCGGACTTGAAGAGGTAAGGCATTGCTTCGGAGTCGCGCGCGATCAGCGAGAGGTCGTCGCCAGACTTCGACAGAAAGAGGCTCGACGTGTAGGGGGTGAATCCCGTTTTGTGAAAATCGATGCCGAGCGAATCCGAAAGGTGCAACTGACTGATCCGTCGTTGCGTTCCGGCCAGCGACCTGACGGTTCGAGGTCGGAAGCCTTGAGGGTTCTGATCGAAGTCGTAGTCATTAAAGACGCTCCACGCCCAGCCGATGACCGCGTCGGCGTGGATGTGCGGTACGTAGTCCAGCGAGAATTCATCGACCAGCCGGTCGCGGATGTCGCGGATCCCGGCCAGGTCATCGAGTCCAAAGGCATCCGTTGTGCCCATCGTCGCGACGATCATTGCGATCTTCTGGCCGGACTTCAGCGCGTCTCGGCACATCGATTCGAGCAGGCACGTGCGAACTTCGTTTTCGGGCGAGCTGGGAACTTCGATGACGCTGTCTTCGCCCAGCCCCATCCACCCGGCAATCGTGCGGCAGGCATAGTGAGCACATTCAGAAGCGACGATGACTGCCGGTTCCCGAATACCCGACTTCATCGAACCGGGGCTGGCTTTTTCGAGTCCGATCCGGGCGGCGTAGAGCAGGGTGCCTGTTCCGCCAAAGGTGAAGACGCCCTGAGCCTCGGACGGATCATAGCCAACGAGATCTGCGGCCATCGCCGAGACTTCGACTTCTGACAGAGCCACCAGTCGCGACGATTCTTCACTGGCCAGGTTCGGGTTGTAGATCGACGGGAGCAACGATCCGATGATCCCAGGAATCGTCGGCGGAGGAATGACATTGATCTGTGCTCGCGGGTGCCCCCACACGAACGCGCCCGAAAGGTGATCGACGAGTTGCTCGGTGACTGACTCCAGAGGCATGGGCTCGCTGGCGATTCTGGTCTGCCTGGCGGCTTCAAAGTCGAGTTCGCGAGGTTCGCCCAGCACCGGCGACACCGACTTCATCGCGTCGACCTGGTCGAGCGCCCGCATGATCGAGAAGACGAAATAAGCATCGTGCTCGCGGTCAGAAACTGGCTGAGGAAACGCCCGTCGGAGAGACTTGACCAGCTTGTAGTAGGGAGCGGTCATGGGCGAATTCTCCGTTTGCGATCACGGTCGCGGTCTCCGACTGCAGGGTTCCCGAGCCGCCTCGGAGTTTGAACTTTCGCCATTTGGTACGCACAAATATGTATAAATGTGTGAGAAAGTAGCTGTTTGAGAACTTCGGTATCCCATATTGACTCGAATTCGACGTTCTGGCTAATGTCCTGCCCTATTGGTTATTTGCCAATCGCCGCCCGGAAGTAGTCGGAGTCCTGTGCCCCCCTGGGACCTGCTGCTTCCGGGTTTTTTCGTAGCAACATTCGCCCTCTGGGATCGTCCGCTTGCCCGCAGAAGGTCGCCGCCGTTTTTCGCGAGCTGCTAACCGGATTGCTCGGCGAGGTCTGCGGGCGACGAAAATGCCTTTTCAAGTTCCGACACAAGCTGGTCGACCCGGAACGGTTTGAAGAGGACCGCTTTGCAGCCGGCCTGTCGAGCTTTCACGATCGAGTGGCCAGGGTCGTAGCCGTAGCCAGTCATCAGAATGACCGGCACGTGAGGATCGATCTGTTTCAACTGGTTGAAGACTTCGTAGCCCTTGAAGTCTGGCAGACGAATGTCGGACAGTACGGCGTCGTAGTGGTACGAGCGTGCCAGCAGGAAGCACTCTTCGCCGTTATGGGCGGTCTCGACGTCGCAGCCGAAACGGCGAAGTAACTGGTGGGCGGCCTGACGAACTTCCGGATCTTCATCGACGACGAGTACGCGTTTGCGCTGCATGAGTGGCCGAACGTCAGAATTCGGCATTACTGAAGAGCTGGTCTGTCGAGGGAATGTGCCACCGACGGTTTGAATCATTTGCTTGATATCGCGGGTGTATCTAAGCACGCCGCGCAGACGTTCGGTAACGCCAGCGTCCGCCCCGACTGTGTTTTCGATGAGCCAGGTCGTGTCCTGAATGATCTTGTCGACCGGGTCAACGACTTCTCGCAGGATGAGTTCCGTGCTCTCTGTGGCGGTTGAAATCTTTTCGACCGCGAGCAGTTCCAGCGTGTTCAGAGCAACGGCGATTTCGCGAGCGAACAGTTCAAGAAACTGCAGGTCGTTTTCGGAGAACGCTCGCTTCTTAGGGCTCTCGACGTTGAAAGTTCCGAACACTTCGTCATGCAGCATCAGCGGAACGGTCAGTGAACTGCGAGCCGCCGACGCGCCGAGCAGGTAAAGCGGGTCGCTGGTCGTGTCTTCGCAGAGATAGCTTTTACCGGTCGCGGCGACGAAACCCGTGACGCCGTTGCCTTGAGGGCTCGCCTTAAGAGTTCGCGTCTCGGCGACTTCGTCCATGCCGACAGCCAGGAGTGGATCGAGACTCCTGGTAATGCGATCAACCAGTCGAATCTCGACGGTGTCGTACTCGAGCAGGTCCTGAGTGAAGTGCAGGATTTTCGACTTGAGCAGATCGACCCGATCGTCGACCGACATTTCGAGAAGCTCCTGCGGAGTCAGGTCGCCCAGTTCCAGGCCGGCCTGGTAGATCGCGTTGAGCTTCTGACGTTGCAGTACCTCGGTGGAAATATCCCGCACGACCACGATCAGAAATCGAGCAATGTCGGAGTGTCCGGTTTCGCTGTCAAAAACGGGCGTCGCTTCGACTTCGTAATAAGTCTTGTCGCCAACTCGAAGCGTGCTGCGAGCGGCCTCGCCCATTCCAAATGCCGTATTGAGCGGGCAAAAGTCAGGGCCGAGAATCTCGGGGCTGCCGAAGCATTGATAGAAGCTGCGACCGATGTGCGATTCGGCGCTGTCGGTCAGCGTCAACAGCCGATCGTTATGCCACAACACTTCGCGTCGATGCCCGACGAGAGCAAAGCCGTCCTGAAGCTGCTGCAGAATTCCGCCAGCCTGAAGCAACAGCCCGGCGGACGTCATTTCGCTGCCGCACAAAAAAAGCCCGGAGAACTCACCTTCATTCAGGGTCTCGAGGCTGTCTTCCAGAGATTCGGGACAGACGACGTCGTACTGTGTCTTTAGCGACTCGGCGATGGAACGGGCCTGCTCAGGATCCCGGCTGTAGCACAGAACTCGCGGCATGTTCGATTCAGAGGACATCTACCGACGCTCCCGGATTCTGTCGCAACGTGATCAGCGGTGCCGACAGGAGTTTCCGGTGATTTGAGGAACGATCGAGATTGCGGATTGCGGGAAATCGTCGACGCTACGACGATGCCCGCTGCCACGTTTTTTAAGCGATGGCCCGAACTTCTTTTTTATCCGAGTTACCATCCGGACGGCAACTCGTGGACTGCCTGCTTGAGTAGAATTTTGAGAGTTCGCGGCAACTTCACAATTCTGTTTACCGTGATCAGTTGCTCTCGACGCACTTTCGTGCGGTGATTCGAAGTCCGACGTGGTCATTGAGACACAACGAGAACCAACAGACGCAACGGCCCCAATCAGTCATCGGCGCATTCGGCGTACGACGTTCACTCCGAGCTTGAAGTTTTTCTGTGAAGAATCGAATTCGCGTCAGAAGTTTGCCAAAGTCGCTGCCATGCCTCAAATTGAAGAGGTGTGTGTGGCGATTTGAATGCCCCTGCCTGCCCGCGCTGCTCGCTCTTGCAACGATTTCCTTGACTGTCTTTGAGTCTGAATCGCTTGTGGCGCAGAAGACTTCAGCTTCCGTCGCAGCCAGGGGGCCGGAGTTTCGATTAACGACAAGGGATGGAGTTACGACCCAGATACAGTTTGCCTCGGAAGAGGTGGAACTCGTCGGTGGCAGAAGATTGACGACCGGGATGATTCTCAGTTTGCCGAATCGACGGTTCATGAATCGAAATTCGTCACCGAACAGAATCGTTACTTTGTGGACCGGCGAGCGAATTCCTGCTCCTTGGG
>CALDJX010000292.1 GCA_937899075.1 uncultured Planctomyces sp. | reverse complement strand
GTCCACGTTGTCGACCCCAATGCCGTAACGGACGATGACCTTCGCCCGCTGCATGGCTCCGATGACTTCCGAGTTGATCGGGGCGAATTGCGTGATGACCGCATCGGCCTCAGCGACGATCAATTTCAGGGCGGAAGTCTGCTTGTCGTTTCCGCTTCGCAACTCGAATCCGGCGGCAGACAGGATCGCCTGTTCGATTTCAAGATCGGGGAACGAGTAATCGGTGATGGCGACCGTCGGCATGGCGAGCTTGCTCCTCGGGGTTGAAATGGTCTGGGTGAGGCTTGACGCATCATCTGATTGTCTGATAATCTATCTGCCAAGCTCGCGGCTCGCAATCGTACCGGAGGAAATTCATGCAAACGCTTCGTCGCCCCAAAGTCCGCGATCAGGTTGCTGGTCAAATTCAGCAATACATTGTCGAGAAAAAACTCGGTCCCGGTGATCGACTGCCGACGGAGACTCAGCTTGCGGCGACGTTCGGCATCAGTCGGCTGAGCCTGCGTGAAGCCACCAAGTCGCTGGAGTTTATCGGGATCGTCGAATCGAAGACTGGCGTCGGGCTGACGGTCGGACGTATCGACATGGAACGGCTCACGGAACATTTGAGCTTTCATGCCGGCTTGCTGGATGCCGATCCGCAGCAGCTCATCGACAGCCGCGTGATTCTGGAAACCGGAGTGCTGCCGCATGTCGCGCGACGGATGAAGGATGACCCGGCGATTGAGGTGCGACTGCGGGAGCTCGTCGAGCAGTTTCGATCGGCGCGCGATCTCAAGTCATGGATCGAATTGGATATCCGGTTCCATCGTTCGTTGCTGGATGCGAGCGGCCTGCAACCGCTCGTCGCGTTCGGCGACCTACTGCACGTCTTCTTTCAACGCTTTCGCGAGAGCGTGAATAAGGCTGGATGGAAGGTGGGAATCGAAAGCCATCAACGCATCGTGGACGAATTGGCGAAAGGGCATGTCGACTCAGCGACGGCCGAACTGCGAAAGCACATCGAAAGCCATAAATCACGGGTGTAATCAGATGTTAAGCAAGCGGACACATCATTCTGACGCGATGCCGGACTTGTCCGATAACGGACCGTTATCTTGCTGGCTAGTGCGTTTACTTGTGTGGTTATCGGTCGCTTCCTCAATCAGCGTTTCAGGGGCAGATGCGGCGTCTGACTTCGAGTCCGTTATCGCGCCGCTTCTGGTCCGACGCTGCGTCGAATGTCATCAGGGGAAAAATCCTTCGGGCGGACTGTTACTGACAACGCGCAAAGGTCTACACGCAGGGGGCGAGTCCGGCCAGATCATTGATTTGCGGAATATTGATGACAGTAAGCTGCTGCAGCGCGTGATAGACGGCGAGATGCCGCCAGAGAAACAGGGGCGCTCGCAGAAACTGTCGGATGAGGAAATCAAGCTCATTCGTCAGTGGCTCGCTGGCGGCGCAAAGTGGCCGGACGACCGTGAACTGGATTATTTCGAGCAGACGAATGATGCGCGGGCGGGTCGCGACTGGTGGTCGCTGCAGCCTGTGGTTCGTCCTGAGGTGCCGCAGCTTGTGCGTCAGCCTCAGCCGAACAATCCGATCGATGCGTTCGTGCGGGCAAAGCTTGAGGCAGAGAATATCACCCCCGCGCCTCGGGCTGATCGGCGGACACTCGTCCGCCGCGCGTTCTATGACCTGGTCGGGCTGCCGCCAACTGAGGACGAGATTAAAGCCTTCCTCGCGGATGAGTCCCCCGAAGCGTGGCCGCGGTTGATCGACCGACTGCTTGAGATGCCGCAGTACGGAGAACGCTGGGCGCGGTACTGGCTCGATCTGGCCCGCTACGCGGACACCAGTGGTTACGAGCGTGATCAGGAGAAGCCATTCGCGTGGAAGTACCGCGACTGGGTCGTCAAAGCGTTCAATAGTGACATGTCCTACGATCAGTTCGTGATGCAACAGATCGCCGGCGATGAGCTTCCTGATCGCACCGAGGAATCCGTCATTGCGACTGGGTTTCTGCGTCTGGGCACATGGAATGACGAACCGAACGACAAACTCGATTATCAGTATGATCGACTGGAGGATCTCGTTCACACGACGTCGTCGGCGTTCCTCGCGTTAACGGTGAAGTGTGCCCGGTGCCACTCGCACAAGTTCGACGCCATTACTCAGGAAGACTACTACCGGATGGCGTCCGCATTCTGGGCCGGGCCGCTGCTGGAGGGGGAACTGGGCGGCCCGCCCGCCCAGAAACTGGGATTCAGCGATGTCCTGGGCTGGACCGATGAAGGGCCGACTCCGAAGCCGTTGCACATCTTGAAGTACGGCGAGCGCCATCAACCACTGGAGGAAGTAATCCCGGCGTCGCTCTCGTCGATCCCGTCACTGGAACGCCGTTTTGATGCACCACTGGATGGAGCAAAGACATCGCATCGACGGTTGCAGCTTGCGCGTTGGATCGCTGATCCGCGGAATCCTCTGACGTCGCGTGTCTTGGTCAATCGGCTGTGGCAACATCACTTTGGCCAGGGCATTGTCCGTACGCCCAGCAATTTCGGCTTTCTGGCCAATCCGCCAACGCATCCGCAACTGCTGGACTGGCTGGCAGCCGAATTTCAATCGGGTGGCCGACGGATGAAATCCATACATCGGCTGATTCTCACATCACAGACCTGGCAACAGTCGACTCTGCATCCGCATGCAGAAGAGTTTGAAGAACTGGACTCGGGAAATCGGCTGTTGTGGCGATCCTCGCGCCGACGTCTGGATGCCGAGACGCTACGCGATTCGCTGCTGGCGGTTGCTGGCGAACTCGATCTAAGAGTAGGCGGCGCAGGATTCAAACCGACGATCAGTCCGGAGGCGCTGGAAGGACTGTCGCGAAAAGCCGCTGCATGGGAGCCGTCGCCGATTGAGCAACAGAAACGGCGAAGCCTTTACATGTATCTCAAACGTGGCCTGTTACCGCCGATGATGACGACCTTTGATCTTTGCGACCCGACTCTTTCCTGCGGTCAGCGCGATGTCACCATCGTACCAACGCAAGCCCTGACCCTGCTGAATAACCGCTTCGTGCATGACCGCAGCGAGCACCTGGCGACGGTCATCTCACAAGGCTCGTCCGATCAAAAGGTACAGGTCCGGCAGGCCTGGTCACGCGTGCTGCGGCGTCGGCCATCGGACCGCGAACTCGACTCCGCACTGCGGTATCTGGTGACGCAGACACGGACGTTTGTGGAGTCGAAAGTTCCTTCGGTCGATGAGTTGGCCGCCGAACGGACCAAGGGAATTCGATCGTCACTCGTCCTGCATTTGCGTGCCGACAAAGCCGTTGTCTCTGACGGGGACGAGACGCGAGTTCGCTCTCTGACGGATCTTTCCAGCCAGGGGCATGATGCGACACAGTTGGATGCGAAGGCACAGCCGGTACTTGTCGCAGACGGGTTTGGTGGAAAGCCAACTCTACGCTTCGATGGGTCGGGACGGTTCATGCACCTTTCCGGGCAGGTCATAACGGCTCAGTCGCACACGATTGTTTGTGTCGTAAGCGATGATGGTGGCTCGGGGCACCGAGAAGTGATCTCGAACTGGAATGGCGGTGCGGGAAACTCAACGACTTCTTTGTTCCTGGGACTCACCGGGGATAACACAGTGCGGTTCAGTGATGCGTTCGCTCCAGCAGGGAATGTGACTGATCGGACGAAGCCGTTTGTGCTGACGGCGGTCAACGGCTCAGGGCAGGCGGCTGTCTTTCAGAACGGACGATTGTTGAAGTCTGCTCCAGTGCTAGCCCCGCGGCGACTGGACACACCGTGGATCATCGGGCAACAGGGCAACATCAATGGTGAATTCTGGAAAGGCGGGATCGCAGAAATCCGCGTTTACAACCGCGACCTGACCGATCAGGAACGTCAATCCGTCGAGGCTGAGCTCGCAGGACGTTACGAAGTGAGCCTCTCTCCGATTGAGAACCGACCCCGACTCAGTCCGGAAATCCAGGCATTGGCGTCGCTGTGTCATGCGCTGATGAATTCGAATGAGTTTCTATTTGTTGATTGAGCGATTCAGCACTGAGCAACGCATCTAAAGGAGACCGGAATGTCGAACACTTCGCAGTTTCCCTGCGGTCAGACCCGCCGCCAGTTTGTCTGGCAGATGGGGCATGGCGTCGCCGGCCTGGCAATGACTGATCTCCTGACCCGTGACGGGTTCTTTGGGGCTCCGGTTCGGGCAGCCGAACGAGATGCCCCCCTGAATCCCCTGGCTCCGAAGCCGCCGCAGATCAAGCCACGGGCGAAGGCATGTATCTTCCTCACGATGAACGGCGCTCCATCCCAGGTGGACACATTCGATTACAAGCCCGAGCTGGAAAAGTACGCGGGCCAACCGTTGCCTCCCGACAGGAAGTACATCAACTCGGGTGGGCGTAAGGTTGGTTTTTTGACGCCGGCCTGGAGAAAGTTTCGTCCCGGTGGCGAAAGCGGTCTGCTCGTCTCGGACTACTTTCCCAATGTGAGAAAGCACGCCGACAAGTTGTGCGTGCTGAATTCGTGTCACACCGACAGTCATGCACACGGGTCGGCGCTGGTTGCCATAAACACCGGCAAGACGCTGATTGGACGACCGTCGCTGGGCAGTTGGGCCGTTTACGGACTTGGCACGGAGAATGAAAACCTGCCGGGTTACGTCGTGATTTTGGACAACCGTGGCGGACCGATCGGTGGTCAGCCGAATTGGGCCAACGGATTCATGCCGGCGACTTATTCCGGAACGTTGTTTCGACCAGTGGGTGATCCGATTCTGGACCTGCGCGGTCCACAACACATGACGCAGAAGGCTCAGCGCGAGCAACTTGATTTTCTGGCCGAACTCAACCAGCAGCATCTCGACGCACGCCCCGGCGGTCGAGAACTGGCGGCTCGGATCAACAGTTACGAGCTGGCGTACCGCATGCAGTCGGCGACTCCAGAAGCCGTCGATCTCTCGCAGGAGACGCAGTCAACGCTGGACATGTACGGCGTTGGAAAGGAACCGACCGATGAATACGGGCGCAATTGTCTGATTGCCCGACGGTTGGTCGAACGTGGCGTCCGATTCATTCAGCTTTATTCAGGCGGCGGGCATCTGGAAGAAACCTGGGATGCGCATGCGGGAATTGAATCCAATCACGGGCGACACGGCGCCGAGGTGGATCAGCCGATCGCTGCTTTGCTGACCGACTTGGAGCAACGATCTCTTCTGGACGACACACTGGTCATCTGGGGCGGAGAATTTGGACGCATGCCATTCAGTGAGGGCAAGGATGCTCCTGGTCGCAACCATAATCCGTACGGCTTCTCGATGTGGTTCGCTGGCGGAGGGGTGAAGGGTGGTATGAACTATGGGAAGACGGACGACTTCGGTTTCGAAGCTGTCGAGAACAAAGTTCATCTGCACGATCTGCACGCCACAATTCTGCACATCATGGGACTGGATCATGAACTGCTGACGTACTTCCATCAGGGCCGCGAAGAGAGTCTCACCGACGTCGGTGGACACGTGATTGACGATGTTCTGGCATGAACCCACCGGTTGAACAATGTAGGACGGCCTTTCCAGGCCGTCGAAATCATCGAGAAACGACCGCCTGGAAAGGCCGTCCTACGGTTTTTTCAACAGGCTGCGAACCGCAAGGAGCGAATCTGATGTCACTCACGCGAACCGCGAGTGGTGATTTTCAAGTACGACGGACTTCCAGTCCGTCGATCACGGGCGGCGACGGACTGGAAGTCCGTCGTACGAGACGGCTCGGCGAATTCCTTTCCGCGACGTCGCTCCTTGCGTGGCTCATGCTGTTCGCGGCATCGGCCAAAGGTGCTGACGACCTTGCTCAATCGTTTGCCAAGCAGATTCAACCGCTGCTCGTGAAGACCTGCGGGGATTGCCACGGGAAGAAGCCCACGGACAACGATCTCGATCTCACGAGTTTCGGTTCGGCTCAGGCGATCATCGCCAAGCCCAAGGTACTGAGCGATGTCGCCGAGCGGTTGCGACTGGGCGACATGCCGCCGAAGGAAGCGCCGCA
>CALDJX010000291.1 GCA_937899075.1 uncultured Planctomyces sp. | reverse complement strand
CATAGGAAGAACTTGGTCAGAAATGACCAAAGAGAAAACCGAGACAACAGTGGTTGCTGCCTCAGAAGCTTGAAATTTGAGATGGATGCGGCAAGCAAGAAGGAATCTCACTCATTGCCCGGATTTGAGCCGTCATGATAGTCGACAAGACCAATACATCAAGAAAATAGCCCTTTAAAAACCCATATCCCAGCACTCTACGGACAAATAACGACGGAAACTTCCAGCAGGACTACCATACTCGCGACTCTTCACGATCGTTCGTCGACTTGCGATCATCGCGGCATCGGCTGTAGTGATCTCCAATCGGCTGTTCTGAATTCCAGCAGAATGCCCTCCGCACCAGGACACCCTTGGGAATCATCAGCCAGTACCGACGGACAACAAGATCAATTCGATGCTTGACGCAATCAGAACCTGCGAGACCAATGCCGATATCCACAGCCCAGTAATCACACGCGAGATCGCAGCCGGGCGTAGCGGGAGAGTGCCATCAGCGGGAACGAGATTCGGTACAGGTGGTACTTCAGGTAGAAGACTTTCGGGAAGCCGGTTCCCGTCCACCATTCCTCGTCCCATGTGCCATCTTCGTTTTGAGAGTCGAGCAGGTATTCGATTCCTCGCGCAACGGATTCCGATTCACCTTCGCCAGCCGAGATCAGTCCCAGAATTGCCCACGCTGTTTGCGAAGCAGTCGGAGGCCCCTGCCCTTTTAACGAAGGGTCATCGTAGCTGCGAGGCGTTTCACCCCAGCCGCCTGAGTCCCGTTGGACAGACTTCAGCCAGTTGGCCGCTTTGCGAATTCGAGCATCTGTCAGCGGCATACCGATTCGAGTCAGACCCACCAGGCACTGCCACGTTCCGTACAGATAGTTAACTCCCCAGCGACCGTACCAGCAGTGTTCCGGATCCTGATCCTGCCAGACGAAGTCGATCGCGCGCCGAACCACCGGGTGATCGGCCGGCACATTAAGATACGAAAACATTTCCAGCATTCTGGCCGTCAGGTCGGCCGTGCTGGGATCGATCATCGCGTTGTGATCGGCAAAAGGAACCTGCGTGAACAACTCACGCGCGTTGTCCCGATCGAACGCTCCCCAGCCGCCATCTTTGGACTGCATGGCGAGAATCCAGCGAGCTCCGCGATGCATCGCTCCGAGCATCGGCCGCAACCGGTCGACCTGCAAAGCTGCCAGGACCGAGTCGGCATTCCGAGCGGCCAGAACGGCCGTTGCATCTTTGTCCGCTTCGTGAGGGCTCCAGTCGTCGACCAGAAAATCAGTATCCCACGCAGGCTGATCCGGCAGACACCGAGCCAACGCCATCAGCACCATGCAGGTGTCATCAACGTCGGGGTAAAATTCGTTGTTAAATTCGAAGTACCACCCGGCAGGCTCCGTCGCAGAGTTTCGGATCGTCCAGTCGCCCGGCTTGCGAACCTCTTTTGACAACAACCAGTCGACGGTCCGCTTCAACGATGGATGCTCGACCGGCACGCCCGCGTCGCGCAACGCGATGGCCGCGATGGCCGTATCCCAAACGGGAGATTTACACGGCTGCAGCCGGTCGGTTTCGCCTTCGGAAATCACCAGGTCTTTCAGCTCGTCGAGCTGCGCTTGAACTTCCGGCGAATCCTCTTCGTAGCCGAGGCAACGCAGCGCGATCACGCTCCAGACAATCGGCGGAAAGATTGCGCCCAATCCATCACTATCTTCAAACCGGTCAAGCATCCACTTCGTCGCTCGCCGAACAGCGATCTTTCGCAGCGGCCGAATCCGGAGCGAATCAAGAGTCTTGAATGTCAGGTCGACACCGTTAAAGAACGCTCGCCAGTTGAACTTCGACGACGACTTCAGCTCATCGACCACTTCAGGCGGCGGCATCGTTCGCGGAAGCAATTCCGGTGAATCAACAAACAATTCAGGAACGTTCCACTCGTCACGCAGCCTGCTGACCGGACGGAACGACCACATCAGGCTGAGCGGAATCAGAATTGTTCTCGACCATGCCGACATTTCATAAACGTTGAACGGACACCAGCCCGGAATGAGGATCAATTCGGGCGGCACGGCCGGACACTGTGAGTAAGAAATCTGACCTAGCAGCGCGAAGTAGAACCTCGTGAAGCTGTTCATCTTCTCGGCGCCGCCCGCCGCCAGAATCGCTTCCCTGGCTCGCCGCATACACTCTTCACCGGAATCGTGACCGGCAATTTTCATCGCCCAGTACGCTTTGACGGATGCCGAAATTTCAAGCGGACCGCCTGGATAAATCGCCCATCCGCCGTCAGGAAGCTGTTGCTGGTCGATGTACCTCGCGCACCGCTGAACCTCTTCCGATTCGCCGCGCCCAAGCCAGGTCAGCAGCAGGATGTACTCCGACTCGAGGATCGTGTCGCCTTCGAGTTCGCCCACCCAGAAACCATCCGGATGCTGATTTTCGAGCAACCAGTCTCTGGTGCGAGCGATGGCGGACCCAAGCCGCTCAGCCTCGGCGGTCATCCCCGTTGCGGCAAACTGTTCGGGATCAAACGCGTCGCTCGATCCCGATAACTTGGGAGAAGCCGACGTCGCAGAATCAAACCGATTGCGTTGTGAACCAAGCCAGCCGGAACTCATCCGATGCCTTCTGTGAAGTTAAAACCTGGCCGCAAAACGTCTGAAGTCCGCAAGGCATCCAGACTTGGATAATCAACCCGGAATGGTAGAGCACCCTTAACATTTGCTTCAACGCCAGGTTTCGCCCTTCAGACAGGTGTAGAGGCAAACTCAGAGCGTCATTAGTATTCCGGAAACGGCGGGTGCCAACAGTCTGAATACCCGGCACCGTCCCACAAACAGAGCATACCAGCACGGGGTCAACAGATAATGAGTCGTCTGAAAACAAACCGCCTCGGAACTGCAGGCCGGCGTTTGTCAGCAGCAGTCAAGCAGCAACAAAGTGGACAGCAAATGAATGTAACCGAAACCGCGCTGCCCGGAGTGCTGCTCATCGAACCACGAGTCTTTGGTGATTCGCGAGGCTTCTTCCTCGAAACGTTTTCGACGCAACGATACGCGGAAGCGGGGATCACAGACCCATTCATTCAGGACAACTGGTCACACTCGTGCCGTGGGACTTTGCGAGGCCTGCATTTTCAAATTCAGCATCCGCAAGGAAAACTCGTTCACGTGATGCAGGGCGAAATTTTCGACGTCGCCGTGGATGTCCGGCAGGACTCGCCGACCTTCGGAAATTGGCTCGGAGTGACGCTCTCAGCGGAAAACAAACGACAGCTTTGGATTCCGCCAGGCTTCGCACACGGATTCGCAGTCCTCAGCGAGACTGCCGACTTCGTCTACAAATGCACCGACAGCTACGCCCCGGATCACGAGCGTACGTTGCTCTGGAATGACGAAACCATCGGCGTCGAATGGCCGCTCGACACCGAGCCGATTCTCTCGGACAAAGACCGGAACGGAACGACGTTCGACAAGCTGGAAACGTTCGCGACGTCGCCGTAGAGCTGGTAGAGCTGTCTGAAATTTTGAACGCAGAGGACGGAGAGACTTTACGCGCAGAGAAAAGGGAGAGTCAGTTTGGACTCTCCCGTTCCTCTGCGAGGCCTCAGCGATCTCTGCGATTAAATATCTGCCTGACGGCTCACCCCCGTAACCGACTCAGGATTTCGTTGGTCACTTCAGAAACCGGCACGCGTGTCTGCTCAAGAGTGTCTCGGTCACGGACTGTGACCGCCCCATCCGTCGCGGTGTCTCCGTCGATGGTGATGCACCACGGAGTTCCGATTTCGTCCTGCTGACGGTATCGGCGACCGATCGCTCCCTGCTGCGAATAGATGACGTTCAGCCCGGCGGCTTTCATCTCGCGGTAAATGCCGAGAGCCGTTTCCGGCATTCCCAGCTTCTTGATCAATGGGAATATGGCAGCCTTAATCGGAGCCAAACGCGGATGTAGCTTCAATGAGACTCTCTTCTGCATCACGCCCTTGTCGTCCGGAGCTTCGTCTTCGGTGTAGGCTTCGCAAAGGAACGCCAGCGTTGCCCGATCCGCACCGGCTGATGGCTCGATCACGTGCGGAGTGAACCGTTCGCGAGTCTGATCATCAAAGTACTGCAGATCCTTGCCGCTGCCCTTCCACTTTGGATTTCCGTCGGCATCAAGCTGAAGTTCGAGCGGGTTCGACTTCTCATCCAGCTTGCCTTCCATGTGGCTGCGCAGGTCGAAGTCGCCTCGGTGGGCGATACCCTCCAGTTCGCCGTACTCGCCATCGTCGAGAAACGGAAACGCGTATTCCACGTCGGCCGTGCCTGTCGAGTAGTGGCTCAGCTCGTCCGGATCATGCTCACGCAGAATCAGCCGCTCGTCTGACAGTCCCATTGCCTTGTACCAGGCCATGCGACGATCGCGCCAGTATTTGTACCAGTCCTGCGACGTGTCCGGGTGGCAGAAGAATTCGATTTCCATCTGCTCGAACTCGCGCGACCGGAACGTAAAGTTTCGCGGCGTGATCTCGTTACGAAAACTCTTGCCGATCTGAGCGACACCGAATGGAATCTTCACGCGGCTGCTGTCGCAGACGTTTTTGAAGTTCACGAAGATCCCCTGAGCCGTTTCCGGCCGCAGAAACGCCGCGTCTTCTTCCGTGCCGAGTGCTCCGACAATCGTCTTGAACATCAGATTGAACTCGCGAGGCTCGGTCAGCGTGCCGACCTTCGAAGCGCCGAGAGCGAGCACGCCGTCCAGACTTTTTCCGGCCGCTGCAGCGTCAGGACCAAGCCAGCTCATGTCCACGGTTTCAATCGTGCTGTCTTCAGCGAAAAATTTCTTGCCGTACTTTTTCTTCACTTCGTAGAACTCGGCCGCCCGACGTTCGGTGTCGTCAACCGCTTCTTCCGGAGCGGCATCGGTCGTGATGAAAACGCGTTTGTTCTCGTCAGCTTCAGCTTCGCCGTTCGTTGCCCATCGACCACGAATCTGATCGAAGCGGAACCGTTTTTTGGTCTCGCGGCAGTCGACCATCATGTCGTGGAAAAGGTCGTAATGTCCCGAACACTTCCAGACTTGAGGGTTCATGATGATCGACGTCTCGATGCCAACCATGTCGAACGAACTGACGGCTCCGTCCGGTGCTGTGTACTCGTCGTGCGAGGTCACCATGTCCCGCCACCAGGCTTCGCGGACGTTTCGCTTCAGCTCGACACCCAGCGGGCCGTAATCCCAGAAGCCTTGAAATCCGCCGTAGATTTCCGACGACTGAAACAGGAAACCTCGCCGCTTGCACAGCGACACAATTGCGTCCATGTTTTTGCTCATGGCAAAACCGATCCTCTAAAACTGAATGTGAGATTCTCGAGTGGAATGTCGAGAACAAATCGCCGCCTGATCGGTCACGATCCGAAATCTGGCGTCCGGGTTCGCGTCGAACGTGACACGCCGGTAAGAAAACGAGACGCCAGGTCCTAAGACCTGTCGTCCCGAAAATTCGCAGGGATGACTGAATCAGCCGCCGAAGTTCTCAATTCGCTCGGCTGATGCGGCGGGATTGTGGCAGGTACTCGGGAACAAGGTCAACCTGGTCCAGAGTCGCCGCAGTTCTGATATCGGCCTCAAGGCCGAGCCTCATGAGATTCCGTCCGCCACTTCCCGCTTTCATTGCTTGAAAGAGCCCATCCGGCGTTCCCGCAGCCGTTTTCCAGTGCGAAAGCACAAGCCGAGATGCGTCACAAAGGTCGAATTTCTGAGCAGCCGAGTCCGCACTCGCGGTGTTTGAACCGAGCAGCCCGTCGACCACCGCGCCGGCAAAGAGACAATCTTCCGTAGAAACTTTGCCAACCGTCCCGGCGCAAACAATGTGGATCGACCGCGAATCGGCGAGCAGCAGATCGCAGACAGCGCCGAGATTCGCAAAGGCCCCCGTCAAAACGCGAGCGGCCATCGCAGATCGCAGCAACGCTCGCGTCCCATTCGTCGTTGTAAATGCGATCTCTCGATCGGCGACGACTTCGTTGCTCCATTCGGACGGAGAGTTGCCGAGATCAAATCCGGCAATCG
>CALDJX010000290.1 GCA_937899075.1 uncultured Planctomyces sp. | reverse complement strand
GCTGCTGCCGAAAAGGCCGCTGCTGAGAAAGCCGCTGCGGCAGAAAAAGCTGCCTCCGAAAAGGCTGCTGCGGCAAAGAAAGCAGAGGCCGCGACTGACGTCGAGAAACCCGGCGCAGAAAAATTGCCGGACGCTCCCGTGCCCTCGCAAACCGCTGAAACAAAGCCACCGAACGACAAAGCAGACACTGACAAACCAGAACCCGAAATTGTCGTCCCAACCGAACCGCGGCCTGTGAACGAACAGGCCGTCGAAGTTGATGTCTGGACGAATGTCGCCAGAGCGTTGTTCAGCCTCGACGAAACGCTGACCAGAAACTGAGCCCACAATGACGCACCCATCAACAAATCATCAAAGCCTGGAAGCAGCACGCCGCTACTTCCTCAAAGACTGTGGTTACGGTCTGGGAAAGGTTGCTCTGGCAAGCCTGCTGACAGGCGGCGTCAGTCGACCGGCTCAATCGGCGGCATCGCCGACGGCTCCGCTCGCCGTACGGAAGCCTCATTTCCAGCCGAAAGCCAGACGCGTCATCCAGCTGTTCATGGCCGGGGCACCAAGCCAGCTTGAGCTGTTCGATCAGAAGCCGATGCTGACCAAACTCGAAGGTAGTCCTCTGCCGCCGTCCGTCATTGGTGATCAGCGTTACGCTTTTATCCGCTCGGACGCTTCCGTGCTGGGACCGCGTTTCAAGTTCGCTCGACATGGGGAAAGTGGAACTGAAATCTCGGATGCGCTACCACACCTTTCGAAAATCGTCGACGACATCTGCCTCGTTCGGTCCGTTCATACCGACCAGTTTAACCATGCACCGGCGCAGCTTTTCTTCAACACCGGGTTCGGTCAACCGGGGCGTCCGAGTCTTGGTTCGTGGGTTCTGTACGGGCTCGGCTCAGAAACCGAAAACCTGCCAGCCTATGTCGTGATGACAAACTCGGGAGGTTTGAGCGGCGGCGCATCGCTCTGGTCCAGTGGCTTTCTTCCCACTCTTTATACAGGCACGCCGCTACGCAGCCAGGGCGATCCGATTCTGAATGTCTCAACTCCAAAAGGCATCAGCGATCAGCAGCAACACGCCACGTACTCTCTGATTAACGACTTGAACCGCGAACGTCTGGAAGCCGTCGGCGATCCCGAAATCGCCACACGAATAGCATCGTTCGAGATGGCCGCTCGACTTCAGACATCCGCTCCAGAACTGATGGACCTGAGCAGCGAATCCAAAGCGACGCTCGACCTCTACGGAGTTGATCCGGCCAAGCCATCGTTCGCTCGTTCATGCCTGCTCGCCCGGCGGATGATTGAACGGGGCGTACGATTTGCCAACGTCTATCACAACGGCTGGGACGCTCACAGCAACGTCGAAGGCAACGTCAGGAACAACGCCAAGGCAACCGACCAGGCGAGCGCGGCACTGGTCATCGACCTCAAGCAACGTGGCCTGCTCGACGACACACTGGTCGTGTGGGGCGGAGAATTCGGTCGCACACCGATGGTCGAAACGAACCCGGCGCTGGGACGCTCGCTCGGTCGCGATCATCATCCGCAGGCGTTTACCGTCTGGATGGCCGGCGGAGGAATACGACCTGGTTTTTCAATCGGCAGGACGGACGACTTTGGATTCAACATCGTCGAAGAACCCGTCCACGTTCATGACCTGCAGGCAACGATTCTGCATTGCCTGGGTTTCGACCACGAACGACTCACGTACCACCATGCCGGTCGCGACTTCCGTCTGACCGACGTTCACGGCCACGTCGTGCGGCAAATTCTGAGTTAGCAATTTGCAATTATCGTAAAAGCTCTCACGCGAAGGCGCAAAGCCGCGAAGGAATGTGCCCCGTTATCTTTCGGATATCGGCGAGCGACGCAATTTTCGTCATTCCCGCGCAGGCGGGAAACCCGAAAACCTGGGGAACTGGCTTCCCGCCTGCGCGGGAATGACTCTGTTGAGAATCGCGAAACCGTTTCAAATGAGTTCACGATGCCGGAGTTGCGGCTGACGCCGTCTGAACAGTCACCATCTCTCGATACTTGCCGTGCTTCTCCATCAACTCAGCGTGAGTGCCAATTTCTGTGATGCAGCCGTGCTCGATGACGGCGATCCGGTCTGCGTGAGTGATCGTGCTCAGGCGGTGAGCGATGACGAAGCTTGTTCGATTTTTCATCAGCTCAGTCAGCCCTGCCTGGATCAGCCGTTCGCTTTCTGTGTCGAGGTTACTCGTTGCTTCGTCCATGATGAGGATCTTCGGGTCCGCCAGGACCGCTCGCGCGATCGCCACTCGCTGCCGCTGTCCGCCACTGAGTCGTACGCCGCGTTCGCCAATCAGTGTGTCATATTTGTCAGGCAGCCCTTCGATAAACTCGCGGATGTTGGCAACTTCTGCCGCGTGCTGGATCTGTTCCGAAGTCGGATGCTGACCGCCGTAACCAATGTTGTCGGCAATCGTCCCGTCGAAGAGAAACACATCCTGTTCGACAATGCCGAGCAGACGGCGGAAGCTTTCGATTTCGAGTTCAGACACGTCCCGTCCGTCGAGCAGAACCTGGCCTTCTGTCGGGGCGTAGAACCGAGCCACCAGATTCGACAGTGTCGTCTTGCCGGCTCCGCTTGGGCCGACAAACGCGATCGTCTCGCCGGCCGCCACTTCCAGAGAAACATCCTTCAACGCGAACTCTTCGGTATTCGGATATCGAAAGCTGACGTGTCGCAACTCGATGCGTCCCTGAACATCGTCTTTGCATAAGACTTGTGAATCGGCGTTGGACGTCTCGCGCGGCTCGTCGAGCAGGTCAAGAATTCGATCGAGCCCCGACAGTCCGTTCTGCAATTGCGCCGCGCTTTGAGCGAGCGCTGACACCGGCCCGAGCATCATCAGTAGGTAGACCAGAAACATCATCAGGTCGCCCAGAGTGAGCACGTCATCAAGCACCCGCCACCCGCCATAGACCAGCAGCCCGGCGCTTGCCAACGGAATCAGAGTCGACCAGACAACCTCGATGGTTCGAGTCAGCCACCAGGCATAAAGCTGCCGGCGGCCCATCAGATGATTTCCGCGCATGACTCGGTTGGTCTCAGTACGCTGCCGGCCGAACGCTCGAACAACTCGCATGCCACCAAACGATTCCGTCACCAGGGCGTCGACTTCTTCGCGCTGAGCCCGCACTCCCCGATGCTGAGGTCGAATGCGGCCGATCCAGGCTTTGTGGGTCAGAAAAACGATCGGCATGATCACAATCGCCCCGAGCAGCAACCGCCAGTCAACAATCGACAGAATCAACAACGTTCCGAAGAGTTGCACGATGGCTTGCCACGGGTTGTAAATCAGCCCGAACAACAAGTCACCAACGCTCTCGGCATCCTGCCTGACGATGCTGGCTGCGCCGCCGGACTTCAACTCCTGCACCCGGTGCAGTGGCAACCGGATGGCATGCTCGAACGTCCGCTTTCGAACCGCCATGCGAATCAGCATCGTGATCCGAGTCGTGTGCCAACGCCCCCAGATGTGTGCCCCAACCCTGAGAAACGACAACGTCAGCACACCCGCAATCATCGAGACCAGCAATGTCCGACGATCGTGCGGCAACCAACCGGGAAAGCTGTCGGGCAGCGGCTTATCAACCAGCACATAATCAACGACAAACTTCGTCGCGGCAGGTGGCACAAGAGCCAACCCCGTTGCCAGAGTCGCCGTCGCCAGTGACAGCGCCATCGCCCGACGATGAGGCCGCAGCAACTTCAAAAACGAGCCGATCAACTCCCGCGCCGGCCGATCGCGAGACTGGGGCTGTTTGGAATGATGCCCGCCGCTTTCTGGCTTCGCGTCATCCTTCGACCGCTCGAACAAACGACGGCTGGTCTCAAATCGCACGGGCATAAACTCTTTCATTATCCATCAACTGAAGCTGCGTCGAAACACTGAGAACGTCGGAGTGGCTACACCAAGACGTCAACCGTTAATCAAACCGGCTTCGCGCATGGCGACTTCCAGCTTTGCGACTTCATCAGCCGGCATTGGGGCGACGGGGTTGCGGGGAATCATTCCTTCGAAGCCGAGCAGTTTGAGAGACGCTTTCACTCCGGCGGCCAGCCACGGAAGCATGATCGTGTCGATTTTCCGGATCTGTTGCTGCAGCGGCTGAGCTTCTTCGTAGCGACCTTCCATGCCGAGCTTCAGGAGCTTGTGCAACGCTGCCGGCCAGATGTTTGAGAAGGCGGTTGTTGTGCCGTTGCAGCCGATCAACGTTCCTTGAAGGATGATGCTGCCGTTGCAGATCCAGAATCGTTTTTCCGGAGACACAAGATCTCGCACGCGAACTTCGAACCGGAGATCATGATCGGTCACGTATCCGAAGACGTTGTCCATGTTGGCGACTGCCGCTAGCACTTCCGGTGTTGCGGCCGGACGTCCAGCCAATCCGAAGCTGACCGGCTCGGGCTGATGCATCAGCAATACCGGCACCGGACAACGAGCGAGCACTTGTTCGAAGTACGACTCGACCGTTGACTCGCCTCGAGGAAATCGAATTCGAACCATCTCGGCGCCGGCGTTCGCAAACGCTTCGGCGCGGCGTAACGTCTCGGTCACAGACGGACAATCGATGCCGCCGATCAGAACTCGCGACTCGTCAAGTGTCTGCTTGACCGTGCGGGCGACTTCGAGCTTTTCGGTTTCGCTGAGAAACCACTCTTCGCCCGTTTGCGATCCGACAAGAAAACCCGTCGCCGGAGTCTTCATCCAGCGTTCGATGTTTCTACTTAAGGCGTCGTGATCAACCTGGTCGGATTCATCAAACGGCGTGACAATTGGAATGTTGACAATCGGGTCACTCGACGAATCGAACATCAGCCTCTTCCTGATCGGGTTTCGAACTTTGAATCACATGCTTGAGCACGCTCAGCGGATAATCCTAATTGATTGCGAATTCGAAGTCGCATCGACGATCATGGCGATGCGTCAGGAATCGCCCTTAGGATCGGTCCCGAAATAACTTCCCGAATTCGGTAAGAGCGGTGATTTTCGTCATTCCCGCGCAGGCGGGAAACCAGTTGTCCGTGGAATTCTGGTTTCCCGCCTGCGCGGGAATGACGAAGTTGGAAATCGGGAAGTTAATCCAGGACTATTCCTTATCTGAATTGAAAGCTCGATTGAAGACGCTTCAACCATCACCCGCCTTGCAGCCAGATACTCAACGAACGGACGACTCCATGCTTCGCGCAACCACCACTGCCACGATTCTTGTGACCTTATTCGCTCTGATGGCTTCTCCAGAACCGGCACGAACGGATGAAAAGAAACCGGAGACCAACAAGAGCTTCTACGATCCCATTGAGCGGAACATCGAAGGCTGGACGATCGCAGTCGATCCGCAACTCCTGACCGAAGAAAACAAAGAAGCCGGCGAGAAGGCGATGAAGGCTCTGGCCAACCATCTGCAACGCATCACGTACATCGTGCCTGAAAAGCAATTAGCACAACTCAGAGAGATGCGGATCTGGCTGGAGCTGAACAACCCGGCTCTGAGCAACATGCAGTATCACCCTGGCAAGGGCTGGCTTGTCAGTAACGGCCACGATCCGCGGCTCGTCAAGCACGTCCATATTCCGAGGGCAAAACATCTCACCGATCGCCACATGTGGGCGAAGCATCCGTACGTCGTGCTGCACGAGCTCGCTCACGCCTACCACGACCAGATTCTGAACTTCAATCATCCGGAAGTTCTGGCGACCTACAAAGCCGCAAAGGAAGCCGGCATCTACGACGAGGTCCTGCTTTTTACCGGGAAGAAAGTTCGGCACTACGGCCTGAACAATCAGATGGAATACTTCGCTGAGTCCACTGAAGCCTACTTCGGCGTCAACGACTTCTACCCGTTTGTCCGAGCCGAACTGAAAGAGCACGACCCGAGGATGTACGAGCAGCTCGAAAAGATCTGGGGACCGATCAAGTAAACCACGGTTAAAATCTTCTGTGCCAGTTCTGACGCAAAGGCGCGAAGAAGCAAAGAAGCAAAGAAGCAAAGAAGCAAAGAAGCAAAGAAGCAAAGAAGC
>CALDJX010000289.1 GCA_937899075.1 uncultured Planctomyces sp. | reverse complement strand
GAATTCAGAGCTCATTTGACGGACGATCAATTCGGTGCGAGACTCACGCTGCTCAGATCCTTTAGACTGGCTTGGCGTTGCCGGATTCTTCGCTGATTTCGGATCCTGCGAGCAGCGGCGATGGATGCCGTGTTTTCACAGAATGGATCAGATTCGGTCGTTGTCTTTCGCGACGAGCGACGCCTTGTCAGCCATCGGATGGCCGAAACGCAAAATCACTGCTGAAAAAGCATCCAGAAGATTCGCCTGAAGGACTGACTGTGATTCAGAAACTGATCGCCGAACGCATCAAATACCGTGGTTATCACCGCGAGCCGTACGAGCAGTACCAGGAAAATGTGCGGCAGCACTATTCCGGAATTGCCGGCAAGTTTCTGCGTTCGTGCAGCATCGTCAGCCTTCACGAGCCGTTGGCTTCGAGCTTTTTCAAGCCGGGAGCATTTCCCGTCCAGGGCTGCAAAAATATCCTGGATGTCGGGACGGGAGCCGGACAACTGCTGACTCATCTGGTCCGTAATGCAGACGCAGATGCTCGAATCGTGGCGACCGACCTTTCGACGGAAATGTTGAATCGAGCTGCTGAACGCTTTGCAGACGACCGCATCGACTACGTCACGGCGGCGCTCACCGAACTGCCGTTCGAGGATAATACTTTCGACTGTGCAACGTGCGGGTGGGTGCTGGAGTATCTGCCGGATCCCGAACCGGGTCTGCGTGAGATCTCTCGTGTAGTGCGTCCGGGGGGGCGGATTCTGCTTCAATGCACCGAGAACACCGTCTTCGGAGCAATGTCGAGTCGTCTGTGGAAGTGTCGGACGTTTCAGCGATCAGAACTTCAGGAAGAGTGCCGGCGAGTTGGCTTGAACTGGCAGCGTGAGCTTTGGTTTACGAAAGCCCATCGTCTGTTCCGACTCGGCGGGATCATTGTTGAACTGACTAAGGCCGCGCACCACCACCACGAGCTCGGCGAAGCTGGACCGACACCTGAGGCGACAGTCGAGTAGTTCAGCTGAACTCTCAGCAATGCGGACGCTAACTACCGTTTCGTAAGTTTCTTTTGTCGCCAACTGGAACGAGCACTATGACGCCGCCAACCAGTCTTCAACCGGCTGACGAAGCAGATTTGCAGGCTCTCGCGGAAACGAAGTCGGGAACAGAATTGCAGTTCTTCGACCTGCACACTCATTCGAATTTTTCGGATGGGTTGCCGTCGATTGACCGAATTGAAGACCGCTGCCTGCGCGATCAGCTATCGATTTCGCTGACGGATCACAACGAAATTCGAGGCTCCGTTCTGCTGAATGAACGAGACCGAATCTCGTGTCTGCCGGGCATCGAAGTTGGCACGAAGGAAGGTCTGGAGTTTCTCGTTTACTTCGGCTGTCCCGGCCAGCTGGAAGATTACTACCGGCGGGCCGTCGAGCCATTCCTGCTCAGCCGCTTCATGGTTCGGTCAAAAGTGTCGTCGATCGATTGTCTTGAGACCGCAAAAGAGATGGGAGCTTTCGTTTCGTTGGCACATCCCTTCGCCTTTGGTCGTAAGTCACTCGACTTTCAGCGTGCCAGCCGCAAGACCACGCACACTTTCGTCGAAGAAGTCGTGGAGCGGATCGACGCCGTCGAACTTTACAACGGCGGCGTGCCTCCCAAAGTGAATCGTCGAGCTGCCGCCTTCCTTGAATCGATCGACAAGCCGATTACGGTCGGAAGTGATTCGCATCGGCTGCGGACGTACGGGTCGTGCGGCGTTTATCTGAATGCGAAACCGTCGACGGATGCCGCGACCCTGTTCGGAACGTTGAACAACCAACCCGTTCACAGCACGGAAACAAAGGCTGGGAGCGTAACGCTGACAGTTCCCATCATCATGCTGAACCACACGCTGTTTTTCATGAGGTCGAACAAGCACCCTCGATGGCGACCGAAGTAGAGACTCCCGAATGACTCACTTCAATTATTTCGCCGAGACCGAGCAGGCCGGGCAGGAACGATTCCAGAAAGTTCGCGACGGACTTTCTGGACCGCTTGTTCGATTACTGATTCGATGCCGAGTGACGGCGGATTTGATCAGCCTGCTCAGCCTGTTGCAGTTGGTGCCGTTTGGCTACCTGTTGTTGACGGCTGAGAATTCTCAACAGATCGCCGTTGCCAGCGCGTTTGTCTGGCTGCACGTGATTCTCGACGCGCTGGATGGACCGATCGCTCGCACCACGGGGACCGCGGGACCGGCCGGCGCTTTTACCGACATGTGCGTCGACCATTCCGGCATGTTGATCACAACCTGCCTCCTGACAGCGGCCGAGTTGATCAATCCGACGGCGGCCGTCGCCTACGTTTCGTCGTACACCGTCGCAGTCGCGTTTACCATCTGGCTGAACATGATCGGTCATCCGTTCAAACTGGTGATCAGAACCAAATATCTACTGTATGTACTGGTGACGGCCTACGGACTTTTTGACGTGAACTTCATCGGCCAGGCTGTCGTCCTGTTCTGCGTCATTCACGTGATCTTCGCGATTGCCGGCTTCTGCAAACTCCGGCGGCTTTTGCGGGACTCGGCCGCCGACTGATTCAGGTCTGACTGAGAGTCGCGTTGAAGCAAGTCACCGTTTGCAGCACTGAGATTGAGTCGTCAGACTTCGCGGCCCGGCCACACATTCTTCGGCACTTTCCAGGGATGAGACGCGAGGGCCGCTTTTTCACAAGCACGCCAATTCGGCGGCAAAACACTTTGGAAGCTAATCCGATGA
>CALDJX010000288.1 GCA_937899075.1 uncultured Planctomyces sp. | reverse complement strand
GATCGGCTGCAGCGGGTACGCGATCAGGAAACTGACGAAGCCCGATGCAAAGAACACGTAAACCGCCGTGATCAGGTCCATCATCCATTCACCGACGCCGCCTTCTGGCCAGCCTCCGACTTTGTTGAGGCCCGCACCGGTGTCCTGAATGATCGTAAACGCGCACGAGGATGCGTAAGACATTGACCATACCAGGACGGCCATTTGGGCGACCGTCAGAAACAGGCCGGGGATGGCGCCACCGAGTCCGCCCGTGGAAACAAGCATCAGAATAAGCGACCCGAAGAGACCCGCCAGACTGAGCCCGCCGGAAATCATTCCCCAGCGTGCCAGCGTTTCTCCGTCGCTCCACGGAAACTGAAAGACGTTCGACAGGAACGGACGCTTCGGTGGCTTTGGCCTCTTATGAACGTGCCGGATCTTTGCCTGTTCGTCGAAGATTCTGACCGGTGGCAGTTCAGGAGCTTCGACCGGTGCAGTGAGACTGTAAGGCTCGTGCTCCTCTGGTTGAGCGGGCCCGCGAAGTTTGGCGGTTGCCTGCTGAGCACGGTGTTCCTCAAGCGTGGGTATCTGGATCGAGGTAAAGCAGTCGGGGCACTTGATGCGACGACCGGCGAACTTCGCCTTCGGAGTCACTCGCGTGTTGCAGACTTTGCAGTACGCAGCGATGTAGATCTTTTTCTTCGACCGCGAAGAATCGCTCACTGGCCCGGTTTCCCTACACGCTATGAAAACAATTTCTTGTGACGAGCTACCTGAGAAAATGAATCGCAGAGGTCGCTGAGGTGAAAAACGCAGAGGACGTGGAGAGTGTCAATCAACTCTCCACGCCCTCTGCGAGAACTCTGTGTCCTCTGCGATTTGTTCATGACCAGTGTGACGAAAACCGGCAGTCTACTTTCGGAACGTTCCGAGGAAGGCGCTGCGGATGCCTCGGTTGATAAATCGAGTTCCCAGCTTCTCGCCCTGCCAGGACAGCTTGAGTGAGTACGCCGCGCTGGCGTTATCGATTTTCGTGAGCGGCTGGTAGAAGACCGTTTCGTTGGTGCAGACGCAGTCTCCCTTTTCCAGTTTGCGGGTTTTTATCTCGGCGAGGCCGCCGGCTTTGAAGACGCCGATGTTGTCGATGTGGTCGTTCTTCAGTTCGAAGGGAACGCGTTCGACGTTCACCACATTCTTCGACAGGTCTTTCGTCGAGTTCTTCACGAACGCGACCAGCGCGTCATGTTGTTCCTGCGAGGCTTTCTCATCGACCAGCAGCACCGACTTAATTTTGCCGGCCTGCATCGGGAAGACCCCGTCGTAGCCGAGCGTTCCCTGAGCATGCAGAATCAGAGCCGCGCCGAGGCCGTCGAGTTTGACGTCGTTCCAGGTTCCCTTGTCCACTTTCCAGGCCATCAGAGCTTCTTTTCCGGTGAGGCTCATCTCGGCGTTGGCAAAGCATGGCCCGGTGTAAACGTTGCAGGTGCGGGCTTCGAGATACTCGCCAGTGATTTGAGCGGCCTCGGCGATGTGACTGAGACTGGCGGCCGAAAGTGCCAGTAGCGCGACGGTGATTTGTCTCATGGTCAAGGTTCCTTCCGGAAACGCGTAAAAGAATCGACGCCCGAATCTTCTCAGTGGTCTGACAGCGGGTCAACGATGATTGCGAGTTTGTCGTTTAATGCAGCCTGCCGAGTGTCACCGGGTTTGCCCGTTTCCGTTCAGGATCGTGCGGAGGGAAACCACTCGACGCGGGAACCCCTGTTGACAAAAATTGCGAAAGAGAATTAAGAAGTCAGGCCATCTCTCAAATTTGGCTAAAGTTTTGACCTTCGACATGAATTCACGCCGTGTCGAAACCGCTGCTGCCCCTCCCAGGCCAAACCCGGCCAACTGAATTTTCCCTCATTCAACTCGTACCTGTCGGAACGCTGATGCGCCGTGTTCGGCGGATCGCTGACGTGTTCTGCGCGAGACATTTTCGTGGCTGACGAAACTGACAACAATCCTGACGAGGACGCCGAGGCACCTGAAGAGGCCGCTGGCGGATCGAAGAAAAAGCTCATCATCATCGTGGCTCTGCTGGCCGTGGTGGGAGGTGGTGGAGCGTTCTTCGTCCTGTCAGGCGATAAGGAAACTCCGGCTGAGAAGCTGGGGCGGGCTCTGGAGCTGATCGACAAACGCGAGACGAACTGGCAGATTCGGCAGGCGCTGGAAATCGTCGAAGAACTGGATGAGCTGAAGTATGTCGATCCGGATTTCCCAACCGGTCAGCACTACGTCCGTGGGTTTGCCGAGTTTTATTCCGGACGAGAATTTGCCGGGCAGGAACAGCAGAAACGCTATTTGAAGGCCATCGAAGACTTCGAGTACGCGTCGACTCGCGGAATGCCCAAGGAGCGTCGCGGTAAGATGATGTGGGCGCTCGGCGTCGCGCTTCAGACAGTGAGTCTTCCAACGAAGGCTCGCGAAATTCTTGAAGACTCGCTGACTGACTATCCGGACGGCGGCGCCGAGACGTCGATTCTGCTGATGGAAAATTATCTCGACGCACAAACGCCGGATAGTCTTGCTCGGGCACTCGAACTCAGCGACGAGATCGCCACTCGGGGAAAGATGACCGAGGAGCAGTCAGTTCACGCGGCTTTGTTGAGGACCGACATTCTCGAAAAGCAGGGCAAGTCGGACGAAGCGACAGCGACGCTTGAGAATGTTGCCCCCGGAGCGAAGGCCGAGCAGGAGCGAACGATCGGACTGGCCAAGATTCAGATGTCTCAAGCAGAAACTCTTGCAAAGAACGGGACAGTTGCGAAAGCAAACGAGAAGTACCTCGAAGCACAAACTCTGTTGATGCCGCTGATTGAAGACAACAATCACACGATCTATGCCAGTCAGGCGTCGTTTCTAAACGCTTTGTGTTCGGAACGGATGGGCAAACCTGAGTCGGCAATCAACTACTATCAGCGGACAGCTCGCAAGTTTGCGCAAACGGATGAATGGCTGGCTTCTCAGCTTCGCATGGCAAGCCTGTTGCGTGCCGCCGGACGGGATGAGGAAGCGATCGTCGCCTACCGTCAGGTATTGCGAGCGATCGTGCGTCCGCAGGATTTCCGCAACCGGTGGTTGACGATCAGCCAGTTTCGAGACGCCGTCCTGATCGCCTGGAGCGACTGGGTCGAGAACAAAAAGTTCGAGCGTGCCCTCGCTTTGACAAGAGTGATGACGCCCTTAATCGAACGGATCCGCGCCATGGAACTGATGGCTCAAACGAGTCGGGAATGGGCAGCGACCACGCAGGCTTCCGTCGATGCGGCCACGTTTAAGATCAGGCAGGAACTGGTTCCAGAAGCACGGAAACGGTGGATTGAAAGTGGCGACGCGCATGCAACTCTGGCGGCCGCGACAAGGACTGAGGCGACGTATCCGGACACCGTTTGGATCAGTGCTGAAGACTACGCTCGCGGCTACGCCTTCAAGGAAGCGTTAAATCAGGTGGATGAGTTCATCCGCATAAGACCGACTCAGGGTGTGCCCAAAGCGTATGTTTTCCGCGGTCGGATGTTGATGAATCTGAATCGGCTGAATGATGCATTCGAAAGTTTTCGAGATGTCAAACTGAACTCGCCAACTGATCCGTCCGTGTTTGAAGCCAGTTATCGGTTGGGGCTTTGTCAGTTGGAACTGGACCGGCCCGGCGATGCCGAGAGAACCTGGCGAGCAATGCTGACGTCCGACGAGTTGGAACCTGACGCGAACGAATGGCGACTGGCGAAGTTTGCGTTAGGACAGCTACTGGCTCGCCAGGCATCGTACGAGTTTCGCAAGTCGGTTCCGGCGGATGATGCAGCACCAACGAAGGCTCAGCTCACAGAGCGACAGGACGCTTACGCGAAATGGAAGGAAGCGATTCGGCATCTCGACGAATACCTTGGTCGATACCCCGATACCGAGGAAAGGATTCCGGCGCGGTATCTTCTGGCGAAGTCTCTGCAATCGTCCGCGGCCGAGCTCCGAGAGAACCTGTCGGATTCCATGCCGGTCAACGCTCGGAAAGAATTGTTTCTTAACCTGTCGCAAACATTGAACCGGGCCGGTGACGAGTATCGAGCGCTCCAGCAGTCGCTGCAGGCTTTGCAGGTGACAGGAATGCTCGACGACTATGGCCAGGAAATGTACCGCACAACCTTTATGGCCATTCCGCAGACGCAGTTTGAGCAGGAACGTTACGCGGATGCTTTGGTCGGCTTTCGGATGGTGACCAGTCGTTTCGCCGATCATGTTTCGTCATTGCCGGCCTACATCCAGATGTCGCGGTGTTACTCTCGACTTGAAAAACCTGACGAAGCCCGACGCCAGTTGGAACAGGCGCGGGTCGTACTTAGTCGGCTGCCTGACGGAGCCTTTGACTTTCTGTCGACCGGACAGACTCGCGAGCAGTGGGCGGAATGGATCGAGTGGGCTCGCGAAGTTCACGATCGTCAATACCCACGACTCACCGACGCATCATGAAGCCGCCACTAACTCAAAATCTCAATTGACCATCAGAATTGAACTCGACACAGAAACTCATTCTGAACCATGACAACCGCGCCCCCACAAACTGATTCGAAACCGCAGCCGGACCTGCTCGACGTGCTTCAACGCCGTCGCGAGTACTGCCGCGCGATGCTTGAGCTTTCGCGCCGACAGGCTGGATTGATCGACGATGGAAACTTCGCCGAGCTGTTGCAGTTGATCGCGCAGAAACAGCGAGTTCTTGAGCACCTCGCGGAACAGGGACGGGCATTTGGTGGGATCGTCGATTTCTGGAAATCGGTCAGAGATCGTCTGGTGGCGGATGTCCGGTCGAAATGTCAGGCGGCGATCGACGAAGCCGAGTCACTACTTGCGGAGTCGATGGTTTTGGAAAAACAGGGAACGGCGATGCTCAGCCAGCGTCGCGACGAAACACAGGGACGGCTGAAAGAAATTGGCGAGGCGTCTATCGGGGGGGCTGGGCCGGGCAGCGGAAACGCACCCCGGCCGCGATTCCTGGATACCCGCGGCTAAGGCCGACTTCACCGTCACTCGCTGACTTCACCGTCACTCAAGGAGTATTCGAACATGATCAATTCATTCGTGCGGCCGGCGACGGTGCCGCTGCTGAAACAGGCGGCGGAGTTCAGCGAGCGACGGCAGCAGGTGCTCACAGCCAATATTGCCAAAATTGACACGCCCGGATACAAGACTCGGGACCTGCCGGTCGAAGCTTTTCAGGACGCGATGAAAAAGGCCGTTCGGCAGCTCAAATCCCCCTCGCTGCACACATCTCAAAACACTTCTTCGCTTCTCCCCATCGAATTCCCCTCCTCACTGATGACTCGGGAACCGGCCGTTGACGACCTGTTTACCGAGGAACTCTTCCATTCACAGCAACTCCCGTCGCACTCATTAGGTCTGCAGGACAACGGCAAACGCAACATCGAGCACGAAGTCATGGAGATGACTCGGACGGTGATGATGCAGAGCTATGCCATGCAGATGATGACGTCGCAATACGACCTGCTCGAATCCGTAATTTCGGGGCAGGCATAGCCAGATTCTGTCCGTCGATTTTCCCGGCGAATGCCTCAACGCTCTCATCCACTTCACAACTCAAGCTGGCTGTTAAACTTCGTTAGTCGCACTGGACAAGGAGGTCCGCGACATGCTCCGAACCCTCGATATCAGCCGCAGCGCGCTCGTCGCGCAGCGGGAACGCATGAACGTCATTGCGGGCAACATTGCCAACGCAAACACGACGCGCAATGCGAAAGGTGAGCCCGAAGCTTTCCAACGTCGATACGTCGAGTTCTTCTCCGAGAGCACTCACGGCAACAAAAACGTTGAGGGTGAAGTTGGGTTCCGAGTCCACGTTGATCAGGCGAGCGATCCACGTCTCGTGCATGATCCGGGCCATCCTGACGCCGATCCCGAAACCGGATACGTCAAATATCCCGGCATCAACGCGATCGACGAAATGGCAGACATGATCCTCGCCAGCCGTGCCTACGAAGCGAACACCACCGCCATTCAGATGGCGCGACAGATGGCCGAACAAACTTTGAGACTGCTGCAGTAACTGAACATCGAACTCTCAACTCTCAACTCTCAACTCTCAACTCTCAACTCTCAACTC
>CALDJX010000287.1 GCA_937899075.1 uncultured Planctomyces sp. | reverse complement strand
ATTCTCGCCGAATCAGCCGGATGCCTGGTTCGGGATAGGGAAGCGAATTTTGCTTCCAATAGTTGACGGCACGTCCCTTGATTGCCGTCACGCTACGAAAAGCCGGGTGGGTTGTATCCAGCAACTTCTTGCCGGCGGACAGATACTTTCCTTCCGCTCCGAACGAGCCAGCGGCCTGATCTTTCTGACGCGTGGTCAAAGACTTGCGGACGCCGAACCACGTAAAACTGAGTCGAGCGGCCGTCATTGTGGCACGCAGTTGAGCGGCAGATTCGTTTGTCGCCGCTGCCGACGACGTTGTCTCTTCAAGCATGGATGTAGACAAATGTTTCTCCAAGGTGTGAGGTGCGCATGAAAAAAGCCGGAGAGTGCTCCGGCCGATATGTGTTTCGTTGCTGTTTGTGGAAAAATCAATTCATCGAAGGTCCGCGTGTTACCTTTCGGCGCGACGAGGATTTCGGTTTGACCGATTGGTAGATGCCGCCTTGCTCGGCATCAAGACATCGCCCGCTCGCCCAGGTGCGAAGGTTATTCACCGATTCACTGGCCGTCACAGCGACCGGCACGACGTTCTGAGCAGCCTGTGTGAGCGGTACGTCCAGCAAAGCGGCAAGCCGACAACACGCTCGGATCTCCGCACCAGTCCAGTCTTCGTCCGCAGGAATCGCTTGATCCATGTCGAGCCCGAAGGCTGCAACATAGTGAGACCAGATCTGATCTTTTTGGTCTCGCTGCGGCAGATCCAGAAAGACGATCCCGTCAAAGCGCTCCGCACGCGACAGTTCGGGCGGCATCCGCGAAATGTCGTTGCACGTCGCGATGAGGTAAACGTCGGACGTGTGATCGTTCATCCACGAAAGCAGCGTTCCAAACATCCGAGCCGACACGCCGGAGTCGTTTGTCCCAGAACCAGCGACTCCCCCAAGAGCTTTCTCGATCTCATCGACGAACAGAATGCAGGGGGCCATGGCATCAGCGATTCCGAGAGCCCGTCGAACATTCGATTCCGTCTGACCAACCAGACTTCCCATTAACGCGCCGATATCCAACACCAGCGTAGGTCGCCCGGTTTCCCTTCCAAGACACTTTGCAAACGCGGACTTGCCGGTTCCGGGAACACCGAGCAACATGACGCCCTTCGCTTTCACATTCGTCGTACCACTGCGTCGCAGCAGCGAACGCTTACAGAACGCCTTCAAACTCTGCAGTCCGCCGAGCGAAGAGAAGTCTTCTTCACCCTTGTAGAGATTAAGCAGGCCGGACTTTTTTAATGTCCCTGTTTTGAGTTCCCAAAGGGATTCTGCCGTCAGCCGACCGTGTCGCACCAGACTTAGACTGAACGCGTTTTCCGCTTCCAGTCGCGTCAGCCCGGCGGCCGCATCCAGCACAATGCCGAACTCATCTTCGGCCGGCAACTCGCCATCTTCGGTCGCCACTTCGCGGGCGATTTCTTCCAGCTGTTCATGCGATGGCAGCTCATGCTCCACGACCACAAACAGCTTCTCCAGCTCCGATGGGATCGATACGACAGGGGACAAACCGATAATGATTCGACGATCATGCCGTCCCGACAGTAACTGCGTCTGCAACGCCTGCATCACCTCAGTGGAAGCGACGAATCGATGCAGGTTCTTAATGACCAGGATTGTCGTTTCGTCGGCAGCCATCGCAGACAACGCACGAATGGCTGCTAACGGATCGTTCGCTTCGTGGCCGGTGGCAACGCCTGTGAGCTGTAAACCCTGATCGACGTCCCAAACGGCCAGTTTCCATTCTTCACGGCGACACAATTCCAAGATCTCACGGATGGCCTCGTGATGTTCGTGAGATTCGATCCAGACTCCGGTAAAGCACGCCGCAACGAGTTCACCGAGTCGTTCTTTCAATGTCATAAGCACCTTTCGTGATTTCATTATTGAACAGGGTGTTAGTTTGATTCGTACTTCTGTTGCTCAACGGGTGCCTCAGCGTAAAACTCAGATTTGAGTTGCTCAGCGACTTGCTGGCCCAGTGCAGCTCGTACGAAGTGACTTGCCGTCTGGCATCCGTTACCGGTGAAGCCCTTGGTTTCGATACGGCTCTCACCGTTTGGTTTGACGATAATTTCAATGGTCTGATTCAAGCCGCACCTCCGACACCGATGACCAGTTTGATGGAGCCGTCATTCAACGGCTGTTCGATCACGCTGTGCCCGTTACGCCGAGCTTCCATCTTGGCACGTTCAACCGCATAAGCCTGCGTCAATCGATCCAGGTGAACCGGATCGCCCCAGCGGCCCTCATAGTTGTCGAAGTGAACGCGACCTTCGTCCACGTCGCAAACGATCGGATATCGCCAATCAGGAAGTTCAACGCAGTAGCCGGTCGCCTTTGACGTAAACAGATCGGCCGTGCGGTGCACGGGTTCGGCATGCCCAAGACGTGAACAGGCACTCCTTAGAGCGGCCGGGTCGCGAATTTGCGTTTCGATGGTCACGATGTGTGACATTCGGAATCTCCTTTACTTGTGGATGGAGGATGGGCTTCAGTAGTTGGTTGAGCAGTGATCGACGCCCGTGGCGGTTCTGCCAGCAGCAGCAGCGGGGACTCGGAAACCATGTCCCGGAGAAGAAATTCCGTCACAGTGCCATCATCAGTAGGTTCGATGGGCTGCGTCAACGGTTGCCAACAAATAAGTAGCGGAAGCACACACGCGATCAGCAGTCCAACCTGAGCGATCGCACCGGCGACCAACGGCTCGAAGTATCGGTCTGCTGCTATTTCGCGCCTATCAGCCTCCAGCAAGTCCCGCTGGCGACCAATGTCGACGCGTTCCGTCTGGACGCCTTTCTGCAATTCGACAATCTCAACGCGAGCCTTCGCATCGGCTTCCACCAGTTGCCTTGCGCCTGCTGCAACTTCTCGCTGCATTTCTGCCATTCGAACGTTCTGTTCAGCTTGCCGAGCCGCATGGCGTTCTGCTTGTTCGGCCAGTCGTTTGTTTTCGTCACATCCGGTGGCCACCAGAGTCAACATTGCGATGACCACCACGGTCATCGTCCTTGCTATTTTCATGAGCCCTCCATTTTGAAATGAGTCTCTGTAAAATGGTTTGCAACGCCAACCGAAGCCGACGCTCTCGTAGTAGCGATATCGTGGCTGCGACAAGCGCGAGTACCACAAGACTGAGTAAAATATTTGCCAGAGCATCTCCCTCCAAATTCGTGGTTCGATTGTGAGTCAGCCGTCAGCCTCATTCGCTAAATGCACTGTGAGGAAGCCGCGAAATTCTGACATAAATAAGGCCCGGCGAGTTCAATGGGAACTTACCGGGCCACGTTTCGTTAAGCAGATCAGGTGATGATTGAGATGATCAGACACTGCAACATTTAAGACGTCGCGATTCTTCGCAGATTCGGACAGGTTTCGTCTCGACTGGAAAACCACTCCCGGATCCAATTTCGAATCGTTGCCGTCGATTTGCTCAGCCGCTGAGCGATCTCAACCAGCGGAGTGCCTTCACGTGCTGCTGCGACGACCTCCTCAATCCATTGCTGCCGACGCGACTCCACTGTTGGGTTCGGCAAGCCGTGTTGCTGGCACCAGTACTCCACTGCGTGCATGGCTGTGATATCGCAGATACCTAACGCCTTTCCAATGGACCGCAGTGACTTGCCCTCCTTCCATTGTGCGA
>CALDJX010000286.1 GCA_937899075.1 uncultured Planctomyces sp. | reverse complement strand
GGCAGACCGCCTTCGGTGACATGAAACGTGCCGCTGGTCGTTCGCCGATCGTGCAGCGGATTATGCAGGACGCCGTTTTTGACTCGGTAAGACGAGACGAGCGGAGTCTCGTATTTCGCCCGGTCAATCGGCAGCGAAAGTTCGCGAGCGATTCCGTGTCGATCGAGAAGCACGGTCGAATCCGGCAACCGCAATGGTTCGTCGAGATTCAGATCGGCAAAGTGACTGCCGAGAAACGCTTCGATGCGCGCGTCGACTGGTGATCGAACCTCGTCCAGCCGCTTCAGTCGCTGGTGGTACGAACCGAGCAGCCGTTCGGCGTCGATGGACTGCTTGGCCGTGAGAGGGGTTTCAGGATGAGGCAGCCCCATCGCGATCAGTTTCAAAACGATGTATCGAATAGTTCGTTCACGTTCGGTATCGCGGTTGTTGCCCGCACCTTCGGCACTGATGCCCAGTGACTCAGCGAAGTCCATTGGGATTCTTTCCGTTAAAAATCTATGGGATACGTGGGAGGTTGCTGGCTGCGACGTTTGGGCGTCGGTGCCGCCAGGGCGCAGACGCGAAACGAGTGCCAAACAAATCTGACCACTGAGAATTGATGGGTTCTCCCGACGGGAGCACGTTCAGTGTCGGCGGTGTGGCGTCTTGAAATGCCCGTTGCACGGTGAACCGAAATTCGCAATCCGCGACGACTCTGAGCGGCGGAGTGTAGCGGATTACGACTCGGTTGTCGCAGCTTCCGAGGCGACGGCATGCTCCAGAATTCGTCTGAAGTCGTCAGGAGTGTCCAGGTCCAGCAGGATCGACTTCGAGTCGACCGGCAGCTTTCGGATTCGAACGCCGGGAGCCGTGCGGAGCCAGTTCAAACCTTTGCCATCCGGAATCTCGCACAAAGATTGCGTGAGCGCCCAGCGAAAGAACGCCGGATGCCCGTTTTTCTCGCCGTGCTGAGGGATCAGGATGTCCTCGGAAGTCGTCTGCCAGGCGGCGATCAACTCGTCCAGAACCAGGGCGTCCAGCACGGGATGGTCGGCAGGAATCAGCAACCAGCCGTCGGCGGGCTGCGGTGAGTGGCTTTTGCCGACGTACTCGATCGCGTGCTCGACGCTGGTCCTCATGTCCGGCGGATCGACTTCCGGCTGCACGACATGGACCTTCGGAATCGCGAGCTGGGCGATGGCATCTGCGAGCTGTTGATCACCTCGCCGAATCACGACAACGGTTTCGGTGATCTCAGGATGCGACAGTGTTGTCAGCAATCGCTCGATCACCGTTTTGCCGGCGATGTCCATGACGAGTTTCGGTTGTCCCATCCGGCGGCTGAGCCCCGCCGCCGGAACGATCGCAAAAAGCGACATGGTGGTTACTCTTTCGATAGTCTCTGATCCGAATTCTCCGATGCGTCAGCCCGACGCATTGACAGGCGAGTGGAAGCAGACCTCGAAAGGTGCCCCATGACAATGCAACGACGAAGTTTTCTCACAACATCCGCTGGTGCCGCAGCGGGCCTGGTTTTTGGAGCGAGCCGCGCGGCGCGACTTGCCGCTGAAGAATCGAGGGTCGCGAAGACGAAGATGCAGCTCGGCCTGGTCACCTACAACTGGGGCAAAGACTGGGACGTCCCGACGCTGATCAAGAATTGCGAAGCGACCGGCTTCGAAGGCGTCGAACTTCGCAGCACGCACAAACACGGAGTCGAAATCACGATCGACAGCAAACGCCGAAAGGAAGTTGCTCGACAGTTTGCCGATTCGAAAGTCGAACTGGTCGGACTCGGCAGCGCCTGCGAGTACCACTCTCCCGATCCAGCCGTCGTGAAAAAGAACATCGAAGAGACGAAGGCATTCATCAAACTCTGCAAAGACGTCGGCGGCAGCGGAGTCAAAGTCCGCCCGAACGGAATCCCGCAGGACGTCCCCATCGAAAATACTCTGGAGCAGATCGGTAAGTCGCTGCGAGAAGTCGCGAAGTTTGGAGCGGACCACGGAGTGGCGATTCGAGTCGAAGTTCACGGCCGCAACGGCTCAGCCGAGCTACCCAACATTCAGCGCATGATGGAAGTCGCCGATCACCCCAACGCGGTCGTCTGCTGGAACTGCAACCCGACGGATCTCAACGGCAAAGGTCTGAAGCACAACTTCGATCTGGTCAAAGAAAAGATCGGCACCATCCACATTCACGACCTCCGCTCGACCAGCTACCCGTGGAAAGAAATCTTCAGCTTGCTGAAGTCGGCCAACTTCTCCGGCTGGACCCTGCTCGAAGAAGGCAAAGTCCCCGCCGACATCGTCGCGGCCATGCACGAAAACCGAGCGGTCTGGAATCAGCTTGTGCAGAATACGGGAGCGTGACGTCATGAAACTTGCCACCGTTCTTACGCCCGATTCGGATGAGAATCTCCAGCTTGCCGTGCAGTGCGGCGTCACGGATTTCGTGACTCGCCACCATGGGCCTGATCCTGCACGGTTGATCGCCGTCAAGCAGCGAATCGAATCGTTCGGACTGACGCTGTCGGTGATCGAGGGTTACCTCCCGATCGAGAAGATCAAAACGGGCACCGATCACGACGGAGCGGAACTCGCCGAACTGAAAGACCTGATTCGCCAGATGGGCGACCTTGGCATTCCCATCCTTTGCTACAACTTCATGGCCGGGACGGATTGGGTGCGAACCAGGCTGGATGTTCCCGAGCGAGGCGGAGCGAAGGTCACGCAGTTTGATCTCGCGACGGTGGAACAGGCCGTGCTGATGGGGCACGACGGGGCCGGGACTCACGCGTCGTCCGAAGAAGGCGACACGGCGGGCCTCACCCACGACATGCTGTGGAAAAACCTCGAACGACTGCTCCATGAAATCGTCCCGGTCGCCGAGCAGTCGGGAGTTCTGCTTTCCATGCACCCGGACGATCCGCCGCTCCACGAACTGCTCGGACGCCCGCGGATCATGAACAGTGTCGAGAACTTCGAACGTCTGCTGCAGCTTGTCCCGAGCCCGCACAACGGCATTTGCTTCTGCCAGGGCACCTTCGCGGAAATGGGAGCGGACATTCCAGCCGCCATCCGTCGCCTGGGTAGCCACATCAATTACGTGCATTTCCGAGACGTTACCGGGACCGCTGAATCGTTCACGGAAACCTTCCACGACAACGGCAAAACCGACATGCCCGCCGCCATCCGAGCCTACCGCGAAGTCGGCTTCACCGGCCCCATCCGCCCCGACCACGTCCCGCAACTCGTCGGAGAAGACGACGGAGACCCCGGCTACACAATGCTCGGCCGCCTCTACGCCTACGGCTACATGAAGGGCCTGTTTCAAGCGACGGAACCCGTCGTTGGCTCTTGAATAGAACCATCATGGTAACAGGGTGGCCCATCAGACAATCTAAAAGAGATGGGCCACCCTGCGACCTGCCCGACGACACTCGACTTTGGGCGCTGCTGCAGAAGTTTGGCGGAGGCACCTGGAGCGGCTGCGTCTACGACGTCGACGCCATCGAACGTGCACTGAACGCGGCCAGCAAGTAGCCCTTATCGTTGCTTGACGAGCCGGACGAGAGACTTGCGACGACCATCCGATCCGCCATACTCCGTCACAAGTCATCGTCGTTTGAAGCTATCGCTGCGGTTTACCAGCAAGAGTTCAAACGACGGCGTGTAAAGGGTTTTGCAGGAGCAGGCCCCGAACTGAACGCGACGGATTGGAAAGCGGACACGATGTCGCAGGATGCCCCTTCAAGTGAGTCGTCTCCGAATCGAATTGTCGGAGTACCGGCCGAAACGTTTCCGGACGAACGGCGAGTAGCACTTGCTCCAGCCAACGTCGTGGTCCTGAAAAAAGCGGGCGTCGATGTCATTGTCCAGGCCGGAGCTGGTATTCCCGCCGGATACCCCGATGACGAATACGCCGCGGCCGGCGCCAAGCTGATCGACGGTCGCGACCAGATCTTCAAACGAGCCGAAATTATTCTGCAGGTCAGAACCGCGGGAGCGAACTCGGAAGCTGGAGCCAGTGACTGCGAACTTCTGCGCGAAGGTCAGACGCTGATCGGAATGTGCGATCCGCTGCTCGGTGCGGGAGTCATGCAGCGACTGGCGGACCGCGGCGTGACGTCGTTCGCGCTCGAACTGCTTCCTCGAATCACTTGCGCTCAAAGCATGGACGTGCTGTCTTCCCAGGCGTCGATCGCCGGTTACAAAGCCGTGCTGTCGGCGGCGGCTCAACTGCCTCGCATGTGCCCGATGATGATGACTGCAGCCGGCACGATCGCTCCGGCAAGGTTCTTTGTGCTGGGAGCAGGCGTCGCTGGTCTGCAGGCAATCGCGACGGCCAAACGTCTGGGAGCCGTCGTCTGGTCATACGATGTGCGGCCCGCGGTCAAAGAAGAAGTGCTGAGCCTCGGCGCGAAGTTCCTGGAGATCGAACTTGTCAAGTCGACTGATGGCAAGTCGGGCGGCTACGCCGAAGAGATGGATGAAGATTTTTATCGGCGGCAGCGAAAAGCCATGATGAACGTCATCCAGGAAAGCGATGTGGTCATTACGACGGCTGCGATTCCCGGACGAAAAGCTCCCGTC
>CALDJX010000285.1 GCA_937899075.1 uncultured Planctomyces sp. | reverse complement strand
CCGCACCGCCGCCATCCGTTAAATGTGCCGCGAAACGAAACTGGAAGTCAGCCAGCTCATCTACCCGATGTTTCTGCACGCCGATGCGAACGACGTTCCAATTGCGTCGATGCCCGGCCAGACGCGCTGGTCACTTGATGGACTGGTTGCGGAAGTCAAACGCGTTTACGACCTCGGCGTCGACAAGGTTGTCATCTTTCCGAAGGTCGACGAGTCATTAAAAACCCGGACGGGTGACGAAGCTTACAATCCGGACGGTCTGATCCCCGAGGCAATTCGGCGAATCAAAGCTGCATCGCCCGAAACCTGCGTGGTAACGGACGTCGCCCTCGACCCGTACAGCAGCGACGGTCACGACGGGATCGTTTCCGATGACGGAGAAATCCTGAACGACGAAACCGTCGCCGTTCTTTGCGAGCAGGCACTGACTCATGCACGAGCCGGGGCCGACATCGTCGCCCCGAGCGACATGATGGACGGACGCGTCGGTAGTATCCGCGCGGCGCTCGACCAGGAAGGCTTCTCGCACACATCCATCATGTCTTACACGGCGAAATACGCTTCGGCATTTTATGGTCCGTTTCGTGGAGCGTTGGACTCGGCCCCAAAAGCGTCCAGCGATCGCCCGATTCCAAAAGACAAGTCGACTTACCAGATGGATCCGGCAAACGTTCGCGAAGCATTGCGTGAACTGGAACTCGACGAGGGCGAAGGTGCCGACATCGTCATGATCAAACCCGCTGGCGCTTACCTCGACATCATCCGAGCAATACGTGACGAAACAAATCTCCCGGTCGCGGCGTACCAGGTCAGCGGCGAGTATCTGATGATCAAGTCGGCGGCCGAAGCCGGCTGGCTGGACGAAAAGGCCGTCGTCCTGGAATCGCTGCTCGGCATCCGACGAGCCGGCGCGGACATCATCCTGACCTACTTCGCGCCCCAAGTCGCCGAGTGGCTCTAAAGCTCTCAGCTCATCCCTAAGGCAGATCGCCCAGTGGCGAGATCGCGCGACGCACGGTCATGCGCATCTGATCGAGCGGGCCGGGCTGGCCGGTAAACATCTCGAACTGCTGAGCCGCCTGCCGGACGAACATCTCGATACCGGACACCGTTCGGCACCCCTTGGCACGAGCGTCTTTGATCAGCAGAGTCGTTTCCGGATTGTAGACCGTGTCGAAGACGACCATGTTTTCAGTCAGCCAGTGCTCGGCGTACGGAGTGTCGTCAACGTTTGGGTGCATCCCGACCGGCGTGCAGTTGATGAGAACGTCGGGTTCGCCGGCTCCTCGGTTTTCCCAGCTGCAATGCTGACAGCTGATTTCGTCTGCCAGCGCGATCGCCCGTTTATGAGTTCGACCAGCGATCGTCACGAGCGCGCCCGACCGAACCATGGCCAGAGCCACGGCTCTAGCGGCCCCGCCCGCGCCAAGGAGCATCACCTTCTGCCCCATCAGGCTTGCTTCGCTCGGATTCTCTTTGTTGATCCCGATAAGCACGGACGCTAGTGCCGCGTCGTAGTCTGTGTTTTCCGAGTGCCAATCATTGACCTCGCTGCGAATCAACGTGTTGGCGGCACCGATGGCGCGAACGGACTCGGACGAAACCTGCGAGTAATCGGCGGCAGCCTGCTTATGAGGAATCGTGACGCTGAACCCTCGCATGCCGATACTGTCGAGATCGTCCAGCGACTTTGCGAGCGTGTCCTGCGGAATACGCAGCGGCAAATAGACGGCATCGATACCGGCCGCCTGAAACGCAAAATTATGAACCAGCGGACTGAGACTGTGGCCGATCGGATCTCCGATCACTCCGAAAATCTGCGTGTCCTCAGTGATCTCTTCGTATCGAAAAATGTCCCGCATCTCTTCGAACGAAAGCTGACCTGGAGCAAGTTCCCGATCGCGGCTGAATGTTGCGTACGTGATCGGTGAGCCAAATCGTCCGCAAAGAATTCGACTGAAAAGTCCCATCTCGCCCATGCAGAAACCGATGGTCGGAATGTCCGACCGCTTCGAAATCTCGAGCATCTTCGCCGCGTCACCGGGCGAGTTCGCCAGGGTCACGATCTTGATGATGTCCGCATCGAGCTTGCACATCCGAGCGTGAATCTGCTCGATGTCGGGCGGAGTTTCTTCGAAGTTGTGATAGCTGATGATCCGCTTGGTATCGCCATAGCGCGGAACAGATTTCGCAATGTCTTCTTCGATGTCGACGTAATCGACGCCGGAAACAATTGCGGACCGCAGTATGGTCATCCGCTGTTCTTCGGTTCCTCGCCATCGCCCACCATCTTCGCGACGCCGGCACGTGATGATCACGGGCGTCGGGCGGTTATCGATCAGGCGGCCGAGATCGGGAAGCCGAGACAACCAGTCCAGCCGCAACTCGACCAGCTTCGCTCCGCGATCCGCGAGGGCTCGGTGCTCCAGGGTAATCATCTTGTGCCGAGTTCGGCCGATACTGACGCAAATCATGATGGCAATGTATTTCGGAGCGGATTAACAAACCGACATTGCGACAGCATCGCCGCAAGAACAAACAGGATAGCTACTGGCAAACGTGATCTCAGCCTTGAAAGCCGTCTCGGCGCGATTGGCCGTCTGGCTTACTCGCCTCGCTGGAGAGGAATTTCGAAGCTTGTCGATGTCGCGTCCGGCCAGGCGATGTCGGCTAATCGGGAAACGAGCAATGACCTGGCCACATCTTTCGCCTGCTCATCACCAATGTCCACACTTTGTTCAGACGCGAGTCCGGAGATCGCTTTTGTCATGCCGGCCATGACTCGACGAGCGGCGCGCTGATCTGTGACGATCGTCTTGATGAGCGCTCGCAGTTCCTGATCACTTGCCATCGCAACCTGCCTTCGGGTTTCGAAACCGAATTCCGGAATCAGTGAGCCGCGGCGTGACCGTGGTCAGCGGGCTCTTCGTCTTCGTGCTTAAAGCAGACAAGCGATCCGCAAGCTCCGCTTAACTGCACCGAGCCGCACAGGAACATGATTGAAAACAGTGCCGACACGTAAACAGTCTTGCCAACAAAGTTGCTCAGACTGAGGCCAAATACGTGGTGAACACCGTCGACCGGCGGCGCGATCAGCCCCCAGATCAGAATCATCATCAAACCCGTAAAGGCCAGCCCCGTCCAGCCGCCTTTGAGCAGGACCGCTCGATACTTCACCCAGTTGACTGCCAGCGACCAGAACGCAACCCATGCGATCAACGGAGTCCACGGCAGCGCCAGTTTGAACAGAATCGAGGCAAGAACCCAAATTGAGCTGACTAAGTCGAGAAGGCTGCCGCCGAGTGTGATTTCTTCCAAAGGAATCTGTTCCATTGTGGAATTCCCAAAATCTGTTTGTTTAAGTCAGATCAATCATTCTGTGAGCAAACTCGGCGGACCGCCGAACAGGCACGCGGTTTATCAGATTCCGACCACGTGATCCAGCGAGCAACCTACGGATCAAAAAGCTGGAACGACGGTCGCTGACTTTCCCGATCAGGCCGTCCCAACAGGATCTTCCAGTCAAGCGCGCTACAATGTGCCGGACTGGTCGTTTTGGCCGGGCTCGCCTTGCAATCGCTGCACTCGGCGGGTGCAATGGCACTATTGCGTCAGAATATGGGTTGCGTCAGAAAATCGGTTGCGACTGGAAAAGGATTTCGATGCATCGCAAAGTTTGACTGAGAAGCGACCGCTACCTGAGAAGTTGTCAGTCCCTACCAGTTTTCGTTTCGGTTCCAGGTATGAAACGCGGGTCAATAATACGAAACGCCAGTTGCTGGCTATCAATCGTCGTCGGAGCTGCACTTTCCGGCTGCGGAGACTCCGGCATTCCTCGACAAGCCGTTCATGGGCGAATCGCGGGAGCAGAAGGCCGATCCGGACTTGTCAATTTTGTACCGCGTGACAATACCCAAGGCCCTGCCGCAAGAGCCTCACTCGTCAATGGCGAATACCAGTTCAGCCGCTCGGACGGACCGGTTCCGGGAGACTACACTGTCATCATTCAACTGGAAGTTTCTCAGGATCTGACATCCGGAGTCGCCGTGTTTAAGGGAATCGCAATTCCGGAGAATTCTGGAACTAAGATTCCGCAGGAGTATGAAGCAGTTGCATCGCTGCCGGTTTCCGTTCCGGATGGCAATGAGGCGACGCTTCAGGTCGATCTGAAACTGCCAGCAACGTAAATCTCATTATTAACCAGCTTCCCTGTGACACGTGTTGGTTCACAGGCTGAGTATTCTGATTGCGACGGGTTGTCACAAAATATGCATTCAGCAAATCGCAAACGTGGCTTCACGCTGATTGAGCTGCTGGTCGTTATCGCGATCATCGCGATTCTTATTGCGCTGCTGCTACCTGCTGTGCAGCAGGCTCGTGAGGCGGCTCGACGAAGCCAGTGCAAAAGCAACCTCAAGCAATGGGGCATCGCGATCCACAACTACCACGATGCTCACAGTGCGATGCCGATGGGAAAAGTCGCACTGCGACACTGGACGTTCCGATCAATGCTGCTGCCTTACGTCGACCAGGCCACCCTGTACGAGCAGCTCGACTTCGAATTCGATCCCGAATGCTTCACCTTCTCGATGGTGACGATTCCCGATAACCCTCTCGATGATTTGATCCCGCTCTATAGTTGCCCGAGTGATCCCAATTCCGGCCGAGTCTCTGACAGTCCACTCGGGCGGCACGCGCCCGGAAACTACCCCGGCCTCAGTGGTGACACGCCCACATCGAAGAACGGCATCTTCTACGTCGACAGCGCCACGCGATTTCGCGACGTCATCGACGGCCTCTCCTCAACCATCGCGATCGGAGAACGAGGTATTCCAGAAGCGTTGAACATTGGCTGGACGCTTTGCGGAAGCACTCAGGATTCGTTCGTCGATATGCAGGTCGGACTGATTCCTGGCGATGCCAAAGGAACTCACAACGACCACTTCTGGAGCTGGCACACTGGCGGAGCGCACTTTCTGCTCGGTGACGGCGGCGTTCGCTTCCTCAGCGACACGACCGACCACAACGTTCTGGTCGACCTTTCGACACGATCTGGTCAGGAAGTCCTCAACGGGAACTTCTGAGCCTGCATTCACGCAACCGGGTGCTGGCTGAGAAACTCTTCGACACGCGGCAGGAAGATCTCGTGAGAATCTTCAAAGACGTAGTGGCCACCGTCGGGAATTCGCAGCGTTTCAGCATTGGGAAATCGCTGCTCGAACTCGTCAAGAAACTTCGTCGTGAAACACCAGTCACGCTCGCCCCAGACAAGCAGCATCGGATGTTCCTTGAATTGCTCCAGCCCGGCTTCGACATCGACCAGCGTCTGCCACGACGGATGCGACGCCCGCAGCGGAATGTCCTTCACGAAAGCATTCACTGCAGCGCGGTTTGCCCAGGAATTGTACGGAGCGAGATAGCCTCGTTTGACCGCAGCCGTCATCCGTTCGGGTTTCTCGACCGCCATCGTCAACGCTGCTCGACTGAACGCGTTCAACCCGCGTAGGGCAAACGTCCCCAGAAACGGAATCCGGCAGACGGCAATTCTTAGCGGGATATTCTGCGAGCGAAACGCCGCTGTATTAAACAGAGCAAACCTCGAAAACCGTTCCGGAAGTTTCCCAGCCGTTCCCATCCCAATCGCACCGCCCCAGTCGTGAGCAAACAGAGTGATCTGATTGAGATCAAGTTGCGTCACCAGCGACTGCAGGTTCGAAATGTGTCCGGCCAGAGAATAAGCGTACCCCTGCGGCTTGCTCGACAGACCACATCCCAGATGATCAATGGCGATCACCCGGTAGCGATCGCTCAGCTTCCGAACAACATTCCGCCACGCAAATGACCACGTCGGATTCCCGTGGACGCAGAGGATCGTTTCGCCGGAGCCTTCATCGATGTAATGAATTTTCTGACCGTCGACGTCGACAAAATGAGACTCAAACGGGTACTCATCCGCAAAGCCGTTTTCCGCAGCAAACTGGTTAGCAGCAGCCATGTCCCGTTATCCAATTCTCAGTCGCCGCTGCGAAGCAATTCAGCCGGCCACAACTTCTGATTCCATGTCTTCAATTCTGGTTTCTTTCGCCCGACTCACACGAAAACATCTGTCGATCCACGAGCCAGGAAAGGCGGCATCCTGGGTATTTCGTCTTTGAAGTACCAGGCAACGCCCGTGATTTCGGGAGGCGTTTCTGATGTCATTTGAGAATTCCGTCAGATTTCCAAAGTACATCTGAACCGTACCTTCGGGCAGACAAACCAATGGGCGGAATGTCGCCATCGCCTCGGTGGTGAAGTATGGAACGGGAAGACGTTTCGCTCAGCAGCAGTCCGCAGCTGTGGAATGCTCCGTACTTCGTTCTCTGCGAATGATTCGTATCCGCCGCGCTTTCTTGCCAGTTTA
>CALDJX010000284.1 GCA_937899075.1 uncultured Planctomyces sp. | reverse complement strand
CATGCCAGATGACACGATATCGTCGAATTCTGCCTGGCCAACAGCACGGTATGCGGTGTATGTGTTATGAACAAGCAGAGCTCGGTTTGTCACGTAATAGACGTGCTCCGCATTGACTTCAAGATTGAAGACGGCATCGGCGACGCGTGGGCTGCTGGACGAGACGGCGAGGAGGTTGCCGTCTTCGGTTCTCAAACGCTCGCCGGTTTGCAGCTCACCGGCTGGGATGAATGCCTGACGGTCTTCGCTCCAGAAGGGGTGGTTGTCGGTGGTGCCGATTGGTTTTTCGAGGCCGTCGACGTAGAGGTTGATGACGTTGCCGGCGGCGTGTGAGAATGTGCCGGTGACTACTTCGCCAGAACCTTTGGCAATGGGTGGGGCTCGGCCGATATTGACAACGCGTGCGGGGCCGGAAGCTCCCATTTCTTCGAGGTCGAGATGGATCGTCGTGCCAGCGTAAGCGTTGTGGGAGATGACCCAATCCCGAGGACGCAGTAGTTCAATTTTCAGAACCGAATCGTCGGCCTTCTTCATTTCGAGCTGGAGATGTCGCCAGGATGAATCCGGCTCGATGGCCTGACGACGTTCCAGGTCGGTGACTTCCGGATTGTGAGCCAGTACCCGTTCGCCAATGCGAATGTCACGGATCGACTTCGTGATGTAAGGTGATTGCCGAGTTGTGTTCACCGGTGCTGCGACAACTGCTCTGTCCGGCGGTGCTGAACTCTCATTACTCGCGAAGTGCCAACCGAACAGGCCGCTGACCGCCAGGCACCCCATCAACCACACTGTCGCCAGCGTGCTGGAACCTCGGCGTTGAGATACCGAATTATGAACGGTTGATCGAGTACTCATTGGTTCGGTCTCCTGCTGCATGGACGCGGTTAGCTCCGGCGGTCTTTCCAGGACGGTTGTCGACGTTTCACGCATCGCGATTGCGGCGTCGCGATCGTCTGGGACCGCTACCGAATAGCCTGGTCGTGGGAAATCGTTACTTCGAACGCTGGATGTTTCATCTAGTAGGGAAGCTGCCGAGCGATCCCAATCCTGCTCGACGTCTTGAGATACTTTTCGGCGTTGTTCGGCGACGGGCTCAGAAAATAGTCTGTCACACAATTCATCCAGTTCGTCGGCCTTCAGTCTGGGCAACGATCTCTTCGAAATGCTGCCTTCGAGCAGACGATGTGGATCGGTCGACCAAGTGTCGAGCGAATTGGCGTCGCCTGTCTCTTCACGCCGCCCCGTGCCCGGTCGTTTTCGAAGCATCCTGAAGCCGCCCAGGCCGACAGGAATCATGGCCGCTGCAAAGACGATTGTTGCAAGTTGGGAATCACCATCAGCGAATGTCTCGTCGATAGGAGTTGCCGAAGCGAGGATGGGTGTTTCCGCTTTGCTGATCACGACCTGAGTGTCGCCGACAAAGCATTTGAAGACTCCCAGCCCGTCAGTCATTCGCCCCGCGATGTATCCAGCACCGGGAGCAAGAGTCAGCAGATCGCCCAGCCCCGCGTCTCCCTGATAAACGTTGAGCCCCGCTTCGCCCATGCTCCACGCAGTTTCAACCGTCGTGAAGCCTCGAGCGATGGCGTACGCTCGACCGGAATGTGCTACGGCTCCGGCCCCGCCGCCCAGCATGAATCCATGTACGCTGCCGGTGATCTGGCCGCCCATGTAGGAGTACGAGTCGTAGTTGACGTAGTCATCGATCCCCAGAAACTGGCGAACTCGGGCATGAGCCCCTCCCGTCAGGCCGTCGGCCCAGCCGGTCGTGAAATCGGTCGCCATGTCGAGGCCATCGTTCCACGCCCAATCGCCAAACTCAGACATCGTGTCCAGCAGGCCGTCATTGGTGCCGGTAAAGAATCCGATGGATTCTCCGACAAAGCTGGTCCACCCGTATGGCCCTTGTCCTGAGAATTCCCAGACTGCACGGTTTTGAATATCGGCGTGCTCCTGCTGAGCGGACAGAATCCCCTGTGCTTTGGCTTTCTCGGCCTCGGCGATAGCCACGGGATCGTCTTTCGTGGCTGCATCGTTCGCCGCCGTTCGAGCGTACCCTGCCATCGCCACCTGGAGCGTATGGGTTGCGTCAATGGCCTGATGGGCTGCGCTGATGGAATCATCGATACCTTTCAGATGAGCCGTTTCGTTCGCGTCAGTCGTGTCTTCAAACAGCGTCAGCAATTCCGGCAGATAGCCACTCATGAAACCGTGGATGGCAGCGACCGCCGCGTTAGCCACTTTCTCCGAAGCGTCGGCCACCGCCTTGGTACGAGTCTTGTCGGCGGCTGTCACATCCTGGGTCAGGCTCTGCACAAATCCCGCAGTGTTGTTGACGTAAGTTTCGATGTCGCCCAACGCGTCGTGTGCGAAAGTTTTCGCGGCGCCAGCAACATCGTCAACCAGATCGACATAGTCATCGGACAAATTGTCGGCACGCGTTTTCGAGGCATCGACTTCGAGGTCGGAAGCCGTTTGCGCTTCACCAGCGGCCTGATTCAAATAGCCAGTTGCGGCTGATGTGTTGCTGTTTGTGTTGGAAACTCCTTCGTTGGCTGTATTCGAGTAGAACGACGCGTAGGCAGCTGAAACGGCGAGTGTATCCGGGTCCGTTGGATTGGTGGCGTTGAATGCGGATGCCATTGCCCCCGCGACGTTATTCGTCCACGTTGCGAAGGCGCCTGCGGAATTGCTGACGTAACTCGCGTACTCAGACAAAGCCTGCCCCGCATAGCTGACGTACTCGGAAGATAGATCTTTGGCGAGATTGGCGTCCGCAGTCGCCTGATCTTTTGCGAATTGAGCGTCAGCGGCGGCAATGTCGTTGGCGTACGTTTCCCCAGCGTCCGCAATTGCTTTGTCCCTGGTTGTGGCAATCCCTGCCTCGTCACCTACAAAGTCAACGCCGGCTGCGGCGGTCGCATCGTCAAGGACTTTCTGGGCGTCGGCATACGCTTTCGACTGAATCTTCTTCGCCTCGTTGACCGCCGTATCCATCGTTTGAGTCGCGTCAGCGACTGCCTGGTCGTAATCCTTCTGCTCCTTCCCCATCAGTTTCTGATAGCTGTAGTTTTCAGAAGCTGTGTCCTTGAGGAACGTCTTTCGATAGTCGGCATCTCGATGAGCTTTGTCTTTCGCCTTGTCCAAATGTGCGACGGCGAGGGCATGTTCGGCATTGTTCTTTGACTGCTGCCGAGTTGTGTCAGCTCCTCGTTCAGACGTGACGAACTGAACGTTCGCCGATCCCATGGCAGTCGCCAGTGGAATAGCGGCTCCAGAAACGGTGACCTGGTAGTCCTTCGCCGCCTGATCCATGATCGTTTCATCGCAGAAACCCAGCATGCACGACGCGAAATAGGACATCTCTTCGTCGTAGTAGGAATCGGTCGCATCCTCTTCTGCCTGGTCATACTGGTCCTGTGCAGGACTAACGGAGTTGCTTCGTGTGATCTCGAAGCCTGCCACTGCGGAGTTGTATTGATCCTCTGCAGTCTGCATTGAGGTGGTGTACGTGACAAAGAACGGCTGCATGTCGGTATTGAACTGGTCCGATGAGGACTGCAGGTTGGTGTCGTAAGTATCCTGAATCGTCTGCAGGTTCTGCTGATTGGTGTTGCTCAGGTTGGTCGTATTAGTGGTGAACGTATTCATTGCCGTGGCTTCGGCTGTGCTGAAGTTATCCTGTGCCGTCTGCACAGAGCCGTTGTAAACATCGTTGGCCGCAGTTGTGCTCGTATCGTAGACGCCCTGCGCCGTGTCGAGGTCGTCCTGATAGTCATCCCAGTGACCATCCAAAGCCGTGTTGTAAGTATCCGTCGCCGTAGTGACGTCGTCGTTGTAGTCGGTGTCAGCCTGAGCGACAGATGTGTCGTACGTGGACTGCGCGGTGTCCATGTCATTCGAGTGGTCCTGGTAATGACCATCGACTTTTGACTGGTAAGTTCGAGATGCCCCTGCATGTTTGAATCGAATGTTGCAGCGAAACCATCGAGAGCTGATTGCAGATTTGCGTCTTCGCTGGCAATCGTACTTTGGACGGACGAGTCGTTGATCAACGCGTCCGGATCAAAGTTCACATTCGGATAGAGGTTGACGGTCGAGTCCAGTGTCGCCTGATGTGTGGCAACATTCGTGTCATAGAGAGCGTCGTTGGTGGTGATGCTCGATTCGTACGACGCAAAGAAGGTTGCCTCGTTCGTGTCAAACGTGGCCCACGCATTTGCTGATGCCGTATCGAACGCCGAATCCTCTGCGGCGAGGTCCGAGTCAAAGTCTGCACCGGCTGCTGCTGCATCCGTGTCGTAAGTCGCCTGGTAGCCAGCGATGGCCGAGTCCAGACTGGCTTGCTCCGTCGCCATATCCGTCTCGAAAGAAGCGGTCGCGGTAGCGACGTCCGAATTGAAATCGTCGTTTGCTGACTGCATGTCAGATTCGAAATCAGCGTCGGCGGTGTCCAGGTCGGCGTCGGCCGTATCACCAACACCATCCAGGGCACTGTCGAAATCATCCTGTGCGTCCTGTGTTTCCTGATCCCGTGTGGCGTCGCTGTGTAGCGACAATTAGTTTTCCCGGTTGGCGACAATTAGAAGTCCCGG
>CALDJX010000283.1 GCA_937899075.1 uncultured Planctomyces sp. | reverse complement strand
TGGTTGTCAGTTCGCCGCAGGTGTGTGAACGGAGCACGATGGTGAACCCTTACTTTCGGATGCGTTGATTCTTCCGGCCGCGAAGTCGCTAGCCGATATTTGCTGAACGTTTTATCAATCGAGCCGGGACGGAATCCGACATCGATTTGAATCTGTGAGTGCGTCAGACCGGGCATGATCTGACGGTGGAGCGTTTTCCGAAACCCTCGAAATCTGAACTCCGGACCGCTTCGCCACAGCGGAATTCACTCCACAAAGCAGCGAACTGCTCAGCGTAAGGCAGCCTGCCGCCAGACGGAAGGGGGCGAAAGCCTTTTTCCGCTCCGACGCAGCCGTCGCTTTATCCAGTCTGTCAGGTTCTTCCAGTCTGACACATCACTGGGCCGAGTCTCGCGCCAACTGCAGGATGGTTTCCTCAGTCAGTGGATTCTTCGGGTGTTCGGACAAACACATCGGGACCTGCAGCTTTGCCGGAGCCTGAAGTCCGAGGTCCGCGTTATAGGCGTAAAACTGACCGCGCTTCAGTGTCGGAACGTCCTGTCCGGTGCCGCCTCGCAGAGCAATCTGGTCACGAATGACCGCAATCGCCGTTGAGGAATTGGCCTTCCCGTAAAAGTGCGTGGAACAGTTGCCGATGATCGTGTTCTCGATCTCGCGAGGATTCTGAGTCGCGAAGACCATCCCCAGATGATATTTCCTGGCCTGAGCAGCCAGTCGCATGATGCCGGCTCGGCAGACACTGTCACCACGTGAAGGCACAAAGGTTTCAGCCGGAGCTGTCTGCGGGTTCGAAGCTGCTGCCTCAGCTGGAATGCTGACCATGGCAGACTTTCCGCATAGTTCAGGAACGGCCTGCTGCATGACCAGCAACCGTGACACCGGACGCTCCCGCTGGAGCCAGTCGGTCAGGTTCGGACCCGATCCGCTTCCAATTTACGGAGAGCAGCCAGGGTTCGGAGTTCGTCTTCAGGAATGGCCAGCATCACTCCGCCACTGGATTCGAATTTCTGCATCAGAGTTGCGGTTTTCGGACCGCTTGGAATCGGCGCCGAGCGGAAGACCGTCAGCCGCCGAAAGCGCAACGTCGGGTCGATGCCGGACTCGGTCAGCGAGGCCTTCAGACGGGCCTGAAACGCATTGGCGTGTCGACGCTCGAGTGCCCTCACACAGAAGTGAAGTTCGCGGCCGGCTTCGACATCGATCTGCCGCAGGCGTGCGTCGAGACCTCGAGAAGCCCCCGAGCCAAACTCGACGTCCACCACCGCGTCGATCTCGTCCGGCAGATCCGCTTCGCGAATCAGCAGCCGCATGGCTGACTGCAGAAGTGCCCCGAGCCGTTCGGCTTCGAATTTGTCTTCGACCAGCCAGGCGGGATCGACGTCGCGGCGATACTTCTCGAATTGCGAAGTCAGACGCTCAAAGACCAGCCCGCGGCTGTCCTCGGCTGGCGAAACCAGCGTCTGTCCAACCGCCGGATCAGAATACTCACCGAATCGGCAGCCAGGCAGTTTCTTTGATGACGATGACAGTGCTTGAGAATCTGTCGCGGCGAAAGTCCCGCCAGAGTCTCGAAGGCCTCTATGGCAAACGGCCAGGTCGCAAACAGCCAGGTGGCGTCGGATGATAACCAGAAGACAGTCACATGGGCTCGTGAGGTTCTGATGCGAGCGGTCAAACGCAAACGCAAGAAATAGCGGAAGGCGGGGGAATCGAACCCAGTCAGCGCAAGCTGATCCCGCAGGCGGGTTATAAATCCGCTGTGCTGGCCAAGACACGGGCCGCCTTCCGGTGTGTGGCCCCGCAGGAGATCAAATCCTGCGGGGCGCTTCACACAATCAACGGTTAGCGGCGACTACGAACGAGAAACCGAAACGGTTTACCGTCCCGTCTTCGCATCATTTTTCCGCTACGCCAGTGTCGGACTTCCATTTTAGAAATCCATCGCCATCCTCGGGGCGCAGAACGCCCCTGATCAACCGAGCAAACCATGCCCAGTCTCCTTTACGGAGCTTGACGATGGCGAGCACGAGGCTGTACCCTCACGGGCCGATAGATGGGCCTCATGCCCGCCCCGATGTTCGCACTCCATGAACACCGGAAGTGACCCTGCTTGTGTTACAGCACAGGCAGGGTTGTTTTGTTTGCGAATCTCCTATTCGGCAGTCATCTTCTTTCCAACTCATTTACTTAACGTGAACCGCTTCACGCCTTCGATCTCTTCTGCGTAGACCTTGTCTCTTTTCTCAAGCATTCGCAGGGTGGTGTTGATCGCGGCACGAGGTTTGGCCGTTGTATCCACCTTGTCGATGATGGCTTCTACGATCTCTTGGTAAGTCGACTTCGGGTGCGATTCCAAGAACACTCGAATCGCCTCAGTGGTTCCCGCACTTCCTTTCCGCCCAACAGGTCTACGCTCCACAAGTTCCGCCGAATAGGACCAAAGCGGTTTTCGGGTATCTTCGGGATCGGGCTCCGAGGTGAATTCGTTCCCCTTGTAGAGCACTTGGCGAAGCGTTGGCATTGCGATCCCGGTAGCGGCCTGAATTGCGCCAGTCTTGCTTTTGGGGTTCTTCGCAAGGTACTGGCCAACTAGATCGGCATGAGTCGGTTTAATGACGGATGTTTGCTTTACCGACGGCTTTTTGGTCCTTGGTTTCCGGGTCCGCGACTTCTTGGTGCCCGCTTTCGGTGGGATCTCGGGCTCCGGAGCGCGTAACTCCTCTGCTGCCATTAGGACCAATTCTGGAGAGCGGGCGGCGATTTCTTTGATCGCCGCGAAATCCTGCAACTTGCTCTCGAAGTCGTCCCGCAGTTTGCTTTCGTATTCATCGAGCTTTTCAAGGTCCATAATATCGTCTCCGTGATTTTCGGAATTATACACGAACAGACGTTGTGTGCAACCCTTTGTTACATGTTCTAAAGTTGAGCTGGTTAGACAATCGTGTTCTCTGCATCAGAGCGTTCTGCAGAACCATCGATTAGCATAGTGGGAATTATTCAGCCATGAACAACACACTAACTAGCCAGTACCAGATTCCCATAGAAGATCCACCGTGAATGTCGAATCGTGAACGGTGGTCAGCCGCTGGTTAAACTCGAACAGCGACCCCAGTTCAGAATCATTCTGCAGCCGACGTGCAATCAGCTGTTCGCCCTGGCTGTTGGGATGCGGCATCCCGAGAAACGGCGTCATCAGCACTGCCGGCCGTCCAGCCGTCGGCGTGCGTTCATCCGAGGTCGCATCGCCGCTTTTCTCGTGGACGACGGGAGCGGCGTCACTCGCATCGCTGCGTGATTCAGACGAACCTTCAGCAGACGACTCTTCAGCGATCGTCGGCCTGGCGACACTAAGATCACTGGTTGAGCCGTGTGCACACTCCCGCTTCTGACCGTCGATGAGTTCCCGATGGAAACTGACACTGTCGAGTTCGGGAGCGTCGGCCACTTCCCTCGGAACCACCACCACGACGGTCGCAACCGAGTTGGAAGTCAGCCACTCCGCAGCTCGCGCGAGCCCAATCAGACGCTCGCCAGCGTCCACTTCCGAGGTCAGAGTCAGCATAACAGTGGGACCGTCGATCGTGATGGCGTCAGTCAACTGCCGGACCTCATTGGCGCGGGACATCGAACCAACTCGCGGCGGTCGACCGCTTCGGCAGAGCGTCGTGGCGGCACCGATCCAGCGTTCAGTCACCCCTCGGTCGCTGCCCGATGTTCGTGCGAGTGCGCGGGCCGACGCCGCGTCTCCCGCGTTCGATTCGCGATCGTTCTGCTCACCAAAATGGACATCTTCCCGGTGCTGGTACCAGAGCGGCCAGCAGGCCAACGCCGCATCGGCCAGTGCACCGACAATCGTTTCAAGCAGCTCATCAATTCCAGGCAGATCGTCCCACAACAATGCAATCACCGGCTGATTCGCAACATCCCGGCGATCTGCGGCAAGTTGCCGTTCAGCGACATATTCGCGAGGTGCAGGATGGCCAATCAGTTCGATATTCCGGACAGACTGATTCACAGCAGCACCTTTTCAACATGGTGTTTTTGAACAACCCGGTCGTCTTCAGGCTGGTTTGCAGCAATTCTACCACTCAGGCTGAACCTGGAATGGCCAGGGAGTGTCGACAACCAGAAGAATCCCGTCCGCACCGTGCTTGACGGTCAAAGAAGTCAGGGATAGAGTAATTTTCCTTCCGCCGTCCGGCTGAAGATTATCTGAGACAGAATCATGAATCGCAAATTTCTCAACCTGAGCCTGCTACTACTACATCCCCTCCTCCCGGGAATGGCTTAGGTTGTATTGACCGTTTCGGTCGAATCAGACGAAAACAACCCTGAGGCTTTCCGGCCTCGGGGTTTTTTTATTGCCCGAAAGTTTGTCCGATCGAAATTGTCGGACTGATGAAACCACCATGTTTTCTGCTGACTGAATTCTCACGCGAAGGCGCGAAGTCGCTAAGACAAGACGAACTTAGGAACGTGTTCGAGATAACTTCCCGAAAAACCGCCACGTCATTTCCTCGCAGGCGGGAAACCAGTACCGCAGAGAAACTGGTTTCCCGCCTGCGCGGGAATGACGAAAATCGCCGCTCTAATCGAAATCGG
>CALDJX010000282.1 GCA_937899075.1 uncultured Planctomyces sp. | reverse complement strand
CTATCCGGCTGGTCACGATCATGACGATGCTCGGCAGTGCCGGGTACTACGCACTCGTCGATGATCGTTACCCGGTCGCGTTTAATCTCAGTCTGATCCTGCTTTGCCTGGCGGCCATGGGGCTGGGAAGTTTCTTCCGCATCCGGCTCTATTTGACGCTGGGCTTTTCAATGCTGCTGCTCGATCTGGTAAGCATCGTCGGCAAAGTCGTGACCGGGATGGAACGCGGCATCCAGATGACGGCCGTCGGCTCAGTCGTCCTGCTGATCGGGATCGCGTTGGTCTTTGGAGCGATCTACTACAAAACGCATCAGGCAGCGCTGACTGCAACGGCGGACCGCTGGCGGGAAAAGTTCGGCGGTTGGGAATAGGCGAGCGAACTGGAACGCTGTCGCTCTGAAGCACGCCAGGAATGCCGCCAGGACGTCGGTTCGAAGCGACCGGATCTCGGACGAGCATGAAGGTCACGCCAGGTCCCGACGTGCCGAAATCACCCGGGTTTGGCAGAGCAGGGCGAGTTGTTGGCTCCCCGCCTGACGAATGGCAGGGAATAGGTGGCTTGGGATGTTCGTGTCTGCTGAATTATCTTGAGTTTGTCAAAGTTTGACGATTGTAACGCCGATAACACTTATAGCGGTTGTACTGCCGCACGGTGCGCATGGCGTCCAAACGGAATTGGACGTGTATTGACCGTTGCAGATGAGTGCCGCTTTCGAGTCTCTCGATAGGCTGAGGACGAATCGATGGTGTTTCGGTGTTGCCAACGTTTGAGCGTGAATACTCAGAGCCCTGCTTCCTCCATGCCTGCAGCATGGTTGCCACAGGCATGGCGAAAACGTATTCAATGTGCATTACTTGTTGCCACAGCGGGGCTTACGACAGGTTGCCTGTCGAGCGGTGATGAGGAACTGCAGTACCTCATCGGCGAGGACCGCGAACTTTCCTACTACAAGGATCAGGCCACTCAGGTCGAGTATCCGAACGTGGCTCAGCAACAGAATGAGGCCGTCGCCGGGACTGAGGAGCCCCGCCGAATCCGGCATCCTCGGAAAGACGAAATCCAGGATATCTCATTGGAAGATGCTCTGCGGACCGCGTTGCAGAATGCAGAAGTCATCCGCGACAACGCTTCATTCCTGAACCCGGGCAACCGATTGCTGAGCAATCCGGATTTCGCATCGTCGATCTACGACGTTGCGATTCAGGAAAGTAACACGCTCTTCGGTCAGGGTGGTGTGCAGGCGGCTTTGTCCGAGTTCGATGCGACACTCACGACAAACATGACGTGGGGAGCTTCGGAGCAGCCGGCTGAAAGTGGCACGATCGGCTTCCAGGCTCTCGATGGTCAGCGAGATGAGTTCGGTGATTTTCGTGCCGAGATCAGCAAGATTTTCGGCGACGGTGGATCGTTCTCGGTTGAGCACAACTGGCTCTACACGGATACCAATCAGACGGGCGGCAACGCTCGGGTCTTCGGAAATCAGTACACGTCGCGACCAAGTGCGAATCAGGATGGTGGCTTGCCAACATTCGGTATGGAGTATCGGCGACCGTTGTGGCAGGGAGCCGGAACTGAGTACACGCGGATTGCTGGCCCGATCGCTCGTCGACCTACGCTGCAGAGTACTCCGACAGTCAACCAGGGCGTCGTCATTGCTCGAATTCGAACGGACATCAGCCTCGTTGAGTTTGAAGGTTCAGTCGCTCAACTTCTGAAAGATGCTGAAGACACTTACTGGCAGCTTTATCTCGCCTACCGAACGTACGATGCGGAATCTGTGGCGACGAAAAGTGCATTGCAGACGTGGCGTGAAGTTCGAGCGAACATGGACGCCGGTAAGGTCGGAGCGGCCGACGAAGCTCAGGCTCGCGACAACTACTTCGAAACTCGCGCTCGGCGTGAAGGTGCCTTGTCGAACCTGTTCACGCAGGAAGTTCGACTGCGACGCCTGATGGGGCTACCCGTTAATGACGGGTCGGTCATTCGTCCGAGCGACGATCCGGTCACGGCTCAAATTCTTCCAGACTGGAACAACTCGCTGGCCGAGTCGCTGACCAACCGACCGGAAATCCGTCGGCAGAAATGGAACATCAAGAGTCTCGAACTGCAGCGGGGAGCGGCTGAAAAACTGGTGAATCCCCGACTCGACTTCGTCGCTCGATATCAGGTCAATGGCTTTGGCGACACGCTGGCTGGTGGCGATGGTCGATTCAACAGCGCTTACGACACGTTGATGAACGGTGACCACACGGGCTGGGGACTTGGTTTTGAGTTCTCAATGCCGATCGGTTTCCGCGGTGCGACGACTCAGATGCAGAATATCGAGCATCGAATTTCGAAGGCTCGAGCATTGCTCGCTCAGCAGGAACAGGAAATCAGCTACGAGCTGGCGGCGTCTTTCCAGCAGCTCGATCAGACTTACCAGACGGCAAAAACGAACTACAACCGACGTCGTGCGGCTCAACGTCGTGTTGAAGCTTTTGAGGCGGAATACAAAGTTGGCCGTTCGACGGTTGACCTTGTGTTGCGGGCACAGATCAGTCTGGCTCAGGCGGAGATCGCTTACTACTCCAGCCTTGTCGGCTACAACCAGGCTCTGAACGAGCTGCGGTATCGCAAGGGGACGCTGCTGATGGACAACAGCGTCTATCTGTCAGAGAGCCTGTGGACCGAAGACGCGTACGACGATGCCCTGCGACGAGCATGGGAACGCAGTTTCGCGTTCTCGTCGCCGAACAAGGTGACGTCACCAGGCGAGTTCGTGGACGACTGCATTAATTGCCTCGACACAGCCAACGGCACATTCGACTATCAGAACGCGATGCCGATGGAAGAATCGCTGCCGCCAACTGTGCCAGGTCCGATGGATCCTCCAGAGGCCGTGCCGCCAGCACTCGACAATCGGTCGGCATTGATCCCTGGTGAACCAGAAACCGGTGGCCTTGGCGGCTACGACGAGTTCGTTCCCGAAACAATTGACGAACCATCCACGTCAGTCATTAAGACGCTGGAACGCGGTCCTCAGAGTGATGCCCGCAGCTCGATTGTTCCGGCACCACCGGTTGACGATGGCCAGGCTCCGCTGTTGCCGGCGAGTGATCCATTCGGCCCGGAAGATTTTGTTGCTCCAATGCCTCTGGATGGTCGGTCAAGTGCACGGTCCACGTTTAAAGCACCATTGACTGAAGCGGTATCACGTAGCCAGCTGATCGCCGGAGCATCGATTGAGGCTGCAAGGAACGAATTTACAGAGCCCATTCGGTCCGTTGAGTTCTCGGTTGAATCTTCCAGCTCAAAGGCCGGAAGTCCAGTGAGTCGGATTCCAACGTTTGATGACGACTACGTCGCGGACAAAGGAATTCAGACGACTTCAGAATTCAGCGACACCGGCAGTCTGGTGACTTCGCCACGCCGTACTGATGAATCTGCTGAGCAGCCGGAAGCAAAACAGCCTTCGAGCTGGGGACGATTCTGGAGTCGCAACTAAAGAATTGAGTCAGCGGAAGAGGGGAACGGAAAAACGCTCGCCGGACTGATTTGTCCGGCGAGCGTTTTTTTTATTGGTCAAGGTTTGTTGCTTGAACTACTGGCCGGGAAGCCAGAGTTTTGCTTCGCCCTCGCCAGCCGCCGCAGTTGCTGTCGCGGGGGCACCTGAGCCGTCCGGCAGGACAAGGCCGCTGGCAGTTTCGCCTGGGATTGGGATTCCGAGTTCTTTGAGTGCTGGCTCAAGAGCGCCGCGAATGCCCGGCATTTTCGTGCCGTAAAAGTTCCAGAGATGGTCGATCAGTGCTGGAAGCTCGGGGTCGCTTCGATTTTCGATCCGGAACTGAAACTCTCGCATCGCCCATTGGAATTTCTCTTCGAAGTTATCGCCCTTTTCGACTTCTTCACGGCCTTCTTTGAGCCACTTGAGTGCCTCGTCATGATGGCCGAGTTCTCGGCAAACCTGGGCGATCGTCCATTGGAACATCGATGTGTCGATGCCCTGGATGCGGTCCACGCCGCGTTTTGAAACTTCGGTCAGGACTTTGTAGGCAAACGGCACGTGCCTGATCAGCAACGCTCGATGCACGATATGCCCAAGCTGATCGTCGGTCAGTTCTCCGATCGGCATTCGGTGTGACTCAAGCACGGAGAGCGAGTTGAGTTCTGTGTCCTCGGAAACAGCGTACGGCGCCTCTTCGTCGATGTTCAATGTTTTGCGAAGCTCTGTGCCGTCGGAATAGAGCATCGCCACGTCGCTGATTGATTCCAGGACGTGCAGAGCCGCAGCCCGTTTGACTTTAAGTTCCGGATCGTTGGCGGCTTCCAGCGGAGTCTTGCCACCGAGGCGGTTGAGTTTGGTGTTGCACCATTTGTTCTCGACGAAATCGCGACCTTCGCGTTTGGCGATTTCCCGGCGATGGATCAGGTCCAGGCGTGTGCCGTAGTATTTTCGTTCCTGGCTTTGCGTGAGTTCATTAAGGACTGAGCGAACGAGACTTTCGGAGTAGAGCGGCGAGTCCGAATCGTGATTCTCATCCTCTTCCGGATTCGTGATCAGGTCTTTCAGTTCAGCCTCGATGATGGTCATTGCCTGGTTGCGTGCGTCGCCGTCTGAACCGATGACCGACAGAATTCCGACTGCGCCTTCCTGGGTGTTCAGATCGAAAACAGAAACTTCGGCCTGCACGGTCGGGACATTGTCGTCGCGAACTTCTTCGTCGTCCGGCGGTGCCGGGAAGTCGAGGACGAGGTATCGGCCGACGACTTTCGGGTTGGCATCTGCCTGATCTTTGGTCGCGGGCAGGCGAACAGCTCGGTCGCAGTCATCGAGTTTTGAAAGCGCCAGTGATGTTGATGTCAGCTTGTAGCGGGCAGCCTTGACGGGCATCTGGCCTTCGACGTCGGACAGTTCCAGAAGCTGAGCGATGGTTTCACACTCGACGGCGATTTCGTAGCTGGGAGCCAGTTCTGCAGCCTTGCGGAGTGCTTCAGCACCTCCCGAGTTGTTGGCATCCCAGGCACGGCACAAGCCAATGTTTTTCCACAGTGCCCAGTTGTCCGGCATCTTTTCGTTGAGCTTGTCGAACAGCTTGGCGGCGATTTCCCAGCAGCCGAGTGCTGACAGGCGCGTCGCTGTTCTGATGTCTTTTTCGGTGCCTTCCGGGGCGTCGAGCACTTCCAGCGAATGGACGCCTCGAAGCGGGAATGGGATCTCGGCTGAGCCATCGACCCGCATCAGTTCCTGAAACAGAGCCTGCCGTTCTTCCTGGTCCTGCGTGAGTCGCAGTGCGAGCCCCAGGTGCTCACGAGCGGACATGCTGCTCGAGTAGAAGACGTCGTCGGCGATCTGCGAAGCCAGCGAACCAATCACGTCCGGTGATGATTGCGGGCAGATCTGGAACGCTCGATGAATTTCCGGTTTGGCTTCCTGGAAACCGACGTCCATGAAACGCGCATAGGCGAGCAGACCGATGCCGTGGCTGCTGTCCGGATGGTCTTTGAGGAAGGCACGAATTGTCGTGGCGGCTTCGTCAAAGCGTCGCTCTTCCATCAGCAGTTGAGCGCGCGTGATGAAGACGATGGGGGCTTCCGGGTGCTTTTCAGCGAGTCGTTCCAGAACGCTCAGTGCCTGGGCTGATTGTTTGGTTTCGTGAAGTCGAGCGACCTTGTCCATTTCGCCGAGTACGACCTGGCAGCAGAACTTGACCTTCTTGCCGCTGCCGCACGGGCACGGGGCGTAAACATCCATTTTCGAAGTCATCAAGAAATATCCTGAGAAAGAGTATCGCAAAACGACGGCTGCATTGAACATCCGCGATCGGCGTCAGTTCAGTTGCACGCGACGCGTTCAATCGGAGTGGACGAACGGCGAAGATGCGGCGGCCAGTATGAGTACGAAATTCGTTAAATGAGGCGGCAGGAAGCACATTGGCAGGCATCCGCCGGAAGGCCGGAATCGTATGCGAACATTGTCCGGTTTGACAGTATCCATCGAAGTATCAGGCCGCTCGCTGAACATTCTTCGCGGGAGCCTCGCCTCTGAATGTTTTCGGAACGTCGATTGGCCAGGCGACATCCGACGAATCGTCTTCGGCCAGCCGATACATCGCGTCGAGACGCTGCTGAATTTCCTGCGTCAGAGCGTCGAGTTCTTCACGGCCGACTTTCTCCGGAACGTAGATCGGCTCGTCCAGGAAGGCGGTGACCTTTGAAAACGGCTTGGGAATGACGAGGTCCGTCCATTTGCCAGAGATCTTCCAGCAGCGGGAGACTCGATAGGCCAGTGGCACGATCGGACGTCCGCTCTTGGCGGCGAGGAAGATGATCCCGTCCTTCATGACTCGGCGCGGGCCACGAGGGCCGTCCGGGGTGATCGTGATGTGGTAATCCTGAACGACCGTGATCGCTTCCCGCAGAGCCTTGACGCCGCGTTTTCCGGACGAGCCACGGACTGGCTTAATGTTTAGAAACTCCATCGCATAAGCGAGGAACGAGCCGTCAGTATGGCCGCTGACCATTCCGGCGGTGGCGATCTGCGGTCCATGAAACAGAGGCATGACGATGGTGTCGTGCCAGGTGCAGAACAGGTATCGACCCTTGACATTCGGCCGGCACGGGTTGGTGTCATCGTCAATGGCGACCTCGGTCCGTCGGATCGTCAGGTAGAGAGCCTGAATCCCGCGCACCAGCAGCCAGGCCGCAAATTTAGTCAGCAGTGGGCTTTTTAACTTCATGATCCAGCTCATCCGTGAGTGATCTGGCAGCGGGGTACGAATTCCCCGCCTCGCGACCTTCCATGGCGTGCGAAATCTTATACGGCATCGTCGAATTGACGGAAGATCGGAGTCTGGCTCGAATTCGCGTCGTCTCGTAGTCAGAAGTAAGGCGTGACCCGTAGGCTGGAACAAGCTCCGCGCAGTTCCGGCAGCTTCATCGAACGTGATGCCGGAGCTGCGCGGAGCTTGTTCCTGCTTCCTGACTTCTTGATTTTACGCGTCCTGAGCAGCGGTCCTGGCGATTCGCTTCGCGGCGGCTTTGTCGATCATCGCCTGGGCGGCGTCGTTCAGGAGCAGGACACCGATGATGAAGATCAGCAGGCCGTTCGAGAAGTGCGAGCCAGTGCCGTCGACGAGAAGTTTCGTCGCGATGACGGCAAGAATCGACAGCATCAGAACGCCGAAGTGCTTGTTCTTCGCGACGATGGCGCTGAGCGGGATCATGCCGAAGACCATGATTCCCGATGCGACCAGAATAGCGGCGACCATCCACCAGAACTGCGTCTCCAGATCCATGATCGCTACCGCGGCGAAAACCGAATCCAGACTGAACAGGATATTCATCACCGTCAAATACCCGACGACGGCGAGTACCTTGAACGTTCCGCTCTTCGAATTCTTCTCTTTGTGAGCGTGACCTTCCAGTTCTTCGCGGAACTTGTGGTAGTACTCCCAGACGGCCATCGCGAGGATGATCAGCCCGCCGGCAAACAGCGTGAGACTCATCCACGTCAGCTCGGCACCTTCGGGAGCGAACCAGAGATTGGGAAACCAGTTTGAGACTGGCTGCGGGTCCTCAAGAAACGACAGTTGCGAGAGGCTGAAGAGGAATCCAATTCGCAACAGAGCCGCCATGACGAGCGCGACGGATCGCCACAGTAGATGCTTCTTCTCGTCGAGGTTGAGTCCTTTCAAAGAGAACTCAATCAGCAGGCCGTTGTCGATGCCGAGCCCGGCGCTGAGTAACACCAGCGAGATAAACGACAGGAAAACGTCCACGATTTCAGTTCCTCAGGTGCGAGACCGGTGTGAATTAGATAATCCGATTGGGCAAATGTCTGACGCAAAGTCGCGAAGACGCAGAGTTTCGCAAAGAGTAGTTTTCAAGCTGATTCGTGTTTTCTGACGCTCACGTTCTTTCGACACGACTGAACTCGTTCTTTGCGATGCTTAGCGTCTTTGCGTCAGACCCGGCCGAAAAGTCAGACGAAATTACAGCTTGCTGTAAACGCCCCAGGCACCAGCGATCAGCAGGCCGACGCACGACAGAATCAGGAAGCCGTCCCAAACCTTGCCGGGCCGAATCTGTTCGTCAGTTTTTGTGAAGCGGAACCAGAGCGCCGCGAAGCCGAGCATCGGAAGCATGATGGCCTGCATCAGGCCGCTAAGCAGCACCAGCTTTACCGGGTTGATCCCGCTGCACCACAGACCCATCGAAATCAGCGGCAGCACGATCGCCAGAATCAGGATCGACTGATTGTGAGCCTTCTCGTTATCTCGGCTCATCAGGCCGTAGACCTTGAAGGCGTCTGTGTAAAGTCGCGTCCAGGCGGCGTTGGCCACCAGGTAGGTCGAGTAAAGAACGGCGATCGCTCCGACGAGGAACAGCCACTTGGCGTACTCGCCAAAGACCGGCACATACTGCTCGAGCAGGGTGCTGACCATCCGCATGCCTTCCGGGTCGAGGCCGTTCTGATACATGACGGCAACGCCCATGAAGAAGAAGGCTAGCGTCGCGACCGTGTAAATCAGCATCGATGCGAACGAGTCCCATCTCATGACGTTGATCCAACCGTTGGCTCGACGATACCAGCCTTCGTCGTTTGTCTTCGGGCCGGTGTATTTGGCGTAGCCCTTCTCGATACACCAGTACGGATAGGCAACCAGTTCGGTCGCACCCACTCCGATGATTCCAAATGTTGCGAGCGCTGTTGCGAGAGGTTGCTTCAGTTCCCAGTAAGGTAAACCGGGCGGAGCGACGCTCGCGTCTGGTAATAGAGGTATCAGACCAGCGAAGATCTCACCGGCGCTCATTGCAAACTCCGGCTTGAACTGCAGGGCCATCACGTTGCCGATCGTGATGAATGTGAACCCGACGACGAGGAAGGTCGACACGTTTTGAATGAGACCGTACTTGCCTCGAACGAGCAGAACGATCGTCATGATGGCGACGACGACCGACCAGTATTTGTCGTCCCAGGTCCAGGGAGTTAACGCTGCATTCACTGCGGATTTTTCTGCGCCCAGCACATCATCCTTGTTGAACTCTTCGCCAGCGACTTCTTTACCTTTGGCGACTTTTTCTTTTTCAATCAGACTTCGGACAAGTTGCACGGTCTCGGCTGCGCGACCGGGCGCGTCCTGATCCAGCTTCGTCAGTCGTGATGCGATGACTGCCTGAGCACGCGTGACGCGATTCTGTTGCTCGGGGCTGAGCATCGCCAGTTCGGCTCCGCCGTGTTTTTTGCTGTCTTCGTCCCACGCAATGTACCGCTTCAAGTCGGACTCGGACGGAAATTTGATCGCTTCGACATAGTCGCCGGTCAGGGGGCGGGCGAGTGCCAGTGCCTGGCCGACGCCGCCGATGATGCCTCCGAGCTGGCCGAAGCCGACAATCATCATGATCAGCCAGTACCAGATGATCCAACTGACGATCAGGCGAGGCCCGGGGATGCGGTTGAGCGATGTCAGTGTCGTTTCGCCCTGACTGATGGCGACTCGGCCAAGTTCAATCTGGACGAACACTTTGATGACGCACCCGACGACGATCAGCCACAGCAGCGAAATGCCGGCCTGAGCTCCGGTTTTGGTCGTCGCGATCAGTTCACCCGATCCGACGATACTGGCCGCGATGATCAGTCCAGGACCGAGCTTGCGAAAGATTCCACCAAATGAAGTCGGCGGTTCCTGAATTTCGCTGGCCGCTGACTCACTGGCAGGAGTTGTTGCAGCCGCGGCGTCGCTCTGCGGGATCTGCTCTTCGTTGGTATCGGACATGCAAAGTTGCTTTCGCTGGGGAATCGCTCGGTGCGCGCACAGAGAAGACATGATGAAAGATGAGGTGCCGGTTATAGCCCCGGCCGAAAAACGCTTCAACCAGTTGAATTCTGACCGGTCCTTGCTGTGGATGTCGGAGTCGCCGTGATTTGTCATTCCCGCGCAGGCGGGAACCCAGAGAATGGCACATCCTCTGCCGGGCAACTGGGCACCCGCCTGCGCGGGTGTGACGATTCAGGTGGATGCAAAATTCAGGTGGATGCAAAATTGAGAGACTACCAGTCTCCAACGCTGCCGTCGGGATAGAAGACTCGCTGTGGCAATTCCTGCTCGAACGGGTGCTCTGCGACGGCGGCTTCGTTGATAGAAATGCCCAGGCCGGGCCGGGTGTTTGGTTTCACGAGTCGGCCTTTGGGTTCGATCGTGAAACCCTCGTCGACGACGTCGTCTCTCCAGGGCACGTCGTTGTGAACGGTTTCGCAGATGATGTATCCGGGCTGCGAGAATCCGAATTCCAGCGACGCGGCCGTGCTGACTGGTCCCTGCGGATTGTGAGGTGCCAGAGCAATTCGATGAGCGTCGGCGAGTGCTGCGATCCGTCGAGCGGCCGTCAGGCCTCCGCAGTGTGTGATGTCGAGCTGGCAGATTTCGCACGCTCGCCGCTCGAACAGTTGCTGGAAGGTCGACAGATCTGTCACTCGTTCGCCGGTCGCGACGGGCGTTGTGATGGCACTGTTGATTGTCGCGAGGCCGTCGACAGATTCCGGCCAGCAGGGCTCTTCGAAAAAGTACAGGCCGTAAGGATCGAGTGCTTTTCCGAAACGCAGTCCCATCGCTGGCGACGGCCTGGCGTGGCAGTCGACCATGATGTCGATTTCGTCGCCGACCGCGTCGCGCATTGATGCCACCGCGGCTTCGGCGAGACGCACCGGACGCAGACCTTCAATCGGCATCGTCGGTGGGACGGCCATACTCTTGAACGCCGTGTAGCCATCTTCAACGGCCTTCTGAGCAAGCTCGCCGAACTGTTTCGCGTCTTCGACGGACGTCTCGTAGAAGTCTTCCATCTTGCCGCCGCCCAGATGGCAGTATGTGCGGATCCAGTCTCGAACCGGTCCGCCCCACAATTGCGAACACGGCATGTTGGCGACCTTGCCGGCGATATCCCACAGCGCGATGTCGATACCGGAGATCGCCGTCGAACGGACGATGCCGTTGCCATGCCAGAAGTGCTGCCGAAACATCATCTGCCAGAGATGTTCGATCCGGCGCGGGTCCTCGCCGATGATCAGTTCGGAAATATCCTGCACGGCTCCGACGACGGCGCGCGTGTGCCATTCCAGCGTGGCCTCTCCCCAGCCAATCAGTCCGGGCTGGTCGGTCACGACTTTGACAAACACCCAGTTCCGCATTCGCGCGTGACAGACGAGCGTCTCTACTGAAGTAATTTTCATTTGTTGGTTTGACTCATGCTGATACGAATGGCGTTTCGAGAAATTGGCGATCGGCATCTGACGCAAAGTCGCGAAGACGCAGAGTTTCGCAAAGAGGGCTCAGCGCCTTTGGTGAATGAAGAGGATTTCCGATTGGCATTTGCGTGGGTCTCTTAACCCTTTGCGTTTCTTAGCGGCTTTGCGACTTTGCGTCAGACCGACAAGAAAAGAATCGCCATTTTGAGATGCTATTCGTGAACTGACTTTACGAGGCACTCAATTTGATCAATCAACGCAGCTTCGAGTTTCTCAAGGCTGCCTTTGGCGAGGATCGACGCGTCTTCCTGGTAAAGACCCTTGCCGAACGAATTCTGATCGGGCAGATACCAGACATCGGAGCCGTTGGCGAGCGTTCCGATGATGAGTGGCACATTTGGGAAGTGGTGTCGCAGGTTCCGCTGCAGGACGTTGTAGTGTTCTCCGTCGAGCGCCACCCACACCGCGTCGCCCATTTTCCACAGACGGATCGGGTAACGATAAGTTTCGGCGTCGTCGAGATGAGCGACTCGAACCAGTCGACGAGTCATGCGTTCGATCATCGCTCGCGCATCGCGAGCGGCGTCGGCGTTTCCTGACTCAACGGCTGCGGCTTCCTTCGCTTTCCAATCGGCGGCCTCCTGCTGGAGTTCATCGTGCCGTGGGAGATCGTCTCGATAGTCGAGAGCGACTTCTGAACGCTGTTCTTGCCAGACGTTTGCACGTTCGCGCTGCTGAGTGGAGCACTCTTCGTAGCCCCAGCTACCGATCGTCGCGCCGGAGATCACCGCGCCCCCGTACTTCATTCTCGCATCAACCGGCGGGAGACTTTCCAGCGCCGCCAGCACCGCATACCCGAGCTGTCGGCCGTTCTGATCAGCGACCGCCGTGTCACCGACAAAGCCGTGTCGAGGTCCGATGTCGCCGGACGCTCCCTGGATAAAGAAGCACGGAGCGTCCGTCGCGGCTTCAATGACCTCGCACATGGCTCCCGGATAGTCGGGGCTGATCAGCGTGTTGTCCCAGGCGAGCGTCGTCGGATGGCAGGCGTAGTTAACGATGGTCGCCAGCGTTGAATGATCAGCGGTCTTGGCCAGACGAACGACGCCGACCGTGTCGTCGGCTTCCCCGTCGGAATTGAATCCGCAAACGTACCGGCCGAGCGTTTCGTCTTTGAAGTCGCGGTTGGTCGCAAGGCTGCATCGGTCGGTTCCGTAGGTCAGGACGGTCGACTGCAGCTGTCCTGACGCTTCTCGAATGCCATCAGAAATTGCGTCGGCAACGTCGGCAAGATATTGAGGAATGAGTTCTCCGCCCGGCAGGTCGACACGCTCATGCCCCATCAAGCCGGCGGCGTGGGTGTGCGAAAAGAAGACGATGATCTGGCTTCGTTCAACGCCGGTTGACTTGCTGACTCGGTCGAGCAGTTCGTTCATTTCGCGATTCCACAGCAGGCAATGGTCGACCGCGACAAACACTGCCGGTTTGGATTCCGGCCGAGCGTCTTCGGGTTGCATGACGAGAATCGTCGTCGTCAGCGGACGATGAATTCCGGTCGAGCGATCATGCGTCGCCGCTCCCCACATTCGGTGGTAGATCCCAACGGGTGGCGTGATGTCGCGTCGCGCGACGCCGGCCAGGCATCTGCTTTGAGGAAATTCGACAGTCTGCATAGTCAAATTCTTTCGCTAACTCAGAGAAGTTCAGGATTCCAGTTCGTTTTCTCGGACTCGCAGTAATGTCCAGCAGACCGCCGACATCAGGAACATCGTGCCGAACAAAATTAAGATGGCATTCCAACTGTTGCCGCCGCACAGCTTCAGCAAGGCAGCGTTTGAATCAACGAGTTCGCGAAAGTGGGGGACGCCCCAGATGACCAGGCCCGCTCCGAAGTTTCCGATCATGTTCATCCAACTGAAAACGAGGGACACGTTTCGTCCACCCATGTCCATCGTCGAGGCGTAGGCACAGGGCCCGGCGACGGCGGCAAAGAACGCTCCCGCGCTGATGACAAGGGTGGCGGTTGTCGCGTCCTCCACGAACCAGGCTGAGAAAACCAGCATCGAACAGAGAAACAACGCACCGCCGGCGAGGCCGGACCGAGCGAGCGTCAGTCGTTTGGTTTTTCGATAGACATAATCGGACAGGCCTCCGGCGAGGATGGCGGCCACGACGGTCGCGATTAACGGAAGCGTCGACAGCCAGCCGGACTGTGCTGTCGACACGCCGCGAGTTTCCTGCAGGTAGGTCGGAAACCAGCTTTGGAAGAACGCCGCGCCGGCAGCTCGAAAGAACTGCTGCCCGCAGATCATCCAGAACGACAATCTCGCAGCCAGAAACAGCCAGGATAATTGTGAGGTCGGCTCGTTTGCTGAGGCCGCTTCGTTCTCGTGGGAGATCGGATCCGAGCTTGCGGAGGCCCGGGTGTCGGCCGTCGGAGCGTTCGATCTGCCGGTAACTTCTGGTCTACCGGTAACTTCTGCGATGTAATCACACTCGGCCCGATTAGCGCTGCGGTGTTCGGAAGGCGTCTCGCGAAACCATCGCCGAAAGCCAACCGCCCACAGTAAACCAGGAATTGAGTACAGAATCAGCGTCCATCGCCAACTGGTGAGTTCGAGAAGTTCGCCCGTGAGTCCGGCACCGATCGCGCCGCCGACCGGCATGGACGCTGCAAGAAACCCACTGGCCAGACCTCGCTCACCCTTTGGAAACCATTTTGTGATGGCGATTGTCGAGCACGGGAACAGTCCGGCCTGGGCGACACCGATTCCAATTCGAGCAGTGAGAAGGCCGGCGACTCCGGTGGCCATTCCGAAAGTCATCGTCGCAATTGCTGAAGCCGCGGAAAAAATCGGCACCCAGATTCGCGAGCCGAATTTCTTTCCCAGAAGGCCACCGGGAATCTGACATAAGGCGTACGCCCAGAAGAAGGACCCCATGATAAAGCCCATCGTTTCTTCGCTGATGGACAGGTCGAGCCGAATTGTTTTTTCAGCAACACCCAACGAATTGCGACAGAGGTAGGCGATCATCGCTCCCGAGCACAGCCATGCGGACAGGATCCCGCGCGCACGTGACCGAGGCTCGTTGTCTGATGTGCCGTTCGTCGATGTGGTGTCGTCGCTGGTCGAAGTCAGATCCATTGCGAATCCCGAAGCAGACTCTGCTAAAGTGCTGGATAGATCGCGGACAGGCAGAGTGACTGTGTCGCCCATGTCTGGCAACCCAGCAGGCAGCCGTGCGGACATCAGAAAGTCAGCATCTGGTAGTCTCTCAATCCAAGACGCTAAGCTTTGGATGGCTGGGGTCGAGCTTGCGAGCCCCCAGATTCAACACTGGGGGCTCGCAAGCTCGCCGCCCGCCCCCTTCCCCATACTTCGGTCCGCTTGCTGAACAACATGGGCGGCAGGGGTGGGATGTGAACATCCTGAAGGATCGGACTCCGAGTCCTGACCGTCCGGGGAAAACCGTCGATGCGCTCATCCTGAACGAACCCCCAAAACGGCCATGCCAATGATGGCCTGGTTCTTGATGAGATTCATAACGCTGTTTTGGCGCCACTTGCCCGAATTTGTGCGGAGTACGCCGCCGATCACGCGAGTCCGACCAGCATTTGGAGAGGGGATGCGCACGATTCGCTATCCGCTGCACTCCCCAGCCATCGACACCATACCACTTAAGAATTTTCAACCACGTTTCAATACGTTCTGGCTTCCGTTCATCGACGCGGATTCTGACGTGACATCCTTCACGACGGACCGTGGTCTTTTCATCAAGCACCATGACTTCGTTACCAGCTGTATCGCATAGCACTCGGACAAATCCGTATGGCGCTGGACCTCCCGTCCAGAAGCCCCCTTTGCGAGCCGAATCTGAGCCGCCAGCACCCGTTCGGCAAGCTGAGTCAAAAACTCGCCGCTCTGACAGTATTCGTGAAGCAGCAGAATATCGCGGTCGAAGTAGTGGATTCCTCTTTCACGAGGCTCTGAGATACGGTTTTAGAAGACGATGGTCAGGCTGGCGAGCAATAGCTCAATTTCCATCGACATCGCGGCACCTGCCTGCTCTGGCCTGGCAAACCGATCGGACTTGTGGATCAGAATGTGGCTGACGTTTCGTTTCTGGATTGCTTCATGACGAAGTGCAACAAACCCTGGTCGATCAAGGCGGCCGCCTGAGACTCCGTCGTCAAGCAGTATGCCGCGATAGCTTTTCAAGCCACGTTGCAGCATTTCGTCAATGTCGTCCGGGCTCGCTTCGAGGTTCACTTCGTGTTTGCAGGCAGCTTGAAGTGCCCATTCAAGCTGTCCATGAATCCCCATCTCCTGTTTCGACGTGCTACGCGCAGATAGCACACGGCGCGTGGCATTAAATAGGCAATAGGCTTTGCCTTGTCAGCCATCAGCGTCATTGACTTTGGCCCCCCGGTTCTCAGGAGTCATGCAAACCTGCATTGTTGGCTGCCCCAGAGACTGAATTACGGAAACATCAAATTTCCGTTTACCGTCTGACGCCGATGCATTCGTGACACAAATGTCGCTTAGAGGTTTAAATGGCGTTTCAGAAGTCACTTCAAAGGAATTCTGAGTGTCTCTGACTGACATACTGGTGTGAAGCACGACGAGGATCGATTTGATCGAATGCGATTCACCATTCTCGGAAATGACTGCCATATTTTGAACAGGATAATCATGTTCGGTTCCCAATACTGAGTGCTTGAGAGCCGCCATATTGGGGAAGAACTTTGCTGGCTCACTCGACAGTTGCTTCATGATTTCAGATCGGGCAAGTGGAACGAGGACCGAAAGAACGATTTCCCGCAAGCTCCCAACTGGCGCTGAATTGACAACCAGCGTTGCAGAATCGAGAGCTATCTCCATGCGTGGCGAAACACCGAACTTGGCTGGAGTTACTTCCATTCTGCTCTCAGCGATTCGAATGCATTGAAATTGTTTCGGCCAGTCAACAGTCTGCACTTCGGAAAGAGTGATCGTGAGAATTCGATGCTCCAACGCTTTCTTCTCAGCTCCTGCCGTGAAGCCCGATCGAGACACTGCGATCACGCGGTCGACTTTGGGCGTTGTTCCTATGAATTTTCCAATTAACTGATCGATCCATTCCTTGGTCTGCTTGCGGCTGTGGTCTCGACATTCGACAGCAATCGTTACTGGCAGGCCTGTGACCTTTGCGGTTAGCCGAACGTCAATCTCGCGTTCGTCGCCAAAAGATTCCTCGATCATCCCAGATTCCTCGACGACTATGCCCTCTTCCGCACATCGCTCGCAAATCGTTGTGATGAGTCTTTGGAAATGATTAGTCCTTGCCGGCATGTTGCTGTCTTTCCACCCATGTATCCATTACGTGATGCCGAACTGGCCATGCGAGACATGCATCATGCCGAGTTCAACCAGACCTCGCAGGCCGGAAGACGCGAACTGCGGCGAGACATGAAACGTTTCCGTGATCCTTTCCAGTGGAAAGAACCAGTAACTGCGTCCATGTTTGCGGCTTGCCAGCGCCGATTCGTACTTCGCGATCAGGTACATGTACTCCGCTGAGAAGGCTCTGGGGCCAAGCCGATCAAAGACTTGCAGACGGCATCTGCATGCGACCGTTTCACTAAGGTTTTCGCTGTGTTTGTCCTAATCGGCGACTTCGTTCCCTTTGAGTCCTCAAAGCGTACGAAGTCGCGTTTTTCAAGTAAAAGACGCGACGATAATGGGAAATCCGGGCGAGTCCGCTAAGCCAACGGCGGCTTTGTTCTATTGGTCCTACGACGTGGTCATAGACGACCAATCTCTGGTTCAGGTCGTGGAACACTCGGTAGCTTTTGCAGATCAGCGCGACGGTGTCGATGTTCCGACCGCAACCTTGGCTCTCACCTGAAAGTGCTGACGCCTGGCCAGCCGATTTACGTATCTGCTCCAGCACCGCTCGCCACCAGACTTCCAATAACCGAAAACAACTCGAAAAATCAATCGAGAGTCCTCCACGACACCTCGCCCAAACGGCGTCGGTCGCGCAGACCGGATTCACAAAGCAATTCGGGAGTAACTCAGTTTGACGACACTCTACGACTGGAGCTGGCGAGCAAGCGGATCAGATTGGCCGGTGACAATTTTTCGATGCAGAAGGTCAACCTTATGCGGCCACAGCACTCTGTCTGCGTGCTGATGACCACGCTGGTTTGGCATGCAGTGACTGTCTGGCGCTGCCGATGCGAAGATTGGAAAACTACCTCCGCCGCGGCGTTTCAGCGACGACACGCGAACGCTCGCTGTCTTTAATTATTGATCATCTGAGTGGCCTTAATCACGTACCAACCGTGAATGTTCTGATTCATGCCGTCACTGCTGCGAAACTCGACTACGGAATGCGAGGAGCGACTTGTGGCGCGAGCTTTTCACGCAGCGACAGCACTCGCTGTCGGTGAAATACTTCGCCAGACTCGCGGCCAGCACGATTGGCCAGGAAGGCTTGCAGCGTGTGGTGGCGCAGGGACAGTTCCAGCGGCGTGTGGAGGAAGTGGTACTCGTGATAGTCCGGGTGCCGGCTGCGGAAGTCGTTCCAGTGTTTGATCCACTTGACGCCGCCCAAGCGGACGATGCGGGCGTTTTCGACGGTTGCGCCTGCGTTGATCTCAGCCAGCAGTTTCGCGTCGGCGTTTGTCAGGCCCCGTGTCGTGTCGTCGTGATAACTGCTCAGATCGAGCATCACCA
>CALDJX010000281.1 GCA_937899075.1 uncultured Planctomyces sp. | reverse complement strand
GCCGATACCCGCCCGTTGCGAATCCTGCGGGGTGGCGATTTCCACGGCGCGTCCGTCGATCTCGATTGTTCCAGAGTCCGGCCGGTGTGCTCCGCCCAGCACCTTGATAAGCGTGCTCTTCCCGGCACCATTCTCGCCTAGCAACGCCAGGACGTCCCCCGCCTCAACATTCAAGTCGACACTCTTCAGAGCGTGCACGCCGGGGAACGACTTATCGACGCCGCGCATTCGAAGCAGCGGCGGGTCTGACGAAGAGACCAGCGAATCTGCAGCAGAAGATTGAGGTCCAGTCACCATGCCAATGCCAGAGGAAGTTCGCAGAAAACCACGATGAGTATGACAAGCTCCGCGCCGGCATACCATTCGTCGTCAACCAGGAGATGGTACGCCGACGCTGTGCTTGTCATACGTCACGTGCCCCGACGACGGGCTGTTGGGTGGTTCCGGGCTGGTCGCGGATGACGGGCGGTAATCGGAACCTGTTTCGGACACATTTGTTTTGCTAGATGCCGCGATGTCGCAATCCGCTACTGGATGATTGAAATCCGGCTGCGAGAAACTCGGAAGCGAGATCCGAATTCTGGGCGGGATGGCCGTCGATTGATGTCAGAAGAATCGGACCACGATTGGTCGCAAGGTCGGCGAGTGCGCGAGCCAGATCGTTTGGCACTGCGGGTTGTTCGGAGTTTCTGTGCTGGAACGTCGTCAGGGTGTCGAAGCCACGGTTCAAATAGCCGATTGCCAATCCGCCTTGGATAAACACAAGGGCTCCGGATGCTCGTTGTGGCTTTGCCGCTTTGCGGCCAGCCAGTTTTGGCCAGGGGAGGACGCTTCCGAACGGGTTGGCTGGATCGACTGCTGAGATGGTGATCGTTTTTGTGTTGCCTGCTGCGTCTTGGGAGGCGAGATGGCGGAGTCGTTCATCGGCTCCTGGCGCTGCGAACTGAGCCGCTCCCAGTCCCTCGATGAAGTAGCCTCGTCGGATCTTCCCAGAATCTTCCAGGGCTCGCAGGATGGGATAAATCGCGGAGAAGCCTCCCGCAATATTTTCAGCGGCGACGGATTCGCGAGTGACAATCCCCATGCGGTCGAGCAGTTGCCGGGCCTGTTCCATCTTTCGTTCTGTCGGTGAAAACGTCGCTTCGTCCGGTGTGCTCAGCAATGACCAGCGTCCTTCCGTGCCGGGCAGGAGTGCTGGCCGTTGTGATCGTGTTCGGCTTGATCGTCGAGAGGAAACCCGTCGCCCCGACGGAGTTTGTCCAGATCGTGAAGGAGCGACCGACCTTGTGGACCGGATGAGCGATCGCACGGGGGCGAGCGTGTCGTTGGTGATTTCGCCGTTCCAGACGAGTCGCCAAAGTGTGTCGACAACGTCGTTCCGGAACCCGCCAACGCCGGCGTGGATCGCACTGAAAAAGACCGCGCCGTTGCTTGCCAGGAATTCACGAAGGTGGTCGGCCAGGTCGTCAACAACCTCGTCGGGCGGTGGAGGAAGTGTGAGCTGATCGAAGGCTTCGGTAAGAAATAGAGCGATGCGACCATCGTGACTGCCGAGCGTGCCGCGGCCTTGCCAGAGAACTTCGCCCGTGGCACACAGCTCGTCGAGTTCACCGGGGCGGTAGTCGGGAAGCCTGGCCGGAAGGATGTCTCGTTCGAGGCAAGACGCTGGGAGAGCGAGACCCTGCAGTTGCTCGACGACGTCCAGCAGTGCTTCCGGGCCTTGTCGGCGTCGCCCGATTCCATGCCAGTCGATGAGGAACCGAGTGCATGCTTCAGGCGATGCTGGTTTGATCTGCTCCCGGACGCGGGCGAGTGATCGCTGCTTCCAGATTCGCAAAACGTTGGCGTCGCACCACTGTCGATCGGCGGCGGTGCTTGACTCTGACGTGGTGTCAGACTTTGAGTCCGGTTTCGGAGAGGCGAAGTCGCCAGCGATCAGCCTTCCGGTCTGGCCAAGTTCAATCAGTGTTTCATTGACCTTGTCGGGCTGAAGGTCGAATCTCGCGCAGACGTCTTCCGTCGAAAACGGTCCGTGCGTTCTCGCGAAGCGTGAAACAAGATCGGTCAGCGGCGACTCAACCGGATCGAGTAACGCCTTCGCGATCCCAGTCGGCAACTGGATCGACAAGGCATCGCGGTATCGAGACGCGTCTTCCGCAGCGACGAAACGCTCTTCACCGGCGATTGCCAGACGAATAATGCGGCGCTGGTCGAGCAGGTCGGCGATCCATTCGTCACTGGATTTTTGACCCGACGACAGGTCGCAGCGCTCTGTAATTTCAACGCGTGTGAGGTCGCCAAGATACAGCAACAGGTCATGCAGGCCGTCGACGCTGCGGACCGGATATTGAGTGTGTAAACGCTGCAACTCGGTACGCAATTGACTTAACACATCCGAATCAAGAAGTTCCGAATAGTTGACTTCACCGAGCAACTCCTGCAATTGCAGATGGTCAAGGGCGAGAGCCTGCGCGCGACGTTCGGCCAGCGGGGCGTCGCCGTCGTAGAGGAAGTTTCCGGTAAAAGAAAACAGAGCGGCCGACGCGAACGGCGACGGCGATTCTGTTTGAACGTGCTGCACAGCGATCGTCTGATTCTGCACTTCTTCGAGTAGAGTCTTCAGGCCGGCCAGATCGAAAACGTCCTTCAGGCATTCTCGATACGTTTCCAGCATCATCGGGAAGCTGGGATATCGAGCCGCGACGGTTAAAAGATCGGCCGATTTTCGGCGTTGCAGCCACAACGGAGTTCGTTTGCCGGGTCGGTGCCGAGGAAGCAGCAATGCTCGTGCCGCGTTTTCTCGAAAGTGTGAGGCGAACAGCGCGGTCGTGCCCAGTTCCTTAATTAGGATGTCTTCGATTTCGTCCGGCCTGGGGAAGAGCAGTGCGGTGGACGGAATTTCGTCGGCAGCCGGAAGGCGGAACACGATCCCTTCGTCGGTCCACATGACGTCGACCTGTCCGTTCGAGATTTCCCGCAGTCGGCTCACGACAGCCGATGCCAGCGGCGCATGAATGCGGGCTCCGAAGGACGACAGGATCACAATTCGCCAGTCGCCGATTTCGTCAACGCCGGCCTCGACAATGATCGCGCGGTCACTGGGGATCTCGCCAGTGGCATCGATCTGAGCTTCCAGATACTTCACAAGGTTTTCAGCCGCCTGTTCGGCAAGGCCGTGATGGTCCGTCAGTAGTTGAAGTGCGTCTTCGCGAGGCATGTCCAGCAGTCGGCGGGCCAGCGATCCGATCGCCTGTCCGAACTCCAGCGGTCGACCTGGACCTTCGCCTCTCCAGAAGGGCATCCGTCCCGGTTCGCCCGGAGCCGGAGTGACGAGCACGCGGTCCTGCGTGATCTCGATGACTCGCCAGGAAGACGCTCCGAGAAGGAACACGTCTCCGGGATGAATCTCGTGGACCATTTCCTCGTCGAGTTCGCCGACCCGGCTGTTGGTCTCTCCTTCTTTGCCGAGCAGAAAGACGCCGTACAGACCGCGGTCCGGAATCGTTCCAGCATTGAGAATCGCGACACGTTGCGAGCCGTTGCGTGGTGAAAGTTCTCCGCTGATTCGGTCCCAGTTGATCCGCGGACGGAGTTCATGAAACTCGTCCGACGGATATCTGCCGGAAAGAAGATCCAGCACACCTTCAAAAGATGACCGCGGCAGATCGACGAAAGGAGCACTGCTCAACGTCAATCGAAAAACGTCGTCGACAGGGATCGGCCGCTCAGAAACGATCGCGACGACCTGCTGAGCAAGCACGTCGAGCGGGTTTCGCGGATAGAAAGTTTCTTCGACCTCGCCGTTGAGCATTCGATCGGAAGCGGCGGCGCAGGCTAAAAGGTCGCCTCTGTAACGAGGGAAAATGATGCCTTGCGAAACGGCTCCGACGCTGTGGCCGGAACGACCGATTCGTTGCAGGCCCGAGGCGATCGACGGCGGGGCGGCGATTTGGATCACCAGATCGACCGCTCCCATGTCGATGCCCAGTTCCAGCGAAGAAGTTGCCACGATGGCCGGGAGGTGGCCTTCCTTCAGGCGTGACTCGATGTCGAAACGTGCATCCTTTGCTAACGATCCGTGATGCGCGAGTGCGATTTCTTCGTCGGCTTCGTCATTGATCGCTCCAGCCAGTCGTTCGGCCAACCGTCGGCTGTTTACAAAAATCATGGTCGATCGGTGTGACCGGATCAGCTCGACCAGTCGCGGGTGTATCGCCGGCCAGATTGATGAAATGGCCGGTTGTGGTTCGCGTTTCTGAGCTTTGCCGGTTTGTCGCTTTGCTTGAGCTTCGGCGAGCTGCGACATGTCCTCGACCGGGACTTCAATGGTGATGTCGAGTTCTCGTTTTCGTCCTGCTTCGACAATCGTCACGTCACGTGGTCTCGCGACGGGATCATTTGGTGATGCGAACTCCAGGCCACCGAGCAGCCGGGCGACCTCGTCAAGTGGCCGCTGCGTGGCGGAAAGTCCGAGGCGTTGTGCAGCCGCTCGTTGTGGAGACGATCGTCGACGTAATTCTTCCAGGCGTTCGAGCGAAACGAAGAGGTGCGAGCCGCGCTTGGAAGCGACGAGCGAGTGGATCTCGTCAATGATGATCGTGTCGACGTTGCATAGGATCTCTCGCGCTTTCGAGGTGAGGATCAGGTAAAGCGATTCGGGTGTCGTGATCAGGATGTCGGGCGGTGTTTTTGCAATTCGTCGTCGTTCGCTCGGATCCGTATCGCCGCTGCGGGTTGCGACGGTCGGTGTCTGATAAACAACTTCCGCTTCGTCGGCGACGTGCTGAATTCCGACCAGTGGCCGCTGAAGATTTCGTTCAACGTCGACGCCGAGGGCCTTCAACGGGGAGATGTAGAGGACGGAGACTCCGGGCTTCTTCAATGAGGTGACGGACGTTTCGCGTTGCTCGGTGGAAGGCCGCTCAAACATCAACCGGTTGATCGCGGTGAGAAACGCTGCCAGCGTCTTGCCGGAACCGGTCGGGGCGAGCAGGAGCGTGTGTTCGCCGCGCGCGATCGCCGGCCAGGCTTCAAGCTGAGCCCGGGTTGGCTCGCCGAGTTCCTGTTTGAACCAGGTCTGGACGGTTGGATGAAAGAAATCGAGCATCGAAATTTCGTGAAGGCGGACACTTGCGGAACGAGGCATTCCGCCGCGAATTCCAGTCTGAAACGAACCGAAGTCTATCAAGAGATGTCATGCCGGTCCCCGATGCAGTTGGTGGCGGACGCCGGTGACGATAATATCCGCTCGCGATGAACGCGGAGCTGCTGAACGCTCCTGTCCTGTCAGAAAAGACTGCTCGATGCCCTGGGAAGCCTGGTTTACGGTTGGAGTGGTCTGCCTGCTGATTATCGGTCTGGCGCGAAATCTGGGGCCGCCGGACCTGCTGGCTCTTGGAGCCCTGACGCTGCTGATCGTTGTTGGAAAGCTGAGCGGCTCGACACGACTGCCGGCTCCGGAAGACGCCGTGGCCAACTTCGGATCCACGGCGTTGGTGACAGTCGGTATCCTTTTCGTGATTGTCACGGGGTTGACTCAAACCGGGGCGATGCACTTGCTGACGCATCGATTGCTGGGCCGACCGAAAACCGAACGACAGGCACAATTGAGACTTCTGCCGCCGGTCGCCGCGTTAAGCGCCTTCCTGAACAACACTCCGATCGTGGCGATGTTTCTGCCGGTTGTGGACGATCTTTGCCGCAAAACCGGACTCAGTCAGTCGAGGCTGTTTTTGCCGCTCAGCTATGCGGCAACCTTCGGCGGACTCTGCACACTGATCGGAACGAGCACGAACCTGATCATCAATGGCGAAATCGCACGCGCCGGTCTCAAACCGCTTGGCATGTTCGAGCTGTCGTGGGTTGGGATTCCGTGTGCCATCGCCGGGATGATTTACATTCTGGTATTCAGCAAAATCCTGCTGCCCGATCGCCGGCCTGCGATCAGCATCAGCGACGACCCTCGTCAGTACACGGTCGAAATGACTGTACGGCCAAGTGGTCCGCTGGTTGGGCAGAGCGTCGAAAAGGCCGGCCTCCGCCATCTGCCGGGGTTGTTTCTGGCTGAGATTGCTCGGGCAGACTTTGTTATTCCCGCCGTCGCGCCGACGGAAAAACTCCAGGCAGACGACCGGTTGGTTTTCGTCGGAATTATTGAATCCGTCGTCGACCTGAAAAAAATCCGAGGTCTGGTGCCGTCAGACGAGCAGGCCGCAACGGTCAACGTGCCGGACACTCAACGTTGTCTGATCGAGGCCGTCGTTTCAAACCGTTGCCCGTTGATCGGCAAGACGATCCGTGACGGGCAGTTTCGATCAACGTACAACGCCGCCGTACTGGCAATCGCTCGAAGTGGAGAACGTATTAACGCCAAACTTGGTGACGTCGTGCTTCAACCGGGTGACACATTGCTGCTGGAATCGCACACCGCGTTTGAGCAGAAGCAACGAAACTCGCAGGACTTCTTCCTCGTTAGCAGTGTGGAGAATTCAGCTCCCATTCGTCACGGCCAGGCGGGAATCGCTCTGGGTATCATGGCGGCGATGGTTGTGGTCGTGACGATCGGCCTGCTGGACATCATGACCGCAGCGATGACGGCGGCAGGTCTGATGGTGGCAACTCGATGCTGCACGGGATCCGAAGGTCGTCGTAGCGTCGATATTTCTCTGTTGCTGGTAATTGGGTCGGCGCTGGGTCTCGGCAAGGCGATGGAGACAACCGGTGCGGCCGCAACGATTGCGGAGGCAATTATCAATCTGGCCGGGGGAAATGAACGCGCGGTTCTCTTCGCACTTTACCTGGTGACGATGATCTTTACCGAACTGATCACGAACAACGCGGCCGCCGTTTTGATGTTTCCGATCGCTTTGGCGTCTGCGAAAAAGCTCGGCGTTGACGATCCGCGGCCGTTGATCGTCGCCGTGATGATCGCCGCTTCCGCCGCGTTTGTGACGCCGTTCGGCTATCAGACAAACCTGATGGTCTACGGTCCGGGCGGGTATCGATACTCCGACTATGTCCGCTTTGGACTTCCGCTCGGGCTGCTCTTCATGACGATCTGCGTGATCCTGGTTCCGCTGGTGTGGTAAAACTGGCTTCGAATACGAGCACTTAGTTTCTCACGAGATAGATCGGGCTGGACCAGGCCATGTGGCCGTCTTCCTGCACGACGCAGATGTAGATCGGGTTGTCGCCCTTGCCGAGTTGCTTTGCCGATGGAGTAAATTCCAACGAATAATCGCGAGGTCCGTCGGCTGGCGGCAATCGGTAGGCGGAGATTGTTTTTCCGAGTCCACCTGCTGAACGAGTTCTGCCTTTAATGTCCAGGTCGACGATTCTGGCTGTGAGAGACTTCTGAGTTGTTGACAGATCGATCGTTCCGGCTAACGGCTTCTTCATGTCTACGATCAGACCAGCGACTCCGCCGGTCGTGATCGATTCCCATTTCAGATGACGTTGGCTGATTTGCTCGCAGCGTTTTTCCTGATTCCAGAAGTTGATCGTTTCAAAGTGTCGGATGTTGTTGCCAGTGACGGTGAGTTCTCCGTCCCACGTAACCTGACGACCTCGACCGCGGACTTCGGCGCCTTGCCAAAGCAGCTTGAGGCGATTGCTGAGGTCGTCGTTTTCGTATGGTCTTACGGTCTTGAGAACCTTCATCGCATTGCGAATTTCAATCCGCTCGATCGGAGCTGTCCCCGAGACATTGATTTGAAACGTCGGGATGCTGCCTTTCTTAACGGTGACGACGCTGCCTATCGGGTCGCCGTTATCCGTCGCGACGTCAAGAAAGATGCGTGCTCCGGTGGTCGCGTAAACTCGGCGGGACTGATAGGCCTCCCAGATATGATCGCGGTCCAGTTTGTCGGCGAGGATGCAGGTCAGGCCGCCGTAGCTTCCGAAAGTGCTCGCTCCCGGATAGCTCGCTCCGGGTCGTCCTTTATGCCCGTCCGAGTTTGCAACAATGCCGACTCGATAGCCGCGGCTGAACGCGTCGTCGAGCATCCATTCGAAGGTTCCCCATGCCGAGTGAACTTCGACGGCCGGCTCCAGACCTTCGCGGTGTCGTGCCAGGTCGGCGAACCGGCCTCCGACATGGGGGACAAGCATCGCTTCGTGACCGCAATTGGCAATGCTGTCAAAGAGGTCTTCCACCGTGCTGCTGCACGGGGTGGTCGATTCTGAATCTTCGACAAGGGCACGGCTGCTGCGGCTGATGATGCCGCCTTCGTTTTTGAAGAAGACGTTTCGGTCGCCGCCGAGTCCAGTGTTGCCGCTCCATTCCCAACCGGGGAAGACGATGAAGCGACCGTCTTTGTTAAAGCGAGCAGTCGTGTCGTTGATCGTCTGCCAGAAGTCGTCGGTGATCTGAAAATCGTTGCCCTGATGCCCGCACACATCGACGAACGCTCGATCGCGGGCGAAGCGAAAGTAGCTGTCGATGGTGTTCGTGCCGACGGTTTCTTCGCTCTGGCCGTGGATGTCCGCCCAGAATCGACCGGGCTGCCGCTCAGCAGAAACGATGCACGGATTCGTGAACGCTGACAATCCAGTCTCGTCGTCGTTGATTAACGTTCGGAACGCTCCCGTTGCGGACGATGCGGTGCAGGGAACTTTCCATGGAGTGCCGACGGGATTTCCCCAGGCATCTTCGCGTTTGACTCGCACGGATATTTTTCTGCCTGTGGTGGCTGTCGTCGGGGCAATCGCTACCAGTTTAGCAGGAACGCCAGGGCCGACTCGAAACGAGGGCGACTTCGGCAATTCTTCATAGACGTAGGTGGCGTAGCGATCGACCAGAACCTTCAGCTCGAACGTGTCTTCGAGAAACGTCTGCATTCTCCAACCCGCAGAACCACATGACGTGTCGCCAATCGTCAGCGTGATCGTTTCACCTTCCCGCAAATACCCTTGCAGAACCTTGACGTGAATTGTTCGGCCCCACGGTCGGCGAAAGTCTTTGACGTCGTACCGAAGTTGCAGGTGAGCACCGTTGGAAGCGACGGCGGTTGTGTAGTGCGGCGCCGACGGATCGTCGAACTGAGGGACGCCGCTATCAGTCGCGTATCGCATGACAATTTTGAGCGAGCCGGTGTCGTCAACTCCTGCAGCGCCGGCGGTATAACGCAGCACACACGTCTGCCAGCTTCCGGCCGTGACAGTCCCCTTTAACGAGCAGGTCACACTTCCGAGTTCACGCGAGTTATCCGTCATGAGAATCCTGTTTTTTCGAGCATCTTGTCACACTTAGGAACGCGTCCGAAATAACTTCCCGAAAATCGCGTTATCATGAGTCGTAGGCTGGAACAAGCTCTGCGCAGTTCCGGCATTTCTGCATTATCGTACTGCCGGAACTGCGCCGAGCTTGTTCCAGCCTACTGTTCGAAATCGGGAAGTTATTTTGAACGCGATCCTTAGTTCCAGTTTCGCATATTTTAGCGGTCATCCGGCGAGCGTTGCGAGGT
>CALDJX010000280.1 GCA_937899075.1 uncultured Planctomyces sp. | reverse complement strand
CCGGGAGCAACGACGTCCTGTTCAAACTGCTGAGTCAGGCAGCCGCAACTTGTTTCGAGGCGTCGTAACTTAATGGCCTGTTCACCGTGATTTGTGAACGAGAACGCGGCGGCGTGTGATCGCTTAATCGGAACATCGCCGAGGTTCACCATGTATTGATGAAAGGCGAGTGGCGGCCGCTCAGCCTTGTTTTTTAACAGCTGAGGTCGCGTTCCGGCGGCCTGGAAACCCAGCCCGAACAGTACCGGAAGCATCGCTGCAAACAGCGGCAGAAGCTGACGAAACCTGCTCGGTGGCTGGTTCTTGGTGTGCGTAGTCGTGTCGGCCGAGTGCTGGTTCACGCGACATCCCTTTCGCTGAAACCAGAGTGAATTTGTGTCCGAGCGAGCTTGTATCAGAAGGCTCAAAAGCCGGCAAGATGAGCAATTCTGCCGCTTGAGCGCGGGTGTCGTGGTCAGGCTTTCAGCGTTACGCGATGTCACCCGCTCGCTGACCGGCAGCATCGTACGCAGAGGTACGATCGGCGCATGTCGTTGTGTCGAGCTGGCTTATCTGAGTGTCACGTCGCGAGCGGGATCGGTCTGAAATTCCGGCGAATGATCATTCAGACTACAGATGCTTCGGTGTGTTATCGGTAGTCTCGCTGCTGCGGGAGGTAAATGCCGCAGGGTGTCGGAAGGCGTCTGGAAACGCCGCGGGGCAACCGACATGGCGGTCGTATTTTCTTTATCGGGCAGGAGAACTGAAAGATGTCGACAGGCAAAGAAGTGGGGCGGTTCCAACGGGGGCAGCGTCGAGGATTCACTTTGATCGAACTTCTGGTGGTGATTGCGATCATCGCGATTCTGGTCGCTCTGTTGCTGCCAGCTGTGCAGCAGGCTCGCGAAGCGGCTCGGCGATCGCAATGCAAAAATAACCTCAAGCAGATCGGGCTGGCTCTTGCGAATTACGAAAGCGCTTTCAATGTGAATCCGCCCGCATTGCTGAATTCCGGCCGGTATCAGAGCACGCCGTTTTACAGCAACGGGAACCGAGTGTTGAACACGACGGGGTGGGCTTTGCTGCTGCCGTACTTTGATCAGGGAAGTGCTTCTTCTGAGTACGACTTCGACGTCTGCTCGAGCAGTTCGTCGCCTTACTCGTTTCCGACGGCGGGAACGGATGCCACAAACGCGGATGTGTACGGTGCGAACTTCACCATGCTCAACTGTCCGTCGCATCCGAATGCTGGCGAAGTTTCGACGCACGACCCCGGGACGAACAATATTTACTCGCGACGGGAAGCTCATCGAACGAGTTACCTGTTCGCCAGTGGCCGATTTACTGACTGGGACGCTCCGTGGTCGCAGACGAGTGGAGACATTCGCCGAGGCGTGTTCGGAAACAACGGAGCGGCCAGGCAGCGCGACATCACAGACGGGACTTCCAACACGATCGCCGTCGGAGAATCTCACGGTGGAACGTCGAATAAAACGAGTGTGAACTTCGGACCGTGGGGCGTCACGGGAACTCACACCTGCTGCCACGGCCGAGTCACCAGCGACAGCGCTACGTCGGTCGATCCGATTCACTTCACGGATTCGAGATGGCATCTCAACGCGCCGTGGGACTCGACCGGCAAGAGTTACGCCTGGGTCTTCAACAGTGTTCACACGGGCGGAGCGCACTTCGTCTTCGCAGACGGCTCAACGCACTTCCTGAGTGAAAACATCGATTACCGACTGTTTTGCCTGATGAATTACATCAGCGATCAAGAGCCGGTGACGGTTCCGTAGCAGAAGTTTCAGAGCAACCGACGTGTCTCGATGCGTTGATCAAATCCAGAAGGTTCATCATGACGAAATCACAACTGTTTGTTGGCGGCGGAGCTCTCATGCTGCTGGGAGTTCTGATCTTTTGCTTGAGCGGAGGAGACAGTGATTCGCCAGTCGAAGTAGCCGGAGTTGTTTATCTTGACGGCCAGCCTCTTCCGAATGCAGAAGTGTTTTTCGTGGAAGACGTTCAGCCTTCAGGCGAGAAAGATCGGCAACCGAAGCGGGCGCACGGTCGAACCGACGAGGCGGGGCGTTACGAACTGATCTCTGGAGCGATGCCCGGTTCGTACCGCGTCGTCGTTCGAGCATTAGTCGGTGGCGATCAGCAGGCGATCGTTCCGGGCTTAGGTTCAGACGGCGTCGATATCGCCCAGCTCGAAGCCGCTTCGTCAGCTGTCGAAATGGCGAGCTCTCAAAGCTACGGCTACCGAACGCGACGTCCAGGCATCGCCACACCCAGGCATCTTCCGCCTGTCTACAGCTCGGCCGAAGAAACAGTGCTCCGAATCGGAGTCCCGGAAGACGGCATCGAGAACGCCGACTTCCAGCTTAGTTTGAACCGGGTCGCCTCCGTAAACTGACTGACTCGGTCGCTGAAGCGGCACAGCTGCTGACCAGGTTGTGCCAATGCGGGTGACGTTGAAAGGGAGTGACGTGGGGTACGTTGTCGTCGTCGTTGCATCTTTTGTCGTGGTTTTGCTGGCGTCCGCTGTTTCATCCGCAGCCGGAAACGTTGTTCACGTTCGGCACGACCGCGAGCCGAATGCTGGCTCGTCCTTGTTTCCGGCGATCCCGTTTGTTCCGGCATTGTTGGTCGGCCTTGCGTGGTTGCTTGATCAATGGCACGACACGTTTGGGAGTTGGGCCGTCATCACGGTGCTCGTTTTTTTCGTGCCGTTGCAGGTTCGGGCTCTTCGAATGCTTGAGTCGCAGCTTCATTCGCTCGCAGCTTCGAATGTTTCTAAAGTTCCCGATGAGTCGCCAACAGTTGAATGAGTCTGGGCTGAGATTTTGTCGGCGACTGACCAGAACCAGAAACTTATCACCACCAGAAATCACAGCAGGGATCAATAGTGTTGGGCAGGAAGTCAAAAACGCTCGGACTTAAAGCCGGGCCAGCGAAGCACGGCATGGGATTGTTCGCGACCAAACGGTTTCGTCCGGGGCAGGTGCTCGGTGAAGTTACCGGTGAGCGATTTGAAGATGCAGACTACGGATCGGACTATTGCATCGATCTGGGAGACGACTGGTCGCTCGAACCGGGTGAGCCGTTTCGCTATGTCAATCACTGTTGCACGCCGAACGCCAAACTGTATCTGGTGTTCGAAGATGGTGATCCGGTCGAAAAACGAAAAGTCGTGATCGAGGCTTTGTCGAATATCCAGGCGGGCGCTGAAGTTCTGATCGATTACGAATGGCCGGCGGACGGGGCGATCCCCTGCGGTTGTGGTAGCCCGAAGTGCCGCGGCTGGGTGGTCGACGTCGAGGAACTTCACCTGTTGACCAGTAAGAAACCTCGCTGAGTCAGCTCGTCGCTGCCGTTGTCAGTATGTCGCTGCCGTTGTCAGT